>DATHHQ010000602.1:0-5953 GCA_035490095.1 Bradyrhizobium sp.
TCAGGAGTATCCGATGGCCACCTCTGCTGCCGCCCTCAAGGAAGAGCCTGCGACAACGTTTGCAAAAGACCAGCTCAAGGCCATCGTCGAGCGCATCGAACGGCTGGAAGAAGAGAAGAAGACCATCTCGGACGATATCCGCGACGTCTATGCCGAGGCCAAGGGCAACGGCTACGACGTCAAGGCGTTGCGCGCGGTCGTGCGGCTGCGCAAGCAGGACGCCAACGAGCGCGCCGAGCAGGAAACCATTCTCGACACCTACATGCAGGCGCTGGGGATGTTGTGAAGCGATAGTTCTCGCGTCGTCCCGGCGGACGCCGGGATCCATAACCACGGGCGGTCAAGAGGTGCGTGGAACTGGCTCCAACCTCATTCGCGAAGTCAGGGATTATGGGTCCTCGCGTTCGCGAGGACGACGCTGAAATTGTGAAAAGCGGTTGGATTTACGCAGCAGCGCTCAGCGCAGCGATGCGGTCCGCATCATGAACCGCTGCGTCGCCAGCGTCGCAACTGCCGATCCGGTAAACTGATCGGAGACGAGCCCCATTTGCGGATCTTCCGAGAAGCTCATGGAGACGATTGCCTGCGGCTTGACGAAATGTATCCGCATCAAGGTCATGTCGGTATCGCCCAGCACCGTCGTGGACAGCGACGCGCTTGCGCTCGGCGCCAGGATCATGATGCGCATCCAGACCGCGTTGCCGGTGGCAGCGGCGATCCGCGTCGACGTCGTGATCACGCTGTCCTGATTCTGCGGTCCCTTGGCGACGACCTGGTCGATCGTGGCAGCGGCCATTGCATTGCGAGTGGCCGATGCGGTCCGGCCGCTGCGCGGTATCGGCGCGCTGGCCGCGACGATATTCGAGCGGTCAACCGGTGAATTTGCAACCGGCGCATAGGCCAGCGCCCGGAACGCGGCGGAAATACTTGCGGTCGATTGCGGATCGGCGGAGGTAACCGCCTGGCGGGCGGTGATGGCCGCGATCTGCGAGGGAGTTGCCTGTTTCGGCGTTGTGGGGGCGTCGTCCCAGAAGCCGCGGGCATTGATGATATCAGCCGGTGTCTGCGGTTTGCCTTCGGACTTTTCAGGTGACGTCGCTGCGGCCTGCCTGGATTTTGCCGGCTGGCCGGTCTGCATGTCGGCCGAGGCCAGCTGGAAAGTCGCGCCAACCTGCGGTTTCGAGCGCGGCATCGGCACCGGGTCGGGGGATTTGGCGGCGGCCATCAAGCCAGCCGGAGCAGGCTTTTCGCCGGCAACCGGGGCGTTGGCCCCCTCGTCATCCTCGTCGTTCGATTTACCCTTGAATAAAGCGGCGAACAGTCCCGGTTTGCCCTTCGCCGAAGCGTCGTCGCCGCGTTTTTCAACGTCGGCGCGGGCGAGCTCATAGCCTTTCAGCGGGTTGCCGTCAGACGGAACATGCACGGTGCGGCCGTCCGGGAACACTTGGGCGAGCTGATCGTGCGTCATTCGTGGCCAGTGCCGAATGCTGCCGGTATCGAGATGGACGAAGGGCGATCCTGATGTCGGGTAGAACCCGACGCCTCCGCGCTGCAGGCGAAGCCCGGCGAAGCGGATTTGCTCAAGCGGTACGTCCGGAATGTAGAAATCCATGGCGTGGCCGAGCATGTGCTGGCTGAAGCGGGCCACCCCGGAGGAACGGCGGCGGAGCATGGCGTTGGTCGCGGGGGAGCGGTACGAGGAAATGATCTGGATCGGCTTCTTGCCATCGACGTCGCGGTAGACTTCCCAGAGGATGTCGAACAGGCGACGATCCATCGTGGTCTGCTCCTGGCTGCGCCAGTCGCGGAGATGATGATTGAGCTGCTTCAGCGCCTCTTCGTCGTAGCGCCCGTCACGCTTGAAAGTGACGGTGAGATCTTCTTCGGAATGGGTGTGGTGGAACGAAAGGGTGCGGGTTTCGTTGAGCGCGGTCGCGTCATGGACCGATCCGGCTCCAGCCAGGAGCAATAGCGAAGTCAGGCCAAGATGATACCCGGCCTTTGGAAACGACAGCGAATTGAATTGGCGTGCGAAACCAGCCAGCACGTATGAGCCCACCCAGAGAACGCCGATCAATGAACTCTCTCGCTACCCCATGTGGCGAAAGAGCGTTAACGCAGTCTTAACGCGGGAGGGTTTGTCGAGATTTGCACCCTGTCCCCAAGTCAGTCTTAACCTAACCCGTCGAGTGTGGCGAAAAAGTGCCCACTGGTTAATCCTGGATGGAGAATGGTTAACAAGGCGTGCCTCGCCAAATGGCGAGGCTATTGATCAGGCTGGGGAATTCAGGTCACTCGTTGACCGCGGTAGAAAATCAGCGGTCGAACAACCGCCGTTGCGGTATTCGACCGCGCGGCACTGGGGGCGAAGCCGTCGGCCCTCCGAACAGCCGTTCGAAGAACGAAGGTCCGGAAGAAAACGAAGGTCCGGAGGAAAACGTGTTGTCGCTGGCAAAGTTGACGCCTGCCGGCAGATTGCCGCTCGGCCGGCTGTAGCTTGGCTGGGCGTGTGCGACCACGCTTTCCAGATCCTTGCTTCTGGAGTTGCGAAGCAGCGCCAGCATGGTTGCGTCGCGGCCGTAGACATCCTTGCGCAGCTGCAACTTGCCCGCGTCATCCACGAACGCCGTCTGGTAGGTGATATTGACCGGTATCGGTGTCGGGAACTTGATGTCGATCTCGCTGCGACCATACATGCCGCGGATTTTGTCGGGCGTGTAGTGCTCGTTCGGCATCGTGATGTTCAGCAGCGTCGCGGCGTATTGATCCGGATTCTGCACCCGCATGCAGCCGTGACTGAACGGGCGTTCCTCCTTGGCGAACAGATGCTTGTCCGGCGTATCGTGCTGGTACACCAGAAACTTGTTCGGGAAATTGAAGCGAATGCGCCCGAGCGCGTTGGCTTCGCCGGGCGGCTGCGAGATGTGAATGCTGCCGTCGCGGGCGCGCTCGAGCTTCAGTCCCATGCGGTCGAGCACGGTTGGATCCTGCTGCAAGGCCGGCAGATATTCGTTGTAGATGATCGACGGCGGCACGTTCCAGGTCGGATTGACCGTGATGAACTTCATCGTCTCGGTCAGCAGCGGCGTCGCGTGAATCCCCGGCTTTCCGGTTACGACCTTAGTGTTCCAGACCGGTGCGCCATTCTGCATCACCTTGAGCGTATAGTCCGGGATGTTGAGAATGACGTAGGCATTGCCGAGCGAGGGCGCGCCAAGCTGGCGCGGCAGCCAGCGCCAACGCTCCATGTTGACGATCACGGTGTCGATCTGGCGGTCGCGCTTGGGGCTGTTCAATGCCTTCACCGTGCGGTCGTCCAGAATGCCGGTGGCCTTGAGATCGGCGCCCGCCTGGAATTTACGTACCGCCTCGGCGACCTTGGCATCGTAATGACTGTCGTCGGCGTTTTCGGTGATGCCGAGCTTGGCACGCAGCAGCGGCACGCGTGCATCTTCGATCTCGATCGCGGGCTGCTTCTTGCTGGCCGGCGTGAATTTAAGCGCCGGCCCTTCCCAAAGCGGAACCACCTTGCCTTCGCCCTGGCCGCGCAACTCGGCAAGCTTCGCCTTCAATTCGCGGTAGAGCTTCTGTGGCGGGTTATAGCTGTCAAGTGCTGCGGACGCATCCTTGGCGGTGGTGACATTCGTCAGCACTTCGCTGGCATCGGTCGGATGCTCCGGATATTGGATGTCCCCGCTGACCTGCGACCAGTGCATCCGGCCGCTCTGCGCCTGACGTGCGTAGTCCAGCATGCTGGCGGTCAGCTTCAGCTCGGCGTCCGCAAGCAAATCCGGCGTGGTCGCCGCAGTGAAATCCGGCACCGGATAGTCGGCGGGATTCAAACCATCGGAGGCGGCATCCCTGAGACGTGCGACGACGCCTTTGCCGCTCGCATTCAGAGTGCTGGCCTGGGTCCACAGCGGCGCGAATTCGCGCGTGGCGTAAAACTTTTCCACCGCGGCGCGTTCGGCCTTACGGTCGAAATAGCGCAATGATTTGGTGCCCAGCATTTCGCGCAGTTTGTCGGCGACCGGCTGATCTGCCGGCGCGACGTTGCTTGCTGCCTTGGTTGGTTCCGCCACGGGTTCAGCCGATGGCGTTGTGGTGGCCGCAGCCGGGGGCGACGCCGGCGTGGTGGTCGCCGTGTCGTTCTTCCTGGTATCTGCCGCCGGAGCGGTGACGATATCGGATGGTTTGGTCTTCGCTGCGTCGGGTACCGTCGCGGTGGTGTCGAGCTTGAAGTCGTTAATGGTCGGAGGCGGCAGGTTTGCAGGTTCGGGACGCGGGATCGCGGCGTCGATCGCAAGCTCCGCAGCGCTGCGGGCCGGATCGGCCTGGGCAAGTGCTGAAGTCGCGGATACCGTGAGGAAGGTCGCCGCGACGGCCATTAGCACGCGGTCAAATCCAGCACGGTTCTTCCAACAGTCACGCATCGTCACACCCCTTGGCGAAGCCGCTCCGGCATGGAACAGCTCTTGGTATCGTCCGTCACAGCTTCCGCCTGCATGCAACGATTCATGCGCAGACGATATACGTGGCCCTCGCATCCAACCAGCGCCACCCGGGCAACTCACGACAAACTGACTTCAAGCGGTCCCCATTTCAACGCATTGCGCGCTTTTGCCACGCACCTTGCGGTTTGTCTGTCACCGCTAAGCAACGGTTCAAATGTTCTGGAATCGTTGATGTCTTGAGCCTTTTTGTTTCGGACACCGGAGCGCCACATTCAAGCATCGATCTTCAGTTCGCATCGTTTGCGCCGCCAGCCGCCGAATCGTCGGCGGTAGCCTCATCGAGCTTGCGGTAAAGCGTCGAACGGCCAATCTTCAGCCGGCGCGCGACCTCTGACATCTGTCCGCGATAATGCGAGATCGCGAACCTGATGATCTCGATCTCCATCTCTTCGAGCGGCCGCATTTCTCCTGATCTCGTCAGCATCGCCAGCGTCCCGGCGGTCGGCAACGGCGCTATAGGTATCTCATTACCGGAAACCATCGCCGGCACGGTCGAGTGAAATGCGGGGTCAACGATCAGCGGTTCGACCTGATGGTATGTTTCCGGCATGGCTATTGGTTGCGTGGAGACCTGCGGAAAATCCGCAACGCCGAGCTGGTCGCTGTCGCTCATGACGACGGCCCGATAAACCGCGTTCTCGAGCTGGCGGATATTGCCGGGCCAATCGAGTTGCGACAGGTGAGTCATCGCCTCGCCGCTGATGCCGGTAATGGGGCGATTTTCTTCGGCGCAGAACCTCGCCAGAAAGTGCCGCAGCAGATGCGGGATATCTTCGCGGCGCATCCGCAAGGGAGGAATCGTCAGCGGCAGCACGTGGAGGCGATAGAACAAATCTTCGCGGAATTGTCCGCTCTTGACGCGATCGAGCAACTTGCGGTTGGTCGCGGAAATGATGCGGACGTCGACTTTCACCGGCTTGCGCCCGCCGACGGCCTCGACCGTGCCTTCCTGCAGCGCGCGAAGCAATTTCACCTGCGCCGCCAACGGCAATTCGCTGACTTCGTCGAGGAACAGCGTTCCGCCGGTAGCCTCGACGAATTTGCCGGTATGGCGTTCGGTGGCGCCGGTGAAGGCGCCCTTCTCATGGCCGAACAGAATCGACTCCACGAGATTGTCGGGGATCGCGCCGCAGTTGACGGCAACGAACGGTTTTGATTTGCGCTCGCCGCTGCCATGGATGGCGCGGGCGAACAATTCCTTACCGACGCCGGATGCGCCTTCGATCAGCACCGGGATTGTCGAGGCGGCGGCCTTTTGCGCGGTGCGCAGCACGCCCGCCATGGTTTCGCTGCGGGTAATGATATCGGCAAAGGTCAGCCTGCCTTCGCGGCTGTGCCTGATGCGCTGCAGCTCGCCCTTCAGCGCGCTGGTGTTGAGTGCATTGCGCAGCGACACCTGCAGCCGCTCGATGCCGACCGGCTTGACCACAAAATCCTGG
>DATHHQ010000603.1:0-4910 GCA_035490095.1 Bradyrhizobium sp.
CCGCGGCTTGTCGCGGCGCCGTATCGTCTACTTCCATGCGTTGCGCAATGCAGCGGTGCCGTTGGTGAACCTGCTCGGTATCCAGCTTTCGACCTTGATCGGTGGCGTGCTCGTGATCGAGTATATTTTCGATTACCCCGGCCTCGGAAATCTGACAGTCGTCTCGGTGGTCGGGCGCGACTTTCCAGTGATTCAGGGCATCGCGATCACCACCAGCGCCGTATTCGTCTTCATCAATATTATCGTGGATCTGGTCGCCTATATGATCGATCCTCGGGTGGAGATCTGATCATGGCGGTCACCACGATCATCGCGGCAGAACCGGAGCAGAAACTGGCGCAAGTCCAGTCGGTCAATCGGCGGATCCTGCTTGCCGCATGGCGAATGCCGAGCTTCCGGGTCGGCTTCTTCATCTTGGTGACGCTTCTGCTGGCGTCGGCGATCTATCCGGAGCTGTCGTCGGTCAGCGCCACCAAGATGATCGTGAAGGATAAGTTCCTGCCGCCGATGTATCTCGGCGACAAATGGACCTGGGAGCATCCCTTGGGGACCGACCAGCTTGGCCGCGACATGCTGATGCGAAGCCTGATCGGCCTGCGTTACTCGCTCCTCGTCGGCGTCATCACGGTGGTGCTGATCTTTATCATCGGCTGCGGCCTCGGCCTGTTTGCGGGCTTCAAGGGCAAATGGTGGGATACCGTGATCATGCGGATCACCGACGCCCAGCTGTCGATCCCGATGATAATTCTGGCCATCACCATTCTCGGCGTCTCCCGGCCGACTGTTGCCACCATCATCATCGTTCTGGCGCTGTCGGGCTGGCCGCTTTATGCGCGCGTCGCCCGGAGTGCCGCCGTGGCCGAGCGCGGCAAGGAATATGTCCGCGGCTTGCGTGTTCTCGGGGCGGGAGACTGGCGCATTCTGCTGCTGTTCGCGGCCCCGAACATCCTGCCACCGATCGCGTTCGTGGCCGTGCTCGACGTTGCGCGCATGATGATCTTTGAAGCGATCCTCGGCTTTCTCGGGTTGGGGATCCAGCCGCCGACGCCGAGCTTCGGCAGCATCATCGCCGATTCCCGCAAATATCTGCTCAATGCGTGGTGGATAGCCACCATCCCCGGCATATTTCTCGCCGTCGCGCTGACGTCGATCAATCTGATGGGATCGGCGCTCGAGAAAGCCCGCAACCGGATCTACGGGGGTCTCTGACATGGATCTCTCGCTCATTCTCGAAGTCAGCGATCTCACCGTGGGGCCGGTGACGCCGGGATCCGCTCCGATCCTCGATCGCATCAGCTTACGCCTGAACACGTCGGATATTTTCGGGATCTACGGAGAGAGCGGCGCAGGCAAGACCGTTCTCAGCCGGGCGCTGGCGAACTGGCTGCCTGAAAGCCTCGAATATCGGGGAGGCCAGGTCGCCTTTGCCGGCCATGACATTCTCAAGCCGGGGATCCAGGAGGTCCGCACCGGCCGCGACATCGCCTATATCGGTTCGAAGCCGCAAAGCTCGCTCGATCCGACGGTGCCGGTGGGAAGCCAGATCGCCGAGAAGCTGCATAGTGTTCGGCCGGAATGGAATCAGCGCGAATGCCGCGAGCGGGTGATGCAGCTCCTCAGTGAAGTCCGGATTCCCTCGCCCAAGGAACGTTACTGGGACTATCCATCGAAATTTTCCGGCGGCATGATGCAGCGCGCGATGATTGTCGACGCGATCTGCGCCGAGCCCGCGGTCCTCATCGCCGATAATGTCACGCAACCGCTGGATGTCACCATCGCAGCCCAGATCGTGGCGTTGTTGCACGATCTGTGCCTGCGTCACCGGATGGCGACGATCTATCTGTCGTCCTCGCTGCCGACCCTCGGCCAGTTCGGCGACCGCACCGCCATTCTGCACCAGGGGCGGTTTATCGAGCAGCAGGCCTTCGCCGAACTGCTGGCCGCGCCGAAGATGGATTATACGCGCAAGGCGATCGCCAGCGTGCCGCGCATGTGGTCGACGGCGGAAGGGCCGGTTGTCAGGCGTCAGGCGCAGGGCGAGATGCCGCTGATGCAGGTGCAGCAGGTCTACCGGACCTATCGCGCCCGCAAGCGGAGTACCTTCAACTCGTACAGTCATGTCCAGGCGGTTCGCGGCGTGACATTGGACATCATGCCGCGTGAGAATTTCGGCATTGTTGGTGAGTCCGGGTGCGGCAAATCGACATTGACCCGTCTATTGGCCTGGCTGGAGGTACCGGACCAGGGCAGCATCCTGCTCAACGGCACGTCGCTCGGCGGCCTGTCGCGGAGTGAACTGATCCGCAAGCGGAACGAATTCCAGCTTCTGCTACAGGATCCCTACAACGCGCTGCCGCCCCGGACCACCGTTGGCCGCATGATCGAGGAGAGCCTGCTCATTCGCGGCAAGATACCGCGGGCCGATCTGCGCCGCCGCGTCATTGCGGCGATGGCGGAGGTGGGGCTTGCGGCCGAGCTCTACGATCAACTGCCCAACGCACTCTCCACCGGCGAGCGCCAGCGGATATCGATCGCGCGGGCGCTTATTCTTGACCCCAAACTCCTGATCCTGGACGAGACGCTGTCCGCGCTGGACCAGCGCGAGCAGGGCAGGCTGATCGATCTGTTCTCGAAGTTGCAGGAAAAGAACGACCTGACCTACGTCTTCATCTCGCACGATCTGGCGATGGTGCGGAAGGTCTGTACGCGGATTGCAGTGATGTATCTCGGCGAGATGGTCGAGATCGCCGATAACCGCGAATTGTTCTTCGACCCCCAGCATCCATATACCAAGGCGCTGCTGTCGGCGGCTCCAACGCTCGAGGACAAGCCGTTCAACCCCTCGGATTTCCTGCTGGAAGGAGAGCCGCCCAGTCCGATCGACATTCCCCCGGGTTGCAGCTTCGCGTCGCGCTGTCCGAAGGCGTTCGGCCGCTGCCGGGTCGAAACCCCGAAACTGGTCGAGCATTCTCCCGGACGTCTCGTCGCCTGTCATCTTCTCGACAGCGGCGAAGCAAAAGCCGCAGCCTAGAGCGGGATGACTTTTCTTCGAATCGTCATCCTGCTCTATCTTTTTGTTTGAGCATGATCTTTTCGGAGAACCGGTACCCACTTTTCCGGATCATGCTTCTAGGCGGGTTGATTCCGCCTCAGGCGCGCGGCTGAAATGGCCAGTCCATCGTCACCGATCGCAGTTGTTCGAGGACTTTCGTCACCTGCAATACGCCGAGGTCGTCGAACCGGTGGCCGATGATCTGGACTCCGATCGGAAGGTGCCGGCTGTCGAATGCCATGCAGACCGTGGAGGCGGGCTGGCAGGTCTGATTGAACATCGCGGTGAACAGCGAGTGCTCGAGCGGTCTTTCGCGGGAGACTCCGGGTTCTTCCGCCGGGAAATTCACCACAGGGAGCGTCGGTGCAAGGACATAGTTCCAGCCTTCGAAGGCCGCGAGCAACGCCGCCTTCATCTTGCCGATTTGTCCAAGCGCCCGATAGAGGTCGGCGGCGGAATACCGCGCGCCGCCAAGGCACCAGTCGCGCACGTAGGGGTTGATATCGCTCGCGCCGTCGGTGTGCGGCGGCAGCGCACTGTATTCGAGATAGCCGCGCACCTGCAGGAACAGGTCGATCGGCGCAATGGCGTCGTAATCGAGCGGCGAGACGAACGGCTCGACGATCGCGCCGGCGCCGGCGAGCAGTCGCCCGGCAATTTCCACCGCGTTGCGCACCTCCGCTTCGGGCTTGGATCCAAAGCCCATGTCGGTGAGGATACCGATCTTCAATCCCTTGACGTCACGGCCGAGCCTTTCGTGATATCGCACGCCATCCGCCGGCAAGCTCCAGGTGTCGCGTTCGTCCTGCCGGGCCAGCACGGTCAGCAAGCGGGCGATGTCGTCGATGCTGCGTCCCATGGGGCCGGCCATCCGCATGGTATCGGCCGGAAGGTGAGGCACGCGCCCGTGGGTGGGCTTCAGCGATGCGAGACCGCAATGGGAGGCTGGCAGCCGAACCGAGCCCGCGATGTCGGTTCCGACCGAAACGAATCCGGCACCAGCGGCGAGCGAGGCGCCGGCGCCTGCCGACGATCCACCGGTATTCCAGGCCAGTCCCCATGGGTTGCGGGTGACGCCGTGCAGCGAACTGATCCCGGACGCCATCAGGCCGCAATCCGGCATGGTCGTCTTGGCAAAAATCACCGCCCCCGCCTCGCGAAGGGCAATGACCGGCGGTGAATCGTAGTTCGATGGCGGTTGCGAGCGGTTCGCCCCGATGCCGTGGAGATAGGGCCAGCCGACCATGGCGACGCTGTCCTTGACCGTCATCGGAACCCCGTCAAGCGGCCCCAGCGCCGTCTTGGCTTTCCAGCGTGCTTCCGACTGTCGCGCACTCGCAATGGCCTGTTCGGGACGAAAGCTGAAGAGGGCATTGATCGAGCCGTTCACGGCTTCGGCGTGCGTGAGGACATCGTTTGCGACCTCGACCGGCGAAAGGCTTCGCGAGGCGTACGCGTCAGCCAGTTCGGCAAGGCTCATTCCGATCATTTTTTGGGCAGGCATGCATCCTCCGGGGAATCCGGACAACGCTCCGGACCTACACGTCGGATAGCGAATATGGCCCGTGCAGGGGTAGGCCGTCGCTTCCAACGGCATGATTTGGTGGAGCGCGAGGCATCCCTTTTGCATCCTTCTCGATCAAACTGCGACGGACGCTGGCCGGCTTGGCCGGCCCCAGTATTGTGAGAGACCAGACGTAGCTATGACTGAAACGGCAATGGAAGCGACTGCACTCCGGGACCGCGTTGCGTCCCTTCCCGGCTGGGGGGCGGCAGACATCGTGATCGAACCCGCCATCCCCATTCTGGCGTCACCAAGCTGGCGAGGCGTCGATGGCTTCCCCTGGCGAGCCACCAA
>DATHHQ010000604.1:0-26155 GCA_035490095.1 Bradyrhizobium sp.
AGGATGATGCGGACGGTCTCGTTCTTGATTTCATTGCGGATGTACTCGACGAGATCGAGGCCGGCGGCGTCGGTTTCCATGATGACGTCGAGCAGCACGGCGGCGATATCGGGGTGCGCTCGCATCAATTCCCGGCCCTCGGCCGCCGAATAGGCCGAGAGGATCTCGAGCTTCTGCCCATTGAGATTGTAGTCGCTCAGCGCAAATCGCGTGCCTTCGTGCACGGCCTGGTCGTCGTCGATCACCGCGACCTTCCATCGGCGCGCGGTCGATGCCTCCGGAGCTACGCCGGAATCGTCGATCAGGTGGAGGACATCGTCCTGTTCGGCCATTGAGGGGTCCCGTCGCTTGTTGCGTCTGCGGAGCCGCCTTTGGCGGCCCTCGGCATGATAATGCGAAATGTGGTGCCTTGTCCCAGCCTTGAATCCAGCATCATGCGGCCGCCAAGCTGCTGAGTGACAAGATTATAGACAATGTGCAAGCCGAGCCCGGTGCCGCCCTCGTTGCGGCGGGTGGTAAAGAACGGGTCGAACGCCTGCCGCTGCACGTCCGGCGTCATCCCGGCCCCATTGTCGGCAAAAATGATCTCAACGTCGTCACTGCCGCGGGGCCTGGCCGAAATCGAGATCGTTCCGGAGCGTCCGTCGGGGAATGCATGATTTGCCGCGTTGAGGAAGAGATTGGTCAGGATCTGCCCATAGGAGCCCGGATAGCCGTCGATCACCAGGCCCTCGGGCACGTCGACCGACAGGGCGATCGCCGCCTTCTTCAGGACCGGCCGCAGGCTGGCGATGATCTGGTCGGTCGCCTCGCTCAGGCCAAACTGCCGGCGTTCCGCATGCGAGCGGTCCACCGCCACCTGCTTGAAGGACTGGATCAGTTCCCCGGCGCGATGCAGGTTCGCCACCAGTTGCTGGGCTGCGTCGCGCGAGGTCCGGACGAATTCCTCCAGTTGAGAGCGGCGCAACTGGCCATCGGATCTCAACTCGGCCTCGAACATTTCCGCGCGGCGCGCGAAGCTCGACGCCACCGTCAGGCTGATGCCGATCGGGTTGTTCACTTCATGGGCGACACCGGCGACCAGGCCGCCAAGCGCCGCCAGACGTTCGGCGTCGATCAGGTTTTGCTGGGCGGCGTTCAGTTCGAGCAGGGCGCTCTCGGCCTTCTCCTTGGAATTGCGCAGCTCGTCTTCGGTCTTGCTTTTGGCGATGGCGTTTTCGCGGAATACCTCGACCGCGCGGGCCATCGCGCCGACCTCGTCCGTGGCATCCGTGCCTTGCACGCGCCGGTCGTAATCGCCCGTGGTGATCGCGTGCATCGCCGCCATGATCTGATGCAAGGGCAGCCGGATGCTCAGCGCGATCAGGACGCCCGCGGTGATGATGATGCCGAGAAAAATCACGGCGATGGACATCACCCTGCGGGATATATCGGCCAGCGTCCGATCGAATGTCTCCTGCGCTTTCTGCTCGCGCTGCCGCATCTTGACCGACAATCGATCGATGGCGCCGATGGCGTCGGCCTGGCTGGCGTCGATGGTATTGCGCAAGAGCTCGGTCCGGCTCGCGAGCTCCTCGGATAATTTCGCCAGCCCTTCCCGCAGCGCCACCGTCCGCGCATTCAATCGCCGCAAGGCCATGCGCTGCAGGTCGTTGTCGGCGAGGTCGGACATGACCGGTATGGTCTTCTCGATCGTCTCGGTGCTGCGGCGGGCTTCCTCGGCCGATGCCGTCGCCAGCGAGAGATAATAGGCGTTGGCGGCGACCAGCATGGCGGTAAACGCCTCGCGGGACTTGCCAAGCGACGGCCAGATCAACGCATCGCGGTGCCCTGTCGCGCCTTCGATGATCGAATAAAGCCCGGCCATTTCCCTGGCGGGGGTCAAGACCTGTTCCTCGTAGGTTTTCGAAATGGTGGCCTGGACGCCGCGCAATTCGCCGAAGCCGTTCAGGAAACGCTCGGTGACGCGCTCAAGCTCCGCGACCGATCCCGACAGCATCGGATCGGTCGACGCGCGGGTGGTAAGCGTACCGAGAACTGCCTCGCGCAACAGCAATATCTCCGCGAACAGCTCAGGGCTCGGTTGATTGATGTAACGATGGATCAGATTCTGCAGGCGGCCGGTTTCGCTTTCCAGCAACGCCAGGATCTTGTCCGACTCGCGCACTTGCCGGACGTCGTCCCAGGCCGAACCGAGCACCTGCGCGCCGTTCCAGATCATGACGGAAAGCACCACGACGACCGCCGAGTTCAGCGCGGCGATCGACAGGATGCGCCAGCGGATCGGTACCGCCCGAAGCAGCGTGACGATGCGAAAACGACCGCGCGCGGCGAAGCCCGCCGGCCGTTCCACAGTCTGGTCCTGCTCGGGTGTACCCAAGACCAATTCACTCCACCTTGCGACTTCGCTCGATCGGTTCCGCGGTTGCGGGATCGCGCTGATAAGGGTCGAAACTGTTTAGGATTTCGTTGCCGATCGGTCCGTCCGTCAGCTTCTGCAAATGCTCAATGGAGCGAAACAGAAACGGCATCGCCAGCACATTCTTCGCCAGCACGGAATTCCCGATCAACGCGACGTTGGTCCGAGTGCGATCGATGGCCCCGGCGCGGGTCTGCTCGCCGCGCTCCGCGATCACGCTACCCGTGAAGCGCAGCGCCTGGATGGTCGGATAATCCTCGCTCTGAGTAGCAGCCGAACAAAATACACGCGCGACCGCGCTCGTCGAGACCGCCGTCAAAAACAGCGCGCCAACGAGTGCTACGGTCCGCGAAAGGCCGGCGCGGCTGTACACAGGCAACTTCATTCCCTTATGATGATGTCTACGGCGGGAAAAAAAGGTTCAATGCAACTTTAGAAGAAGCCAGTGAGATTAGCAGAAGCCGGTGAGATATGGCTATCCTGACAGCGTCGCTGATATCGTCAATGCTGCGCCGCGATCGGCCTTTTCGGATTTGAACCCGCCGGCGCGGGGTTTGGGCGCGTGACGTGAGAATTGCGTTTCGACCGCGCCAGATTGGAATGGTTTCATTGTGAGGTCGGCTTTGAGGTTTTTGCAACTCGCTGCTGTCGCCGTGGCGTTCATGTCAGCCTCTCCGGCCTGGGCGGTCACCGAAATCATGTGGTGGCATGCCATGTCGGGCGAACTCGGCCGGCAGTTGGACAAGCTCGCTGCGGATTTCAACGCATCGCAATCCGAATACCGGATCGTGCCGAGCTACAAAGGGAATTACACCGAAACCGTAACGGCGGCGATCTTCGCGTTTCGTTCGCGGAGCCAGCCCACCATCGTCCAGGTCAGCGAAATCGCGACTGCGACCATGATGGCTGCGAAAGGCGCGATCTATCCCGTGTTCGAATTGATGCGGGACGAACATGAGGCCTTTGCTCCGGCTGAATATCTTCCGGCCGTCACCGGCTACTATGCCGACGTCGCCGGCAACATGCTGTCATTCCCGTTCAATGCCTCGACGCCGATGCTGTATTATAACAAGGATCAGTTTCGCGCCGCCGGGCTCGACCCCGAAGTGGCACCGAAGACCTGGCCCGAAGTCGGCGCGGCAGCGAAGCGGTTGCGTGCTTCCGGGACCGTTTGCGGTTTGACGACGTCCTGGCCTTCATGGATCAACGTCGAGAATTTTTCGGCATTTCACAATCTGCCGATCTCGACCAAGGCCAATGGCTTCGACGGTCTCGATGCGGTGCTGACGTTCAACAATCCGGTGATGGTGCGCCACATTGCACAGCTGGCGGAATGGCAGACCACCAAGGTGTTCGACTACAGCGGCCGCTCCACCTCGGCGGAGCCGCGGTTTCAAAATGGCGAATGCGGAATCTTCTTAGGGAGCTCGGCGACGCGCGCCGATATCAGGGCCAACTCGAAATTCGAGGTGGGATACGGCATGTTGCCGTATTGGCCCGACGTCGAAGGCGCGCCGCAAAACACCAGCATCGGCGGCGCCACATTGTGGGTGCTGCGCGACCGGCAGCGCGCCGAATACAAGGGCGTCGCCAAGTTCTTCGGATACCTGTCGAAGCCGGAGATTCAGGCCGCCTGGCACCAGAACACCGGCTATCTGCCGATTACCCGAGCCGCCTTCGATTTGACCCGCGCACAGGGCTTCTACGAACGCAATCCCGGTACGGCGATCTCGATCGAGCAGATTACCTTGAAAGCGCCGACCGAAAATTCGAGGGGGGTCCGGCTTGGATCGTTCGTTCTGATTCGCGATGTGATCGACGACGAACTGGAGCAGGCCTTCAGCGGCAAGAAATCCGCGCAAGCTGCGCTGGATTCCGCCGTCGAGCGCGGCAACCGGCTGCTGCGTCAATTCGAGCGGGCGAATCCGGATCGATAGTTGCGGCATCTGATGCACTCACTACCGAGCCTGACGAATTTCGAGGCCTTCCAGGCATGGCGCGCCGACGTGTCGCAATGCCTGTCGGCGGCGCTTGATATCGCGCGCAGTCACGGATTGCCGCATGCGGATCCGCATTTGTTTTCGACCGGGACCAATCTCGTCGTCGGGCTCGATGACCGGCTGATCCTGAAGATTTTCCCGCCATTCCTGCGCGGCCAGTTCGTGTCCGAGCGCATGTCGCTGGCACAGCTTCGCGGACGGCTCAGCGTCCCGATTCCGGAAATCGTGCTCGAAGGCGAACGCGACCAATGGCCATATCTGGTCATCACGCGTCTGCCCGGCATCCTCGGCACGGAAGCGTGGCCTGCGCTGCCTGAGGATCAGAAAGAGCGTCTCCTCACTCAGATCGGCGAGACCATCGCGGAAGTACAGCGGGTGCCGGTGGGCGATTTGTCGCGCATTGAACCGCGTTGGCGCCAGTTCATGTCAAAGCAGATCGAAGGATGTCGCGCGCGGCATGAGCGTCTCGGACTGCCGCAAAAATATCTCGACGGGCTGGACGAACTGCTTCGCGATGCGGCAGCGCTCATTCCCCTGGACACACCGCCCGTGATCCTGACCGGAGAATACATTCCGGAGAATTTCCTGTTGAGCCGCGAAAGCGAAGGTTGGCGGCTGTCAGGGCTGATCGATTTCGGCGACGTGATGACGGGATGGGGCGAATACGACCTGCTGGGCCCGAGCGCCTTCATGACCGCCGGGATGCCGCGCCGCGTCCGAAGCCTGTTCGAAGGGTTCGGATATTCGAACGCGGATATCAATTTCACCATGAAGCGCCGGCTGATGGCGCTGCTTCTGCTTCATCGCTCCAGCGATCCCAACAGGCACATCTGCATTGAGGATTGGCAACAGAAGGCCGCTAACTTGTTCGAGTTACAGGAGTTGCTCTGGCCGGCGTGACGGACAGGGGCTGCGTTCCCGCGGGTGAGCAGCCGGTGACGCACAAGAAAAAGGCGTCCCGAATATTTGCACTGTATATGAGCAAAGAATCCTCTTTGTATGCAATGAGAGCTCACTCCTTCGCGATAGCGGTAAGGGCGCCCTTCAAATATTCCATAGCTGGATCATGCGCTTAAACCCGAGTTAGGGTTCCGTCAAGTTTTGGCACAAACCTTGCGAAGCTGTTCCAGGCCGTTTCCCTCGGGCGTTTGGAGCATCACATGAAGCGTCGCGATTTCTTGAAATCCGTCTCCGGGATCGCCGCCGGCGCCATGGTGCCCGCTCCGGCGATCTGGTCCGCCGCCAAGGCCGACGCCCGCTCCGAGACCCTGCTGATCGTTTCTGAAAGCGGTCCCAATAATCTCGACATCCACGGTACCGGGACCAATGTGCCCGGCTACGAGGTGTCGTGGAATTGCTATGACCGGCTCATCACCCACGAGATGAAAACCGGTCCCGGCGGGGTGCCGTATTACGACCGCGACAAGATCAAGCCCGAACTTGCTGAGGACATGACTGTCGGCGACATGTCGGCGACCTTCAAATTGAAGAAGAATGCAAAATTCCACGACGGCGCGCCGGTGACGGCCAAGGACGTCAAGTGGTCGCTCGATCGCGCGATCGGCGTCGGCGGATTCCCGGCGTTTCAGATGAGCGCCGGCTCGCTGACCAAGCCGGAGCAGTTCGTCGTCGTCGATGACACCACCGTGCGGGTCGATTTCGCGAAGAAAGACCGCCTGACGATTCCCGACCTCGCTGTGATCGTGCCGTGCGTGGTCAATTCCGAACTTCTCAAGAAGAATGCCAGCGAGAAGGATCCCTGGGGTCTAGAATTTGCCAAGCAGCAGACCGTTGGTTCCGGCGCCTACAAGGTGACGAAATGGACCGCCGGCACCGAAGTAATCCTGGAGCGCAATGACGAGTGGGTCGGTGGTCCCGCGCCGAAGATCAGGCGGGTGATCTGGCGCATGGTGCCGCAGGCCGGCAATCGCCGCGCGCTGCTTGAACGCGGCGATGCCGATGTGTCGTATGATTTGCCCAACAAGGATTTCGTCGAGCTGAAGGACGGCGGCAAGCTCAACATCGTCTCGATGCCCTATTCCAACGGCATCCAGTATCTCGGCATGAACGTCACCAAGCCGCCGTTCAATAATCCGAAAGTGCGGCAGGCTGTGGCCTACGCCGTTCCCTACCAGAAGATCATGGATGCCGTGCTGTTCGGGCTGGCCAAGCCGATGTTCGGCGCCGCCGGCAAGCCGACCGAGGCGGTCTGGCCCCAGGCGCACACGTATAATACCGACATTGCGAAAGCCAAGGCGCTGCTCGCCGAAGCCGGCTACCCCGACGGCTTCGAGACCACGCTGTCATTCGATCTTGGATTCGCCGGGGTCAACGAGCCGCTTTGCGTGCTGGTGCAGGAGAGCCTCGGCCAGATCGGTATCAAGACCACCATCAACAAGATTCCCGGCGCCAACTGGCGCACCGAACTGAACAAGAAGGAGATGCCGCTTTACACCAACGTGTTCTCGGGCTGGCTCGACTATCCCGAATACTTCTTCATCTGGTGCTATCACGGCCGAAATTCGATCTTCAACACCATGGGCTATCAGTCGAAGGAAATGGATGGCTTCATCGATGGCGCCGTGGCCGCGGGCGCGAGCGGCGACAAGGCCACTTACGATACCGATGTGAAGGGTTTTATCGCTCGCGCTTTCACCGACATGCCGCGCATACCGCTGTATCAGCCCTACGTCAACGTCGCGATGCAGAAAAACGTGTCCGGCTACCAGTACTGGTTTCACCGCCGCCTGGATTACCGGCCGATGGTCAAGGCGTGAACGTGATGGGCACTCACTCCGCGTGCTCGCTTCCTACTTCTCTTGTGAGAGAGCGGAGCCTCGCTCCATCGTTCCCTCCCCCCTTGCGGGGGAGGGTTAGGGTGGGGGGTAAGCAACAAGCGCCGGACTCGCGGCTACCCCCCACCCCGACCCTCCCCCGCAAGGGGGGAGGGAGCAGAACGACAGGCGTCGCATCATGCTGACCATGATCAGCAAGCGATTGATGTTCGCGATCCCGAGCCTGATCGGGGTGGTGATCGTCACGTTCCTGCTGACGCGGGCGCTGCCTGGCGATCCCGCGGCGTATTTCGCTGGCCCTGCGGCGAACAAGGAGGCGATCGAGCAGATCCGCAAGAAACTCGGCCTCGACAAGCCGCTGATCGAGCAGTTCTTCCGTTACACCGCCGATCTCGCCCACGGCGATTTCGGCAATTCACTCACCACAGGCCAGCCGGTCGCGACTGAAATCCGCAATCGCCTGCCGGCATCGGCCGAGTTGACGCTGCTCGGCCTCGTCATTTCGGTTGCCATCGCGCTGCCGCTCGGCGTACTCGCCGCAACCCGCCCGGGCTCGTGGATCGACCATCTCTGTCGCGTCACCACGACCGCCGGGGTGTCGCTGCCGGTATTCTTCACCGGATTGGTGCTGGTCTATATTTTCTATTTCAAGCTCGGCTGGTCGCCAGCGCCGCTGGGGCGGCTCGATGTGTTCTACAGCGCGCCGCCGGCGGTAACCGGCTTCTATCTGATCGATGCCCTGATCGCGCGCGATTTCGAAACCTTCCGTTCGGCGTTCAGCCAGTTGATTTTGCCGGCGCTGACACTCGCGATCTTCTCGCTGGCGCCGATCGCGCGGATGACGCGGGCCTCGATGCTGGCGGTGCTGTCGTCGGATTTCGTGCGCACCGCGCGCGCCAGCGGCCTGTCGCCCGGCACGGTGATCGTCACTTACGCCTTCCGCAACGCGATGCTGCCGGTCATCACCACGCTCAGCATGGTGTTCTCGTTCCTGCTCGGCGCCAATGTGTTGGTGGAAAAGGTATTCGCCTGGCCCGGCATCGGTTCCTACGCGGTCGAAGCCCTGATCTCGTCGGACTTCGCGCCGGTGCAAGGCTTCGTGCTGACCATGGCCGTGATGTATGTGCTGCTCAATCTGATGATCGACATTCTCTATGGCGTGATCGATCCAAGAGTGCGGCTGGAAGGGTGAGGTTGGAAGCATGAGCACCGTCGCGCCTGCCGTCGAACCCGTTGCTCCCGCGCGGACCTCGGGCCTCGCCGCAATCTTCGAGCACACCCGCTATGTGCTCGGCGAGAACCGCGTCACCGCGTTCGCGTTCGGGCTGTTGATCGTGATCGTGTTTGCGGCGCTGTTCGGTCCTTACGTGGTTCCGTACGATCCGCTGGCGTCCGACACCGCGGCGGCGCTGAAGCCGCCGTCATCGGCGCATTGGTTCGGCACCGACCAGTTGGGACGCGATATTTTCAGCCGCGTGATCGTGGCGACGCGGCTCGACACCTTTATCGCGGTGGCGTCGGTGGTGCTGGTGTTTTTGATGGGCGGGCTCGCCGGTATCTCTGCGGGGTATTTTGGCGGCTGGACCGACCGCATCGTCGGCCGCATCGCCGATACCATCATGGCGTTTCCGCTGTTCGTGCTGGCGATGGGGATTGTCGCGGCGCTCGGCAACACCGTGCAGAACATCATCATTGCGACCGCGATCGTGAATTTCCCGCTCTATGCGCGCGTCGCCCGCGCCGAGGCCAATGTGCGGCGCGACGCCGGCTTCGTGCAGGCGGCACGATTGTCGGGCAATGGCGAGTTTCGCATCCTGCTGGTGCACATCCTGCCCAACATCATGCCGATCATGATCGTGCAGATGTCGCTGACCATGGGTTACGCCATCCTCAATGCGGCCGGGCTGTCGTTCATCGGGCTCGGGGTGCGACCGCCGACCGCCGAATGGGGCATCATGGTCGCGGAAGGCGCGGGCTTCATGGTGTCGGGCGAATGGTGGATCGCGCTGTTCCCCGGCCTCGCGCTGATGATCGCGGTGTTCTGCTTCAACCTGCTCGGTGACGGGCTGCGCGACATCGTCGATCCGCAGCGGCGCACGTGAGGATTAACCAATGACCGCGCAGCCGCTGCTCGACGTCAACGATCTCACCGTGGAATTCGCCACAAGGCGCGGCATCGTCAAGGCGGTGCAGCATGTCAACATCACCGTCGCCAAGGGCGAGACGCTCGGCATCGTCGGCGAATCCGGCTCGGGAAAATCCGTCACCTCCTATGCGGTGATGCGGATTCTCGACCGCGCCGGCAGGATCGCCGAAGGCTCGGTGATGTTTTCCGGCATCGACGTCAAGGCGGCGACCGAGAACCAGATGCGCGACCTGCGCGGCCGCGAAATCTCGATGATCTTCCAGAACCCGCGCGCGGCGCTCAATCCGATCCGCAAGGTGGGCGACCAGATCGAGGACGTGCTGCGCCAGCATGTGCAGTCGGCGGCGAGCGATCGCGGCGAAAAGGCGATCGAGGCGCTGGAGCAGGTCAAGATCGCGCGGCCGCGTGAACGCTATCACGCCTATCCGTTCGAATTGTCCGGCGGCATGTGTCAGCGCGTGGTGATCGCGCTGGCGCTGGCCTGTAATCCGCAGCTTCTGATCGCGGACGAGCCGACCACCGGTCTCGACGTCACCACGCAAAAGGCGGTGATGGACCTGATCGTCGAACTCACCAAGCGGCGGGGCATGTCGACGATCCTGATCACGCACGATCTTGGCTTGGCGGCGGCCTATTGCGACCGCGTGGTGGTGATGGAGAAGGGGCGGGTGGTCGAAACCGCGCTGTCGGCCGATATCTTCGCCAAGCCGGAACACGCCTACACCAAGAAGCTGATGCGCGCGACGCCGCGCATCGGCGCCTCCTTGCGTGACCTTTTGCCGGAGGAGGAAGCCGTCTTAACCTCGCCCCGCTCGCGGGGAGAGGTCGGATTGCGAAGCAATCCGGGTGAGGGGGAGCCCACTTCAAACACCGTGCTTGAGATTGCCCCTCTCCCCGCAGGCGGGGAGAGGGAGAAGAAGCCCGGTGACGATGTTACAAAACCGCTCCTGCTCGTCGAAAAGCTCGTCAAGGAATATCCGCGCCAGGGCGCCACGGCGACTCTGGCAAAACTGTTCTCGCGCAAGCCGCCGCTCGAAACCGAACAATTCCGCGCCGTCGACGGCATCAGCTTTGGCGTAGACCGAGGCGAGAGCGTCGGGCTGGTCGGCGAATCCGGTTGCGGCAAATCCACCACCTCGATGATGGTGATGCGGCTGCTGGATCAGACCTCGGGCCGCATCGTGTTCGATGGCGACGAGATCGGCGCCATCATGCCCAATGCGTTCGCGCGGTTGCCGCTGCGCAAGAGCATCCAGATGGTGTTTCAGGATCCGACCGACAGCCTCAATCCGCGCTTCACCGCCGCGCGCGCGATCGTCGATCCGATCATGCAGCTTGGCGACATCAGGGGACGTGACGCGTTGCGCGCCCGCTGCGAGGAGCTTGCGGGCTTGGTTGGACTGCCGATCAATCTATTGGATCGCTTCCCGCATCAATTGTCAGGCGGGCAGAAGGCCCGCGTCGGCATCGCGCGCGCCATCGCGCTTCACCCCAAACTGGTTATTCTCGACGAGCCGACCGCGGCGCTCGATGTTTCGGTGCAGGCGGTGGTCTTGAATCTGCTGCACGACTTGAAACAGTCCATGGGCATGAGCTATCTGTTTGTGTCGCATGATTTGAATGTGGTGCGCCTGTTGTGCGATCGTGTCATCGTGATGCGGACGGGCCGAATCGTCGAGCAGGGTCCATCCGAACGGGTCTTGGGCGACCCGCAGGATGCCTATACAAGGGAACTGCTGACGGCGATCCCACATCCGCCGTTGCCGGCTTGATTGTCATGCCCCGCCAACCGGTCCGGCCTTTGGCCGGCCGGATGACAGGCTCCGGCGGGGCATCCAGTAATCACTAACGCTGGTGTTTACTGGATCGCCCGGTCAAGCCGGGCGATGACGAGAAGGGAGAGAAGGTTGATTGTTAAGAGTCTTGATCCGCTGGATGCCTATATCGACGCGGTATCGAAGGCCTTGGCGCTGCCGCTCGAGGAGGCCTGGAAGCCGGCGGTGCGGGCCAATCTCGAGGTGTCGCTGAGGCTGGCGCGGCTGGTCGATGAATTCACGTTGCCGGACGAAACCGAGCCCGCCAGTGTCTTTGCAGCCTGATATCGCCATGATCGCAAACCCCGACGATCTGTCGGCCTCGGAAATCGCGCATTCCGTGGCGGCCGGAAAAATGTCCGCGCTGAGCGTAACCGAAGCCGCGCTGGCGCGGATCGCCAGGCACGATCCCGTCCTGAATTCGTTTACCGATGTAACGGCAGAGCGGGCGCGCGCCAAGGCGCGGGCGGTCGATGCCATGATCGCGGCGGGGCAAGATGCCGGCCCACTCGCCGGCGTGCCGTTCGCGGTGAAGAACCTGTTCGATGTGCAGGGTCTGCCGACCCGCGCCGGATCGAAGATCAACCGTGACCTCAAGCCGTCGGCGCGCGACGCCACTCTGATCGAACGCATGGAGGCTGCCGGCGCCGTTCTGGTCGGCGCGCTCAATATGGGCGAATACGCCTACGACTTCACCGGCGAGAATGTGCATGACGGTCCGTCGCGCAACCCGCATGATGTGACGCGGATGACCGGCGGTTCGTCGGGGGGCTCCGGTGGTGCGGTCGGCGGCGGCCTGGTGCCGCTGGCGTTGGGATCGGATACCAACGGCTCGATCCGGGTGCCGTCGTCGTTCTGCGGAATCTTTGGACTGAAGCCGACCTATGGACGGCTGTCGCGTGCGAGGTCGTTTCCGTTCGTCGCGAGCTTCGATCATCTTGGGCCGTTCGCGCGCAACGTCCGCGATCTCGCGCTGGCCTATGACGCGATGCAGGGGCCGGATGCCGAAGATGCGGCGTGCACGACCCGGCCCGCCGAACCGGTGACGCAGCTGCTGGCGCAGGACATTGGCGGACTTCGCATCGCCGTCGCCGGCGGCTATTTCCAGAGCAACGTTTTCCCCGAGGCCGTCGAGGCGGTCGCGCGCGTCGCCAAGGCGCTCGACGCCGCGCGAATCGTCGAAATCCCCGAAGCCGCGCGCGCCCGCGCCGCGGCCTATGTCATCTCCACGACGGAAGGGGCGTCGCTGCATCTTGATCGCCTGCGACAACGGCCGAACGATTTCGATCCGGCGGTGCGCGACCGCTTGCTGGCGGGTGCGATGATCCCCGCGCCGCTGGTCGACCGCGCGCAAAAGTTCCGCCGCTGGTACCGCGCCCGGGTACTGGAGTTGTTCAAATCCGTCGATGTGATCATCGCGCCGGCAACGCCCTGCACCGCGCCGAAGCTCGGGCAGGCGACGTTCGTGCTTGATGGCGTCGAGCTTCCGGTGCGGGCCAATATCGGCATCCACACCCAGCCGATTTCGTTCATCGGGCTTCCGGTGGTCGCGGTGCCGGTCCCGCTGGAGCCGATGCCGATCGGCGTGCAGATCATTGCCGCTCCCTGGCGGGAAGATATCGCGCTGCGCGTGGCGTTTGCGCTTGAACGTGCCGGCGCGGTTTCCGCAGCGCCGCCAAGAGGATTGTGAGATGGACGTCGATCTGCCCGAGGTACTCGCGGAGGTGACCGAGCAGTTCGCGCGCTATGAGAAGGCCCTGGTGTCGAACGATGTCGCCGTGCTTGATGAACTGTTCCGCGACGATGCCCGCACGCTGCGCTACGGGATCGGCGAAAATCTCTATGGCTATGACGCCATCACCGCGTTTCGGGCGGCGCGCTCGCCGGCGGGGCTGATGCGCAAGACCGCGCAGACGGTGATCACAAGCTATGGCCGCGACACCGCGATAGCCTCGACGCTGTTCTATCGCGACTCCGCTCCGGGCAGAGTGGGACGGCAGATGCAGACATGGGTGCGATTCGCCGAGGGCTGGAAGATCGTCGCCGCCCACGTCAGCATTATCGACGAACCCGGATCTTCCAAAGATATGGATCAGAAGGCATGAGTCTCGACGATGTTCCGACCGGCGCTCCGCAACGTCCCGCGTCCGAGGCGGAGACGGTGGTTCGGCGCGTGGACCGCGCCTCATCCTATCCGGACAAGATCACGCGCGCGGAGGAGTTGCGTCTGCAGCTCGCCGATGAAATCGTGCGCGGCGCGCTGCCGCCGGGAGCAGCGCTCGACGAGACCGACATCGCGCGGCGCTTCAACGTGTCGCGCACGCCGGTCCGGGAAGCGCTGCGCCAGCTCGCGGCCAGCGGTCTGGTGGATACACGGGCGCATCGCGGCGCGGTGGTGGCGCGGCCCTCGATCGAGCGGCTGACCGGGATGTTCGAGGCCATGGCGGAGCTGGAAGCGCTGTGCGCCGGCCTTGCCGCGGAACGCATGCTGCCGATCGAGCGGCACCGGCTCGAGGCGGTTCACGAGGAATTGCGGGTGCTGAGCTATGCCGGCAATCCGGACCGGTTTCACGAAGTCAACGAGCGCTTTCACAACGCGATCTATGCCGGCTCGCAGAACGGCTATATCGCCGAAATGACCTTGGCCACCAGGGTGCGGGTGCAGCCGTTCCGTCGCGCGCAGTTCCGCAATCTCGGGCGCCTTGCGAAGTCACATGCCGAGCACGACCGCGTCGTGGTGGCGATCATGCGCGGCGACAAGGTCGGCGCCGCCGCCGCGATGCGCGCGCATATCGAGCTGGTGCGCGGCGAATACGAGATCTACGCCGTGTCGGTGTAATCCCTTCACCTCGCCCCGCTTGCGGGGAGAGGTCGGATCGCTCTTGCGATCCGGGTGAGGGGGCTGATGACTCTCATCTTGATCAGAGCGCGAGAAGAAAGAGCCCCTCACCCCAACCCTCTCCCCGCAAGAGCGGGGCGAGGGAGCGACATGCGGCTCGTTCAAACCGCCGCCGCGTCCACCACAAACGCGCGCCAGCCACCGAATGCGGAAATGTCGCGGGCGCCGTCGACGTCGGCGGGTTCGACGATAAAACCTTTCACGCCGCGGCCATCCGCCATCCGCACCGTCCCGATCGACAGCGGTGGCGGGATCGCGGCGACGAATTTTCCGAACGCTGCCGCCGACAGCGCCCAGAGCTCGAGCTCGATCGACGATCCCGCACCCTTCTCCACCCGCAGCATGCCGGGTTTTGGCGGCGTGGTCGCAAGCGCATAGAGCCTGTAGTCCGGCGCCGTTGTTGCGGCCTCCAGCAGGCGACCGCCGAGCGCCTTCAATTCGCCATTGAGCGCCATGCCCGACAGATGCGCGCCGACCACCGCGATGGCGATTTCGTCTCCGCCCAAGTCCTGCGGCAAGGTCGCGAGCGGCGGCTGCGGCAAACTCCTGCCGCCCACGTTCAGTTTGGTATCGGCATGAAAGACGCGGCCGATACTGGCGAGCTGCGCGTCCTGGCCGGCGGGCGCCAGCAGCGTGATGCCGAACGGGATATCGTCGGGCCGTATCGCCGCCGGCAGCGCGAGGCCGCAGAGATCGAGCAGGTTGACGAAATTGGTATAGGTCCCGAGCCGGCTGTTGAGCTCGACCGGATTGGCCAGCACCTGGGCCGTGCTGTACACAGTCGGCGTCGTCGGAAGCACCAGCGCGTCGATGCCGGCGAACGCACGCTCGCTGACCTTGCGCAGCGCCTGTAGCCGGTACAGCGCACTGAATGTATCGGCGGCGCTGAGCCGCGCGCCGGCGATCGTGATCTCGCGTGTCACCGGGTGAATTGATTCCGGCGACGATGCCAACAGATCCCGGATCACCAGATAGCGCTCCGCGACCCACGGTCCCTCATAGAGCAGCCGTGCGGTTTCATAAAACGGTTCGAGATCGAACTCGACCAGCGTGGCGCCGAGCGCGGTCCAGCGCTGGAGCGCGTCGCGGTAGGCTTTTTCCGACGCCTTGTCGCCGAAGAAGATCAGCTGGCCGTTGCGCGGCACGCCAAGCCGGAGATTGGCGGGAAACGCGGTCATCCTGGCCAGCGGCCGGTTGCGCGAAAACGGATCGGCGTCATCTAGCCCGGCCATCGCCATCAGCGCCGTCATCGCGTCGTCAACGCTAAGCGAAAACACCGACACGCAATCCAGCGTCCGGCACGCCGGCACCAGGCCTGCGGTGGAGATCAGTCCAAGGCTCGGCTTCAGCCCGACGATGTTGTTGAGCATCGCTGGCACGCGGCCGGAGCCTGCGGTGTCGGTGCCCAATGCCAGCGGCACCAGCCCCACTGAGACCGCGACCGCCGAACCCGAACTCGATCCGCCCGGAATCAAATCTCCGCGCATCGGATTGTTGGGAATGCCGTAGGGGGAGCGCACGCCGACGAGACCGGTGGCGAACTGATCGAGGTTGGTCTTGCCGATGATGATGGCGCCAGCGGCGCGCAATCGCGCCACTGATGTCGCATCGTGCGCCGGCGAATAGGCGAAGGCGGGGCAGGCGGCGGTGGTGGGCAATCCGGCGACGTCGATATTGTCCTTCACGGCAACCGGAATGCCGTAGAGCGGAAGCCGGGCAGCATCCTTCGCGGTCAGGGCTTCCGCTTCAGCCCGCGCCTGTTTTTCATCGCGCAGGCTGATGAAGATGGCGGGATCGTCATGATCGCGAATCCGCTGAAAGCTGCGCGCGACGGTTTGCGCAGGCGACATGGTTCCCGCGCGATGCGCGGCGATAAGCGCAGCGACGGTTTCGGTCACACGCTACCCCGCTCGGGCAAGACGTGCTGCCCGCGAGGTAACTTATTCGGCAGGTGCTGCAAGGGGCATCTCCGGATGCGAAACGGAGTCAGTGCTGGTGCCGAACTTCTCCACCGCGAAGAATCCGGCGGCCACGACAGCATAGGCCAGCGCCACGCCCGGCGTCACGCCGAATCCGCCGCCGATGCCGACCGCCTCGCCATGCATGAAACCGAAATAGGTCAGCACCGCGCCGGAAAAGGCGAAGGCGGAGGCCTTCACGAACTCGCGCTCGATGACGAATACGCCGATCGCGCCGAGCACGAGGCCGGCGAGGATCGAGCCGCCGCCCATCACTTCCAGACCATGGTAGAGCACGCCCTGCTGAGGCAGCGAAGCGATTGCCGCGCTTTTGACGGCGACGACCTTGTCGGCCGCAAGGCCGCCGACCTTCTCGGCTGCACTCAATGTCGCCCCCAGCATGGTGTCGATCTGCAGCTTGGCCCATGCGGCGAGATGCGGCGTCAAGGCGAGCACGATGGCCGGTGCGTGCTTGATCGGCGTGGTCTGGAACGCCTGCGCGCCGATCAGCATGCCGATGTAGAGCAGGATCGGCGAGATCGCGACCACCGGCACCAGTGCCAGCAGCACCGAGATGATGCCGAACCATGACAGCACCACCACCATCAACCCGGTCGCCGCCGAATAGCCGATCCGGCCGCCCATCGCCTTCCAGCCGGGATGGCCGATGTAAACCGCGTTGATGAAGGGATTGCCCATCAGGCAGCCGATCAGGCTGACGACGCCGTCGGCGGTCAGCACGCGGGTGGTCGGATATTCGTCGCCGGCCGCTTCGGCGCTTTCGACATTGTCCATCGCCTCGACCAGATCGTAGATGCCGAACGGGATCGCCGTCACCAGAATGATGCCGAGGAATTCGAAGCCGGAAAACACCTGACCGAACGCCGGCAGCGGCACCGAGAAGCCGAAACTCGCGAATGCATCGCCGGCGCCCGTGACGCTTAGCCCGCCGAGCCCAAGGCCGAACAGGTTCGAACCCCACGCGATGATCATGCCGACCGCGATGGCGACGAGGCCAGCGGGGATTCCCTTCGGGTATTTCACGCCGCCGAACCAGCTCACCAGGATGATGGCAAAGCAGACGAGGCCGATCTGCGGTGTCATGTACATCTCCAGCGCCGGCCGCATCGAGATGAATGTCACGGATACGCCGGCGAGCGTGCCGAGCAGGGCCGCGCGCGGCGTAATCTTCCGGATGTACGGCGCGATGAAGCCGCCGATCATCAGGATGAAACTCTGGAAGAACACCCAGACCAGGCCGGCGGACCAGCCCTTCAAGGGATCGCCGGTCTTGATCGTGATAGGCAGCATGATCACGAAGGTGACGATGAACATGTGCGGCACGCTGACGCCGGACGGCAGCGCGCAGACGTCGCTGCGGCCGGTCTTTTGCGCCAGCCGATAGGCGAGCCATGCGTAGTAGAATGTGGAGAGGCACATCATCAGGCCGAGCGCCGGCAGGATGCGGCCGAACACCAGCGTGTCAGGCATTTTCAGCACGAACCGCAGCAGCCCCGTCAGCACCAGCATGTTGACGAGGATATTGGTACCGAAGCCGAAGAAGGCGTTCCAGTCGCCCGGTGTCCAAAGTGCCGGTTTGAAATCGGACTTTCCGGCGGTCGTGCTCGTGCTCATCGTGATGCTCCCGCTGCCAAGGTGTTCTTTGACGTCTCCGGTGTCATTGCCTCAAGAACCGCGGCCGAGTCGCTGACCCAGCCGAAGATGCCGCCCTGGGCCTTGATCATCTTCAGGCCCATCTCGTGGAATTCGGGGAAATAGGAGGCGCAGCCATCGGCCAGCACCACGCAGCGGTAGCCGCGGTCATTGGCCTCGCGCACCGTGGTGTTGACGCAGACCTCGGTGGTGACGCCGCACACCAGAAGATTCTCGATGCAGTATCGCTGCAGGACGTCGTCGAGCTCGGTCGCGTAGAACGCGCCCTTGCCGGGCTTGTCGATCACGACCTCGTTGTCGAGCGGATAGAGCGCCGGGATAATGTCGTGGCCGGCTTCGCCGCGGATCAGGATCCGTCCCATCGGGCCGGGATCGCCGATACGCAAACTCGGCGCGCCGCGTTCGACCTTGGCCGGTGGCGCATCGGACAGATCGGGCAAATGTCCTTCGCGGGTGTGAACGACGAGCATGCCGCTGTCGCGCGCGGCAGCCAGTACCGCCGCGATCGGCTTCACCGCACTGGCAAGCCGCGAGACATCATTTCCCAGCGTTTCACCAAAGCCGCCGGGCTCCATGAAGTCGCGCTGCATGTCGATAATGACGAGAGCCGTTTTCGCCCAGTCAAGGTCGATGGGGGTTGGCTGTGCGGCGACCGTGCCGCTGGTTGGATAGTTCGAGCTCGCCATCGCACACACCCCCGAGCCGGAATTGGTTAGGGATGAATTAAGCAAAGCCCGTGCCATTGTGTACAATTACACCGGACGCCGCGGCGATCAATAATATATTATTGTTTTCAAACAGTTGTATGAGATCGATGCGCGCTGCTCATTCTTTATTCGCAGCTTTAGGATGGGGCATTTGCTTATTCGTTGGGCGAGGTGCGTTCATGCGCATAACTTACGCAGGCGCTTGGACGACAAAGCGCCCGCCGCATCCGCATTGCGCGGCCTTCGGTGCCGAAATATTGCCGAGAGGTCTTTTTCTCGCGTAGAGCAAACGCCAGCCCCAAGCCCAACGAGGCCATCAGAGGGCACCGAGGAAATCGATGACCATCCCCGCCGCCGGCGCCCGCGAGCATGCCGGAACCCTGTTCGCCAAGCCTGAGATCGTGGCCGATCGGCGCGCCGACGGCAGTATCTGGCTGAGATCGACAACGCCGCTGCAACAGCACACCCGTTGCGTCGGCGACTGGCTGGAGCACTGGGCGCGGCAAAAGCCGGAGGAGATTTTTCTCGGCGAGCGTTCCAGCGTTGACGCGCCGTGGACGACCGTCACCTACAAAGACGCGCTGCGGCAGGTGCGATCGGTCGCCGCCTGGATCCTGGCGCGAGGTTTGAGCGCCGATCACCCGCTGGTCATTCTCTCCGATAACAGCATCGATCATGCGCTGTTGGCGCTCGCCGCCATGCATGTCGGCGTGCCCGCCGCTGCGATCTCGCCGGCCTATTCGCTGGTGTCGAAGGATTTCGACAAGCTCAAGAGCATGATCCGTCTGCTCGATCCCGGCGCGATCTATGTTTCGAGCATGAAAGCCTTCGCACCGGCGTTGGCCGCGATCAAATCGCTGCATTCGGCAAACATCGTGTGCGGCGACGCCGACAGCAGTGATGCGCTTCCATTTCGCGACGTCGCGGCGACATCGGAAACATCCGCCGTCGCAACAGCCTTTGCGACGGTGGGGCCGGATACCATTGCCAAGTTTTTGTTCACCTCGGGTTCGACCGGCACGCCGAAGGCCGTGATCAACACCCAGCGCATGCTGACCTCGAGCCAGCAGGCCAAGGCGCAGACCTGGTCGTTTCTCGACAACACGGCAGAGCATCTGGTGATCCTCGACTGGTTGCCGTGGAGCCATACCTTCGGCGCCAATCACAACTTCAATCTGGTGCTGCGCAATGGCGGCACGCTTTATATCGACGGCGGCAAACCGGCGCCGGGCCTGTTTGCAATGTCATTGGCCAATCTGCGCAGCGTGATGCCGACGGTGTACTTCAACGTGCCCCGCGGCTTCGACATGCTGATCGCAGCATTGCGTGATGATGACGAATTGCGCCGCCGCTTCTTTGCCGAGGTGAGGTTCGCATTCTATGCGGGAGCGGCGCTGCCGCAGAATCTCTGGGATGCGATGGAAGAGCTGTCGATCAAGATCGTCGGGCGCGCGCTGCCGATGGTGTCGGCCTGGGGCTCGACCGAGACCTCGCCGCTCGCCACCGACTGCCATTTCCAGGCCAAGCGCTCCGGCAATATCGGCGTGCCGATCCCCGGCACCGAACTGAAGCTGGTGCCGTCAGGCGACAAGCTCGAGGTGCGGGTGCGCGGACCCAATGTCACGCCGGGTTACTGGAAGGCGCCGGAACTGACCGCGCAAGCATTCGACACGGACGGATTCTACCTGATCGGCGACGCCGTGTCGTTCGCCGATCCGGACCGCCCCGAGCTTGGATTGTTTTTCGACGGCCGTGTCGCCGAGGATTTCAAGCTCAATTCCGGCACCTGGGTCAGCGTTGGCACGCTGCGCGTCGCCGGGATCACCGCGTTGGCGCCTTTGGCGCAGGACATCGTCGTATCCGGCCATGGCGGCGATCACGTACGTTTTTTGGTATTTCCGAACTTTGCCGCCTGCCGCGTGCATGCCGGCCTGCCCGAGAGCGCTGATGTGAGCGAGGTGATCGGCAACGAAAAGGTGCGCGCCGCGATCGCATCGGGACTGGCAAAACTCAAGACGCAGGGCGGCGGCGGTTCCTCCGGTCATGCGACGCGGGCACTGCTGCTGGCCGAGCCGGCCTCGGTCGACGGCGGCGAAATCACCGACAAGGGCTATATCAACCAGCGTGCGGTGCTGACGCGGCGCGCGAGCGCCGTGGCGATCCTGGAAGACGATGCCTCGACCGACTGGATCGGGTGTCCGGGCTGAGGCGCGCGCATTTTTTCACCGCCCGCCGGAAACCGCCGGATCTTTATTGTTGCCAAGGCAACTAGCTTGTGGGAGCTTCCAGGTAACGACGGCGTCTCGACAGAGCAGTTCAACTGCCAGGCCGTGAGGGGAGTGGACGAATGCCTGAGCGCACCGGCGAGTCGGGGTTGAATGAACGCGTGATCGCCGGCGTCGGCCGGTTCAACCGCCTGAGCCTGGAAATGTCGGGTCCGACTTCGACTAGCTCAATCCTCGCCCGGCTCATCATGATCGGTGACGGCACCGAGATTGCTGTGGACGCGCCGCAGCAGATCGATCAGGACTTCCCGCTCGTCCTTTCGCAGGCAGGCGAGCAGCCGGCGCTCGCGCTCAAGTGCCGCGACGATAACTTGGTCATGGACCTGCCTTCCTTTCGGCGTCAGCGAGATCGAGTGGCTGCGACCGTCGCGCGGGTCGGTCCTGATCGCGATCAATCCGCGTTTTTGCATCAGCGCCAGCGTGCGGCTGACCGGGCCCTTGTCGAAACCGATGACGTAACAAATCCGCGATGCGGTGATGCCCGGCTCGATCGCGAGCAGCGACATCATCCGCCACTCGGTGACGTTGACACCGAAGCGCCGCTGGTAAAACGCCGTGGCGCTGCGCGACAGCTTGTTGGCGATGAACGTGACGAAGGCGGGCACGTAGCGCTCGAGATCGAGCGTCTGGCCGGTCTTGACACCGCTTACGGGTACCGCCTTTCGGCGCGAGCCGGTCGATCCGTTCTTGCTCATGTTTCGCATCATCCCCCAACGCGCCATCGAGAAATAGGGACACAAGCCGCAGCTTTACAAGACTAAATTTCGGGAGGCTCATATGGTCACAACAGGTTCGGCCGGGGTTGGCGGCGGACACGCAGGTGCTGCGTCCGGCAGCGTGCCTTCGGGGATTCCGGGCCTCGATGTCGATCCGTTTGCGATCCAGTTCTTCGAGAATCCGTTTCCCACCCACGCGGCGTTGCGCGAGGCGGGCCCGCTGGTGCATCTGGACAAATGGAGCGTGTATGCGGTGGCGCGCTATGCCGAAGTCCATCGCGTGCTCAACGATCCCCTGACGTTCTGTTCCAGCCGCGGCGTGGGTTTGAGCGATTTTGCCAAGGAGAAACCGTGGCGGCCGCCGAGTCTTATCCTCGAGGCTGACCCGCCCGCGCATACGAGGACGCGCGCGGTGCTCAGCCGGGTGCTTTCGCCCGCGGTCATGAAGCAGATCCGCCACGGCTTCGCCGCGGCCGCCGAAGCCAAGATCGACGAGCTGCTGGCCAAAGGAAGTTTCGATGCCGTCGCCGATCTGGCCGAGGCCTATCCGCTGTCGGTTTTTCCCGATGCCGTCGGGTTGAAACAGGAAGGGCGTGAGCATCTGCTGCCCTATGCCGGCGTGGTCTTTAACGCGTTCGGGCCACCGAACCAATTGCGCCAGACCGCGATCGAACGCTCGCAACCGCATCAGGCCTATGTGCAGGAGCAATGCCAACGGGACAATCTCGCACCCGGCGGGTTCGGCGCTTGCATTCATGCCCGGGTCGATGCCGGCGATATCACCGCGGCAGAGGCGCCGATGCTGGTACGCTCGTTGCTTTCGGCCGGTATCGATACCACGGTCAACGGGATTGGTGCCGCGATCTATTGCCTCGCGCGCTTCCCGGAAGAATTTGCGCGGCTGCGCAGCGATCCATCGCTGGCGCGCAATGCGTTCGAGGAAGCGATCCGCTTCGAAAGCCCGGTGCAGACGTTCTTCCGCACCACGACGAAGGATGTCGAGATCAGCGGCTGCAAGGTCGGCGTGGGCGAAAAAATCCTGATGTTCCTGGGCGCAGCCAACCGCGATCCCAGGCGATGGTCCGATCCGGATCGCTACGACATCACGCGCAAGACCAGCGGCCATGTCGGGTTCGGTTCGGGCATTCACATGTGCGTCGGCCAGCTGGTCGCTCGCCTGGAAGGCGAGGTGATGCTTGCGGCACTGGCGCGAAAAGTTGCCGCCATCGAGATGTCAGGCCCGGTGAAGCGTCGCTACAACAACACGCTCCGCGGTTTGGAGAGTCTCCCCATCACCCTCAGGCCAGTCTGAATCCCATGCCGATCATTACTTTCATCCGCCCCGACAACCGGTCCGAGAGCATCGAAGCACGCATCGGCGAGAGCGCCATGCTGGCCGCGACGCGACATGGCGTTGACGAGATCGTGGCGGAGTGCGGCGGAAATGCTATGTGCGCCACCTGCCATGTGTATGTCGACGACAACTGGATCGGCCGCCTCGCCGCCATGAGTGAGGAAGAAGACGCGTTGCTGGATGGCGTGGCCGCCGAGCGTCAGCCGAACAGTCGTTTGTCCTGCCAGATCAAAATCGGACAAGAGCTTGATGGTCTCGTCCTGCGCCTGCCGGAACGGCAGCTTTGACAGGGCGACGGTCGGCATGCCCGAGAGCATGATCCGGAAAAGTGGGTACCGGTTTTCCGAAAAGATCATGCTCAAACAAAAAGATAGGGCGGGATGACGATTCGAAGAAAAGTCATCCCGCTCTGGACTGAATGGATGCCCCGCCACGTCCGGGAATGGCAACAGAAAAAATCCAAAGGGAGAGAATCGATGAGGGATTTCAGGTTTTATTTGGCGCTGGCGTTGTCCTGTGCCGCGTGGGGACCGGCGCATGCCGAAATTTCCGGCAATGTGGTGCGGGTCGGCGTGCTCAACGATATTTCCGGCATCTTCCAGGACACCAACGGCATGGGTTCGGTGGAAGCAGCAAGGATGGCGGCGGAAGATTTCAACGGCGGGGCCAGGAACATCAAGGTCGAGATCGTCTATGCCGATCACCAGAACAAGGCTGATGTGGGATCTGCGATCGCGCGCAAATGGCTCGATGTCGATGGCGTCGATGCCATTGTCGACGTGCCGAATTCGGCCGTCGGTCTCACCATCAATTCGCTGGTTCGCGATTCCAGGATGACGTTCCTGGCGTCGTCGACCGCAAGCTCGGATCTCACCGGCAAGGCCTGCTCGCCGAACACCATCCAGTGGGTCAACGACGCCTGGGCGACCGGCAACACCACGGCGGCGGCGATGATGGCACGCGGCGGCAAGGACTGGTATTTCGTCACGGTGAATTACGCGCTCGGCCAGGGCATCGAGGCCGAAGCGACGAATTACATCGAAAAGCATGGCGGCAAGGTGCTGGGCTCAGCCAAGCATCCGCTCGGCACCTCGGATTTCGCGTCGTTCCTGTTGCAGGCGCAGAATTCAAAAGCCAAGGTGATCGGGCTTGCCAATGCCGGCGGCGACACCATCAACGCGGTCAAGCAGGCCGCGGAGTTCGGGATCCAGCAGAACGGACAAACGATGGTCGCGTTCCTGCTGTTCGTCAACGACGTCCACGGCATGGGATTGAAGGTCGCGCAGGGATTGCAACTGCTGGAAGCCTTCTATTGGGACATGGATGACGACACCCGCGCCTTTGCAAAACGTTTCGCCGCGCGGCCCGGCATGAACGGCAAGATGCCGAGCGGCAATCAGGCCGGCGTCTATGCGTCCACGCTTGCCTATCTCAACGCGGTGGCGGCGACCGGCAGCGACGCGGCGAAGGACGTCGTCCCGCAGATGAAAAAATTCAAGGGCAAGGACAAACTGTTCGGCGATATCACGATCCGCCAGGACGGCCGCGTCATCCATCCGATGTATCTGTTCGAGGTCAAGAAGCCGGACGAGTCGAAATACCCTTACGATTATTACCGGCTGGTTTCGACCATCCCCGCCGAGCAGGCGTTCCGCCCGATCGCAGACGGCGGCTGTTCGCTGGTGAAGTGAGCGGATGGACGCCGGAATCAGGGCACATGGTTCGAGACGCGCGGCGTTGCCGCGCTCCTCACCATGAGGAGCCTCATCCTGAGGAGCGGCGCAGCCGCGTCTCGAAGGATGGAGCCACCGTGCTAAAACCTCACCGCACCACTTTGCTGCTGCCTTGCGTAATCAGTCGCGCGGCGCGCTGGTCGCGCACATAGACCCACAGCCAGCTGATCGCGACGCTGAGCCGGTTGCGCAGGCCGATCAGGAAGTAGATGTGGGCGATACCCCAGATCCACCATGCCAAGGTGCCGCGCAGCTTGATGCGTCCGAAATCGATCACCGCCTTGCGCTTGCCGATCTGCGCCAGGCTGCCGGCATGCTGGTATCGGAACAGAGCAGGCGTGCCGCCGCTCAGGCGCGCCTTGATGGCATCCGCGACATAGCGTCCCTGTTGTTTGGCCGCCGGCGCAATGCCGGGGACCGGCTTGCCATCGGGGCCGTTGATAACAACGGTATCGCCGACGGCGAAGATGTCGGGATGGTCGGGCACGGTGAGGTCGGGCAGAACCTGCAGGCGGCCGGCGCGGTCAGCCGGTGCGCCGAGCCACTCGGCGGCGGGCGAGGCGCGCACGCCGGCAGCCCAGATGATGGTTCTGGTATCCAGCCGGTTGCCGCCGTAGACGACGCTGTCGGCGGTGCATTCGGTGACGGCCTGTCCGAGCTTCACGTCGACGCCGATACTCTCCAGCGAGCGCTGCGCATAGACGGAGAGATCGTCGGCAAAGCCCGCCAGCACGCGCGGCCCGGCCTCGATCAGCACGACGCGCGCCTTGTGGGTGTCGATGTTGCGGAAGTCGGGCGGCAGCGTGTCCTGCGCCAGCTCGGCAATGGTGCCGGCAAGCTCGACTCCGGTCGGGCCGGCGCCGATAATCACAAAAGTCAGCAAGGCGTCACGCCGCTGCGGATCGGTCTCGCGCTCGGCGCGCTCGAAGGCCACCAGAATGCGCCGCCGCAGCGTGGTGGCGTCCTCGAGAGTTTTCAGGCCGGGTGCGAACGGCTCCCATTCGTCATGGCCGAAATACGCGTGACGCGCGCCGGTGGCGAGAATCAGCGTGTCATATGGCAGGCCGTCGCCATCGTCGAGCAGTACGCGCTTGGCTGCCGCATCCACCCCGGTCACGGTCGCGAACAACGTCGTGACCTCCGGGCGGTCGCGCAGCAGATAGCGGATCGGCCAGGCGATCTCCGACGTTGCCAATGACGCGGTGGCGACTTGATACAATAGCGGCTGGAATAGATGGTGGTTGCGACGGTCGACCAGCGTGATGCTGACTGGCGTGCCCGCAAGCCGGAACGCCGCTTCCAGCCCGCCGAATCCGGCGCCCACGATCACCACGCGATGGGGTTGTGCGGATCGCGCCTGCGCTTCGGTCATGTAAGGCGGCCTTTGACTTCAGACTCGGAACGTTCGGTCCATATGTAATCCTTCTGAAGTTCGAGCCAAGGCCCCAGATGTGGTTCAGTCCTTGCAAATCGGGCGATATCAAAACCGCATCGTCCGGTATGTCAGCGTCAGCACTAGTGTCCTGATTCAGAAGTTCGAGTCATTACAGATTCGCATTGCTGCGCCAGAGTTGTGCTGGACAGAAAAGGGGATCTCAGATGGCTCGAGCGATGGCGGAACTGGTTCTCAGCGAGGCGGAGCAGGCGAAGTTGAA
>DATHHQ010000605.1:0-12011 GCA_035490095.1 Bradyrhizobium sp.
GCCGGACATTCCGGCTGCCGCACCCGCGTCCCAGCCCGGTCCCGGCTTCGAGGAGCGTATCGGCACCCGCTGGGTGGTCTGGGTCGGCGGTTTGACGCTGGCGCTCGGCGGTTTCTTCATGGTCCGCTATTCGATCGACGCGGGGCTGCTCGGGCCGGAGGTGCGTACCTTGCTCGGCGGCGCGTTCGCGCTGGCGCTGCTCGCAGCGGGCGAATGGACCCGCCGCAAGGAGAGCATCTCCGCGATCGAAGCGCTGCCGATCGCCAACATCCCTGCCATTCTCACCGCCGCCGGGACATCAGTCGCGTTCGCGACCGTCTACGCCGCCTACGCGCTTTACGGTTTTCTGGTACCCGCGACGGCGTTCATCCTGCTGGGACTGGTGGCGCTGGGCACACTCGCCGCCGCACTGTTGCACGGACCGGCGCTGGCGGGCCTCGGCATCGCCGCCGCATTCGTCACCCCCGTGCTGGTTTCTTCGGACAAACCAGACTTCTGGGCGCTGTACATCTACCTCACCATCGTCACCGCGGCGGCTTTCGGCTTGGCGCGCATCCGGCTGTGGCGCTGGCTCGCGGTCACCACCATCGTGTTCGCGCTGCTGTGGACGTTCCCCTGCCTGCAATGCGGCCCCTCGATGGTCGGACCGCACGCGTTCCATGTGATCGCGGGATTCGTCCTTGCAGCCTTGCTGGTGGTCTGCGGATTCATGTTCGGCCCGCCGGCGGACGAAGGCCAGATCGAGCCGATCTCGTCCGGTTCGCTCGCGGCCTGCCTCGCCGGCGCAACGATGATCGTGCTGGCAAGTTTCCATGACGACGCCGCCATCATCGTGTTCGCCGTTCTGGTGGCCGGCACATTATGGGTGGCATGGCGCGCGCCGGCGGCCACCGGCGCGATCGGCGCTGCGGCTATTTTTGTCTTCATCGTGTTCGCCGAATGGGCCGTTCGCGGCAATCCGGACATGCTGGTGCTGCCGGGCGGACCGCTGCCCGGCATTGGCCCTGCCGCCACCGACGGCTCGGTTTCGCTGCATCTGATAACCGCGGCGATTTTCGCAGCCGGATTTGGCGCCGCGGGATTCCTGGCGCAAGGCCGCTCGGTGAGCGCCATCATCCCGGTGGTATGGTCGGCCACGGCCGTGTTCACGCCGCTGGCACTTTTGATCGCGCTTTATGCCCGCATCGCCCATCTCGACCGCTCGATCCCGTTTGCGATTCTGGCGGTGGTGCTGGCGACGGCATACGGCGCCGCGACCGAAATTCTGACCAAGCGCGATAGCCGGCCGGGACTGGCGATTTCGATCGCGCTGTTTGCCACCGGCGCGCTGAGCGCGTTGGCACTTGCGCTCACCTTCGCGCTCGAAAAAGGCTGGCTCACGATTGCGCTGGCGCTGATGTCGCTGGGCACGGCGTGGATTTCGATGCAGCGGCCGATTCCGTTCCTGCGCTCGCTATCGGCCATTCTCGCAGGCATCGTGGTGCTGCGCATCGGCTACGAGCCGCGCATCGTCGGCAACGCGGTCGGCACCACCCCGATCTTCAACTGGCTGTTGTGGGGCTACGGCATCCCGGCGCTGTCGTTCTGGATGGCCAGCGTCTTCCTGCGCCGCCGCGGCGACGACGCGCCGTTACGAACGGTGGAATCGGCGGCAATCCTGTTCACGGTGCTGCTGGCGTTCATGGAAATTCGCCACCTCGTCAACGGCGGCGATGTTTACGCAAGCGCCGCCGGCCTCACCGAGGTCGCGCTGCTAGTGTGCGTCGCGCTGGCGATGGCGATCGGCCTGGAGCGGCTGCGCATCCGAACCGGCAGCATCATCCATAACGTCAGCGCGATCCTGCTTACGGTGTTTGCCGGCCTGGCCGCCGTGTTCGGCCTGATGCTGCTGGAGACGCCGATCCTCTGGCCCACCGATGTCGGCGGTGTGTTCTTCAACCTCCTGCTGCTCGGCTATGCCCTTCCGGCGCTGCTGGCGTTGCTGTTGTCCTATGCGGTGGCGGGCCGCCGGCGCGCCGGCTATGCCAACACCATCGCAGCCGGTGCGCTCATTCTCGCACTCACCTATGTGACGTTCGAAATTCGCAGGCTTTATCACGGCCCGGTGCTGACCAGCGGTGCCACCGGTGGCGCCGAGCAATACACCTATTCGATCGCCTGGCTGGCGTTCGGCGTGATCCTGCTCGGCATCGGCATCCTGTTCAATTCGCAGCGCGCCCGGCTGGCGTCGGCCGTGGTCATCGCACTCACGATCCTGAAGGCGTTCCTGATCGACATGTCGACGCTGACGGGCGTCTACCGCGCGCTGTCGTTCATGTGCCTGGGCCTGGTGCTGGTGGCGATCGGCTGGCTGTATCAGCGGATCCTGTTCCGCCGGCAGGTATTGCCGCCGGCCTCATCCGATGCAGCCCTTGCGCCGGAAGCGTAGACCTTGCAGGGTGCGAACCGAGCCGCAGACATCGGCGATAGCGGAGCGGCAAGGAGTCCGGCGAGGAAAATTGAGGACGGTCCCTGCCCTACCGCACTTTGCGATTTTTTCAGCCAGCACGTACATAGGTCCGATGGCACGACCGCGCAGTTTCGATCCCGACCAGGCGCTGGACCTCGCGCGAGACGTGTTCTGGCGAAAAGGATTCCAGGGCACATCGCTCGACGACATCACCGCCGCCACTGGCCTTGCCAAGCCAAGCCTCTATGCCGCCTTCGGCGACAAGAATGCGTTGTTCCTGCAGGTTCTCGACCGCTATCACCAGCGCATTGTCGCGAACGCCGAGCGCGTCCTCAAGGAAGGGCCGTCGGCGCGTGACGCGATCGAACGCTGGCTGACCGGTTTTGTCCCTTTCTGCTCGGGGGTTAAGGGAACCCGTGGCTGCCTCTCGGTCAATACCGCGGCCGATGGCGTCTGCGATCAGAAGGAGGTCCGCAACAGGATCGAGCGCTTCAACCGGAAACTTGAGCAATTGCTCCGCAACCGGCTTCGCGCCGACCGCACGCAATTTTCCGGCGTGTTTGATCCGGATAGTACCGCACATACGATCATGGCGATCTATCTGGGGCTGATGGTACTTGCGAAAGATGCCCCCGATGCGGCCCGCGTCCGCGCCACATTAAATCAGACGATGAGACTGCTTGCTTGACGGCAAACCTCTATTATGTACCTTATAGTACACAACCAGGAGAACCCGTCATGAAAGCTATTCAGATTGAAGCGTTCGGCAATCCGGCCGAGGTGTTGAAGCTGGTCGACATTCCCGATGTCGGCGCGCCGTCCGAAGGCGAAGTGGTGATCGCGCTGGAAGCCTCGCCGATCAATATGAGCGATCTCTTGATGATTTCCGGCCGCTACGGTTATCGGCCGAAATTGCCAAGCGTGATGGGAACGGAAGGCATTGGCCGCGTCATTGCCGTCGGCGGCGGCGTCAAGCATCTGAAACAGGGCGACCGCACCCTGGTGCCCTACCCCACACCGGCCTGGGCGGAACGGGTTAAGGCAAATGCGAGCCAGCTTCGGCCGCTGCCTGGCGGCGACGTCCATCAACTCGCCATGCTCGGCATCAATCCGCCAACCGCCTATCTGATGCTGACCGATTTCGTCAGCCTGCCATCGGGATCCTGGGTGATCCAGAACAGCGCCAATTCCGGCGTCGGGCGGGCGCTGATCCCGATCGCGAAATCGCTGGGCCTCAAGACCGTCAATGTGGTGCGGCGCGACGATGTCGTCGCCGAAGTCAAGGCGATCGGCGGCGACGTCGTACTGGTCGATGGACCGGATCTCGCCAAACGGGTTGCCGCCGAGACCGGCAAGGCACCCATTGCGCTGGCGGTGGACGGTGTCGGTGACACCTCGACAACGAATCTGCTGGGCTGTCTCGCCGAAAAGGCGGTCCATGTGTTCTACAGCACGATAAGCGGCAAACCATCCATCGTCCCCGCGACCCACTTTATTTTCCGCGACATTTCGATGCGCGGGTTCTGGCTGGCCAATTGGTTCAAGGACGCAAAGCCCCACCAGATCACAGAGCTGTACGATCGGCTCACGCCGCTGGTCGCGTCGGGTGCGATCAGCGCGCCAATTGCTGGCACCTACAGTTTCGCTGAGATCGCCGAGGCGGTGGCAGTGGCAGCAAAAAATCGCGGCAAGGCGCTGTTCACGGTCGGTTGAAACGGGCGAACGCTGCGAAACTCCGCAAGTTGTCAGGCCGCCCTCACCGAGCTCAGGAACTTGCCGACTTCGAGCTTGAGCCGTTTGCTCTCGCTCGACAGCGACTTCGCCGCCGAATGAACCTGCGACGAGGCCGAGCCGGCCTCGCTGGCGCCACGCTGCACATCGGTGATGTTCGAGGAGACTTGCGAGGTGCCTTCGGCCGCATGCTGGATGTTGCGGGATATTTCCTGGCTTGCCGCGCCCTGCTCTTCCACCGCCGCGGCAATGGTCGAGGAGATCTCCGACATCCGGCCGATGGTGTCACCGATTTCCCTGATGGCGCTCACCGAATCCTGCGTGGCGGCCTGGATTCCGCTGATCTGCTGACTGATCTCGCCGGTCGCCTTCGCGGTCTGCTCGGCGAGGGCTTTCACCTCAGACGCCACCACCGCGAAGCCGCGGCCGGCTTCACCAGCCCGCGCCGCCTCGATCGTGGCATTCAGGGCCAGCAGATTAGTCTGTCCCGCGATGGTGTTGATCAGCTCGACCACGTCGCCGATGCGGGCTGCCGCCTTCGACAATTCACCGACGCGGTCGTTGGTTTTCTGCGCCTGATCCACCGCCTCGTTGGCGACCCGGGACGATTCCTGGACCTGGCGGCTGATCTCGTTGACCGATGTAGTCAACTCCTCGCTGGCGGAAGCAACCACTTGCACGTTGGTGGAGGCTTCCTCCGACGCAGCCGCGACCACTGTCGCAAGTTCCTGCGACCGCTCGGCTGTTGTCGTCAGTGTATTCGCGGACGCCTCCAGCTCGGTGGCGGCCGACGATACCATCTCGACGATTTCACCGACCGCGCCTTCGAATGCATCGGCGAGCTTGTGCATATCCGCCTTGCGCAGCTGCAACTGTCGTTGCTCGACGTCCGATTGTTCGGCGCGCAGCCGCTCCGTCTCGATCATGTTGGTCTTGAACACCTCCACCGCGCCGGCCATTTCACCGACCTCGTCCTTGCGGCCAAGACTCGGTATGGCGACGGTAAAATCGCCACCCGCAAGCCGGATCATGGCTCGGACCATTGCCGAAAGTGCTTTCGATATCGACCGCCCAATCAGGAATGACGCGCCGCTCACAACGACCACCGCCAATCCAAGTGCGATCAGCATCCACATTTCCACCGAACCGCGCGTGGCCGCCTCGGCCGAGCTAGCCTCCTTATAGCGCCGCTCGACGCTCTGCTGGATCTTGACAATGACCGGTTCGATTTGATGAAACTCTTTCGACATCGCGGCACCATGACGCGCTACTTCCAGCGCGCCCTCGGCCCAGGCGGAGAAATCCGTTTGATATTTTTCCAGCTTCTGAACAATATCGGCCTTCAGCGCCGGCGGCATATCGGCGCCTGCCAACAATTTTGAGAACTCCGCAGCGGATTTTTTCAATTCACCGACATATTTTTGATCACGCCGCAGCATGAAATCCTTCTCATTCCGCCGCATCATCAGCATCCAGCTGGTCAGCCTTGGATTGTCGCTTTCCTTGAGTTTTGCTTCGATATCGTGAACTGCCGTGCGCAGCGATCCCGACAAACCCAATGTTTCGTTCAGGCCGAGTTTGATTTCGGCTTGTGCCAGTGTCCCGAACTCTTTCAGGTAATTTTTGAAACCGTCATGCGCGACACCGATTTCCTCAGAGATGTCGTTGATGCCACTGGATCGCACAAAGGTCTCGAGTTGCTGAAAATCGCGGTCGATCGTAGCGGACAACTCAGCATGGCTTTTCGAATACGCCTCATCCCGCCGTAACTGAAAATCTTTTTCCGCCCGACGCGCCTCCAGCATTTCCATCGAGAGCTTCTTGTTGAGATCGGAGATCGTGCGGGCATTGCCCGCAATGGCGCGCGATGCATCCTGCGACCAACTGCCGATCTGATAGATCGCGCCGAACGCAAGAAGCCCGACCAGACCGACAATGCCAATGGCCATGATCTTGTGGGTCAGGCGCAGATGAAATGGCTCGCGCATCGAGGAACCCCAATAATTCAAGATCAAGATGCCACGCCAACAAGACTGCACCCACAATCACCGCATACTATTTGTTGATCATTAATATCCGTCTAAAAATTATGCAGTTGAAGGTTGATGTGTGCAGAATTCAACCTGACGTCCGGTGGAGCCATGTCCATGAGAGAAGCTGCTCATGATTTCCTGAAGGACGAGGCGAAAGTTGCAAAGGCCGGGGCTACAAGCCCCGGGCCTTTGCTGTGTCAGGCGGCCCTCACCGTGTTGAGGAACTTGCCGACTTCGAGCTTGAGGCGGTTGCTGTCGCTGGACAGCGACTGCGCCGCGGAGAGAACCTGCGATGAGGCCGATCCGGTTTCGCTGGCACCGCGCTGCACGTCGGTAATGTGGGAGGAGACCTGCTGGGTGCCTTGGGCGGCCTGCTGCACGTTGCGGGAAATTTCCTGGGTCGCCGCGCCCTGCTCTTCCACCGCAGCCGCGATGGTCGATGAGATCTCGGACAGTTTTTCAATGGTGCCGCTGATTTCCTTGATGGCGTGGACCGATTCCTGCGTCGCCGCCTGGATGCCGGCAATCTGCTGGCCGATCTCGCCAGTGGCTTTCGCGGTCTGCTCGGCCAGTGCCTTTACTTCGGAAGCCACGACCGCGAAACCGCGGCCAGCCTCGCCGGCGCGTGCCGCCTCGATGGTGGCGTTGAGGGCGAGCAGATTGGTCTGTCCCGCGATGGTGTTGATGAGTTCAACCACGTCGCCGATGCGGGCAGCGGCCTTCGACAACTCGCCGACGCGATCGTTGGTCTTGCGGGCCTGATCGACGGCATCGCCCGCCATCCGTGACGAATCCTGGACTTGGCGGCTGATCTCGTTGACCGATGACGTCATCTCCTCCGTCGCGGAGGCCACCGACTGCACGTTGGTGGAGGCTTCCTCGGATGCCGCCGCGACCATCGTCGTAAGTTCTTGCGCGCGTTGCGCGGTTGCGGTGAGCGTGCTGGCGGAGGCTTCAAGTTCGGTCGAGGCGGAGGATACGGTTTCGATGATCTCGCCGACGGCGGATTCGAAGTCATTGGCGAGCTTGATCATGTCCGCCTTGCGCTGCTTTGCGGCGACCTGATCCTGCGTCATCTTGGCTTCAGCCTCATCACGGGCCTTTTGCTCGGCGTTCTCCCGAATCACGGTGACAGTCTTGGCAAGGTCGCCGATTTCGTCGCCGCGGTCCGCACCGGGAATGACGATATCGAGATTGCCTCCGGCCATCTGGCCGAGCGCGCCGTTCAGGCGGGTCATTGGCCGGGCGATCCCGAAGAAGGAGAACACAACGGAGCCGATCAGCGACATCATTACTACGATCGCCATAATGAAACTCACGCGGTTCGCCTGGCTCAACTCGGTCGCTGCCAGCGTTTTTGCTTCCTCAACGTGCTTCTCTGCCGCGCTGACCACGGCGCGCATCAACTCGATGGCTTGGTTTGCACCAGCCAACGCCGCGTCAGCCAATTCTTTTTTGACCGTTTCCGCTTTGGTTGACTCGGCGGTAGCTGCGGAAAATCCCTTCACAATCGCGGTAAGCGCATCAATCGAACTGAGAAGCGCCTTGTCGCTCGCGATGCTCCGGGCACGGCCCAATGCGTCATTCAGTCCGGTGGTGCGATCGTCAATCACCTTCTTTTGATTCTCTTCGCCAGTGGCTGCGAAACGCCAACTCGCGGCACGAACCGCGTTGAACAGCGATTCCAATTCGTACAAGGTTTTTTCGATCTCAAACCGGTTCGCTGCGCCTGTCACAGCGGGCGAGGCAAGCAGGGCTCCGAACGCCTTGGCCCAGTCGGCGGAGAAATCATTTCGCTTTTTCAGAACCTCGAAATTCTTCAGCTGCGTCTTTGCAATTTCTGCTGCGCTCTTATCGTATTCTACTGCAAGGGATCTGACCTTCTGGAGGCGCTCCTTGTTCTCCGGAGTCAGGACTTTTCCGATCGCGGCATCGAGTTCCTTGGTCGTGACCGCGTAAGCTTCGCTGAGGCCGCCCGAGCTCTTCTCAACCTCCGACGGGCTCCTTGACAACCTGATATCACGCACCGCCAACTGCATGCGCCGCAAAGCGAGGTTGCCTTGAAGGGAGTGATCGGCAATGACCTGCTGGACTTCGGCGCGGTGGTTGACTGAGTTGATGGCCGACTCCGAAGCCATCTGATTGACCACCATGCCTCCTGAAAGAAGGATGCCGAAAAGACCGGCCAGGCCCAGCTTATTTCCGATGCGATTGAACTTGATCATGCCAGTGTTCCCCCATTTTCCGAATTCAAAAATACTTCCGGTCGAACTCGGCGAAGCGAGAATCCGTCTTTGCCGCTTCTTGTTTGTTCGAAGCACTGAACATCCGTATCTCAAGCGATACGGTAGCGGCTCTGCATCAAGGTTAATTTCAGGGGCCGTGGAACTACGGTATCTCCCGCCAGATTCCGCGCCGGCAACGATTGGCAAAAGCGCGGCACCGGATCACCAGATCGATGCGCGAGCTCGTTAATTATCGGATCGCCGAAAACACCTGAGCAAGCACAGAACTCCGGCTCCGCTTGGGGCCGGGTTCGTTATCGTCAGGCGGCGCGTACCGTGTTGAGGAACTTGCCGACTTCCAGCTTGAGGCGGTTGCTATCACCTGACAGCATTTGTGCCGCCGAGAGAACCTGTGACGAGGCCGATCCGGTCTCGCTGGCGCCCCGCTGCACGTCGGTGATGTGAGATGAGACCTGCTGGGTGCCCTGCGCCGCCTGCTGGACGTTGCGGGAAATTTCCTGCGTCGCCGCGCCCTGCTCTTCCACCGCAGCCGCGATGGTCGATGAGATCTCGGACAATTTTTCGATGGTGCCGCTGATTTCCTTGATGGCGTTCACGGACTCCTGCGTCGCCGCCTGGATACTGCCGATCTGCTGACCGATCTCGCCTGTAGCCTTGGCGGTCTGCTCGGCCAGTGCCTTTACTTCGGAGGCCACGACGGCGAAGCCGCGACCGGCCTCACCGGCGCGTGCTGCCTCGATGGTCGCATTCAGCGCCAGTAGATTGGTCTGTCCCGCGATGGTGTTGATGAGTTCAACGACATCGCCGATACGGGCAGCGGCCTTCGACAATTCGCCGACACGGTCGTTGGTCTTGCGCGCCTGGTCGACGGCCTCGCCTGCCATCCGCGCCGAATCCTGGACCTGGCGGCTGATCTCGTTGACCGACGAGGACATCTGCTCGGTCGCCGAGGCCACCGACTGCACATTGGTCGAGGCTTCCTCGGACGCCGCGGCGACCATCGTGGTGAGCTCCTGCGCGCGCTCGGCGGTCTTGGTCAGCGTTCCGGCGGATGCTTCCAACTCGGTCGAAGCCGAGGAGACGGTTTCGATGATTTCGCCGACGGCGGATTCGAAGGTGTCGGCGAGCTTGATCATGTCCGCCTTGCGCTGCTGCGCGGCGACCTGATCCTGCTTGATCTTGGCTTCCGCTTCTTCGCGGGCCTTCTGTTCGGACACGACTTTGAATTTCTCGACGGCGCCGGCGACGTCGCCAACCTCGTCCTTGCGGCCGAGGCCGGGCAGTACCACCGCGAAATTGCCGCCGGCGAGTTCTTCCATCGATACGCTGAGGGCGCGCATCGGGCGGGCAATCGTGAAGATGGAGAACACGCAGGTCGCGATCAGCAACAACGCCGCCGCGATACCCGCGATCATCGACGTATGCTCGGCCGACGCCTCCGCATCATTGGCTGCGGCCCGGGCTTCGTCGCCGGCCTGCTTGCCATGCTCGGTGATCTTGTTGGTGAGCGCTTCGATTTCGACGTTGATGGGAAGCGTCACGTCCTTGCGGATGCGGGCGATTTCATCGGCGAACCTGGAGAGCTGCGCGGTCGCGTCAGCGCCGGGTTCCCCTGTTCCGCGTTTCGATTCGACCGCGATGGCTTGCTTGCGTATGGCCACGAACTGGTCCTTGCCCTTGTCGAGACCTTCGATCAGGACCTCGAGTCGCGCGATCCGCTCGCCATTTTCCTTGGAGTGCGACAGCTTGGCCATCTCGCCCCTGAATTTAAGCGCGGCCGCCTTCCGATCGGCGAAGTATTGCGTCGCCTTCTCCAGTTCGGCCGGAGTCGAAGCGAGCAGGATGTCGCGGATACCCATCTGCATGCCGCGCACGGACGCCTTCGCTTCGGCGGCGTTTTGAGCGACGGCCTGTTGCCGCGCCGCGTTGTCGCCGGCCTTTCGGACCTCCGCGCCGCCGGTCATTTGCAGGTAGATCATCGTCGCGACAAGTAAAATGCTCAGCGCCGAAGTGACCGCGAGCTTGGTGCCGATTCGCAGATTCTGGACGATTGATATCATGACATTCCTCGAAGGATGTGTTGCTCAAACAGCGTCTGCAATTCGGCCCCGGGACAATTCCAGCGCCTACACCGGTTTTGGCGAAATTCACGTTTGTTTTCGAAACGCACGGCGCACGCTCTTCCTTCAAGCGATAGCGCTCGCGGCATTCCATTAGCGTTAATTTCGGACCCCGTGGTAATACGGGGACGAGGCGAAGTCAGAACGGCCGGACGAAAAACGCCGGCCTTTGCATTGGCAACGGCGCGCGTCGCGCATTGCGCGATTGGCAGCGGCACTTCATCGACGATGCGGAATCGCGATGCGAAGTTCGACTATGATGGAAGTGGTGATTGGCGACCCGGCCGCTTCTTCAATGACGGCAACGGCGCGATCGCGACCCGACCCGAACGGCGTAACCTAGCCGACCGTCTCCGCCACGAGGCGAATTCGGAACACGGGCTTCTTGGCCTCGTCCAGCAGTTCCATCTGCCATTCGCCGTTTTGCTTCAGGCTGCGGGAAATGCCGCCCAGCAGGTTGCCGCACACCTTGGTCATCTCGGACCAGGCGTCTTCACGGCTCTCAAATTCCGATCCGTGGTCGGCAGCGCCCGAATAGCGGCCATGGCTGATCCGGAAAAAATACAGCGACATGATTAAGCTCATGTGTTGGCCCGTCCCCACCGAGAAATTGATCGGGAGTCGCTACCATCACGTGAAGTTATCGACCCGTATGACTACGGCGCGACGCTGCGGCAGGCGCCGCCCGTCACCTGAGCATGGGTCAATGCCAGCGCCGCGTCAGTCGGTCGAGCGGCGCAGTTCCGGAGCGCCTTCGGATTGCGCGGGTTCGGATCTCGTTTCGGATTTGACCGGCTCGATCCCGGTGCGCTCGACTCGCGGAGTCTCGACCCGCGATGCATCGGCCGAACGGGTCTGCTCCGGCGCACGCAGCGAACGCGGCCGGGCCACCGCTCGCGCCATCAGCATTTGCGCGACGCCCTGGTGGCGGAAGTCGCAATAGGCGAAGCCCATGCCCGACACCGAACCACGGAAGTTGCGCTCGTCCTTCTTGTCGAGATTGAAGCAGGGCTCGAACGGAAGGCCCTTGATCGACGCGCAGACGGCCTGCCCGCGGACCTGAAGCGTATTGCCGGGAAGGCGCATCTGGCGCACCGGTCCCGAACCGCTGAATTGTACCGCGCCTGCAGCACCACCGTCGTCGAGCACACGCCCGGCACCGCGGGTACCGTCGAAGCAGGTAAACGCAAACACCTTGCCGGCGACAAACTTGCGAGCTTCTTCGCCATTCATCATCTGCCCGGCCAGGGCAGGCACGACCAACGCACCGGTCGCAAGGGCACTCAACACGAAACGCGCAAGCATGCTGTAACTCCAACTTACTGAGCAGGGGCAACCGCTTGAAGTATTTACCCGATGCTTACCATACCAACCGTGGCAACATTGGAGCAGCTTCGTTGGTAAAGTCTGAACAAGCTTAGAGAATTTTTAC
>DATHHQ010000606.1:0-2156 GCA_035490095.1 Bradyrhizobium sp.
GCAGATGAGAGAATTCTGGGTCGCCTCGGGCCATCACCTCACGCGCCGTGCCGATCATGGCGGGTTGGTTGCGACACCCGAACTGATCATGGCCTATCTGGCGCGGCCCGAATTGATGCCGCCGGCCGATGCATGCGAGGCGGAACGCAATCTGCATGCACGCCTGCTGGCCGATCCGCTGCGCCCGGTCTCAAGTGCGGACATTGCCGCTCTCGCCGACGCCGATGCGCGCGAGAACTGGACTTTCATGATGAACTTCCGCGACCGGCTGCTCGCGGCGCCCTCGCTTGAAGCTGTTTATACCAACCTGGCCCGCAACGGCGCCGGCGATCTGCCGCCGATCTTTCTATCGCAGCTCTGTCATCTGATTCTGCGCAACGCGCTTGAGGGATGCGACGATCCCTACACGTTGCGCGCGGCCGAACTGTTCTATCGCAGCCAGCAGGCGGCGGTCCACGACGATGCGCTTCTGCTGGCCGATACCGAGATCGTCGAGGCGCAGCAACATGCGCAACACGACATCCACGTGTCCCCGCTCGCAGCCTTGCTGCAGCCGAAGCCGTTCGGCGAGATGGATGTCATGGACGACGAAAACGCCTGGACTTATTGGTCGCGCTCCGACGCCCATACGATGGTCATGAACATCGGTGGCAACCCGAAGGCGCGTGCCGGACTGTGCCGCGTGATCGAGCGATGGGTCACCCATCTGCTGGGCGTTTCCGTCAAGGTGGAAACGGTTGCTTCGATCGAAGACCAAGACTGGCGCTGGTTCGTCGGCCTCGACAGCGAGGGCACCCGGATCGGCAACGCCTTGTGGAACGGCTCCGTGCTCGATGACGATGCGGCGGGGCGCATCGTCGCACTGATGCGTTTGAACATTGAGGATCCGCGACTGGTGGATGAACGCGTCGACACCAAGCCGGTCTATCTCATTCTGGCGATGGGCGCGGACAGGGTGGTGCGCCTGAAGCCGCAAAATCTGGTAGCGGGGCTGCCGCTCGCGTCATCGGCAAATGACGCCTGATCGGCCGGCGAACGGAGGATCAACCATGGCAATGACCGAGTCATCCCGCCAAGTCGGTGTGGTCCTGCGCCGCCGTTCGATCGACAATCCATGGATCGATCATATGTGGTCGCCGGTGATGATTCTCGATGAAGTGCCGGCGACTGTACCATGGACCGTGCTGTCCGTGGAGGCCGATGCAACGATTTACTACGCGGGCGCCGCAAGCATCGACCTGTTCAGCTCGGACACCGCGAATTATCGCGACAATCTCGCCGACGGCGAGCCGCGCATCTGGGTCGCGCTGCGGCGTCAGGATGGCGGCTCCGAACTCGAGCTGACAAAAGTAACGGCCGATCCGACCGAAGGGGAGGCGATGTTCGAGAGCGGCTGCGATGTGATCGGTACTGTTTCGATGCCGCCCGACATCGCGTCCTGGATCGCCGCCTTCGTCGATGAATTCCATGTCGAGCGCGCATTCCATAAGCGCCAGCGGGATCGTGCGGACGACAACAGCCAGCGAATGCCTGATGGTTCTCCGGATGAACGAAGAGGTCGCACATGAGCGACGAGGAGCAAAGCGCGGACAACAAGAATTTTCTGGCGCGATGGTCGCAGCGCAAGCACGAGGCGAAACAGCCGGATCGCGACGCGCCGACCGCCAACTCCGATGCGCCGTCCGGGCCGGTTGCCGAAAGCGAGGTCGTGCAGGAGTTCGATCTCTCCAGCCTGCCGAAGCTTGAGGACATGACGGCAACGACCGATATCACCGGCTTTCTCCGCAAGGGTGTCCCCGAACATCTGCGCAACGCGGCGCTGCGAAAATCCTGGGCTCTGGATCCCGCGATCCGCAATTACGTCAACCCTGCGCTCGACTACGCCTACGACTGGAATACGCCAGGCGGCGTACCGGGCAGTAGCGAGATCGGATCTGGCATGGATGTCGCGCGGCTGGTTTCGCAGATCATGGGTGGCGGATCGACGGTCGAACCTGTGGTACCGGCCGTCTCCGCCGGAAATGAGACAGCCGGCGATCCCGCGCAATGCCTTGAGCATGATACCATTCATAAGTCGGGGCTTGAATTGCCGGCTCAGGCCGTGAGATTGAGCAAAGAAACGGTTTCGGTGGCGCAAAAGCCCGCGAATGCCGAGG
>DATHHQ010000607.1:0-3274 GCA_035490095.1 Bradyrhizobium sp.
TGAACGTCCTCGGCGACCGCGTGCTCGAACTCGGGCCGCACCCCGACGCCAGCGCGATTTATCGCAATTTCAAGCTGACCCGGGATGACGACGGCATCGCCTGGCTCTTGTTCGACCGCGCCGGTGCCAGCGCCAACACGCTGTCGGCCGACGTCATCGAAGAACTCGATTCCGTGCTGGCGGCGCTGGAAGGCCAGCGGCCGTCCGGGCTTGTCATTCGCTCGGCGAAACCGTCCGGCTTCATTGCCGGCGCCGACGTCAACGAATTTCGCGGCGCCAGCGATCCCCGGCCGGTCGAGACCGCGATCGGCCGTGCCCATGCGGTGATCGACCGCCTCGACGCCTTGAAGGTCCCGACCGTCGCCGTGATCCATGGCTTCTGTCTGGGCGGCGGCCTCGAAGTCGCGCTCGCCTGTCAGTCGCGCATCGCGATCGACGGTGCCCGCTTTGGTTTTCCCGAAGTGATGCTCGGCCTGCATCCCGGTCTCGGCGGGCCTGCGCGTTTCACGCGTCTGGTCAATCCGATGCAGGCGATGAGCTTGATGCTGACCGGCAAGACCATCGATGCGCGCAAGGCAAAGTCGTTGGGCCTCGTCGATGCCGTGGCGCAGGAGCGGCATGTTCGCAATGCCGTCAGGGACGCGGTGTTCGGCCGCCTGAAACGCGCTCAGCCCGGTGTTCTGAACACCGTCCTGAATTCCGGCCCCGTCCGCGGCTTTCTCGGCTCGCGGATGCGCGCGGAGGCTGAAAAGGCCGCGCCGCATGAGAACTATCCTGCGCCTTACGCGCTGATCGATCTCTGGGAAAAGCACGGCGGCGACAAGGCGGCGATGCTGGCGGCCGAAAAGACCTCGTTCGCCAATCTGATGGTAACGCCGACGGCGCAAAATCTGATCCGGGTTTTCTTCCTGCGCGAGCAGATGAAGAAGCTCGCCGGCAGCGGCAACAAGATCAGCCACGTTCACGTCATTGGCGCGGGCGCGATGGGTGGCGACATCGCCGCATGGTGCGCCAATCAGGGCATGCGGGTCACGCTATCGGACATGAAGGCGGAGCCGATTGCGGGTGCTGTGAAACGCGCATCGGATCTATTCGGCAAGATCATGCGCAAGCGCACCGATATCCGCGACGCGCTGGACCGGCTGATTCCCGATCTCGACGGCGAGGGCATCCGCAACGCCGACCTCATCATCGAAGCGGTGCCGGAAAAGCTGGAGCTGAAGCAGAAGATCTATGCCGGGCTTGAGCCGAAAATGAAGCCCGGTGCGATCCTCGCCACCAACACCTCGAGCATTCCGCTGCAGGATCTGCGCACGACGCTGAAATCGCCGGAGCGGCTGGTCGGGTTGCACTTCTTCAATCCGGTGTCGCGCCTGCAACTGGTCGAGGTCGTCAGTCATGACGGCACCGACCCGCAACTGCTGGAGCAGGCGCTCGCCTTCGTCGGCGCCATCGACCGGCTGCCGCTGCCGGTGAAGAGTTCGCCGGGTTTTCTCGTCAACCGCGCGCTGACGCCTTACATGCTCGAGGCGATGGTGATGCTGGACGAGCAAATCGACAAGCGCACCATCGACGCGGCAGCGGAAAAATTCGGCATGCCGATGGGGCCGATCGAACTCGCCGATCAGGTCGGCCTCGACATCTGCCTCGCGGTCGGCGATATGCTGCGTTCGAAATTCGGCGATTCCCTGCCGCCGACGCCGGCGTGGCTGCGCGAGAAGGTCGCCGCCGGTGATCTCGGCCGCAAGAGCGGGAGGGGTTTCTATGTGTGGAAAGACGGCAAGCCCGACAAGATGTCCCGTTCGCCCGCCACGGCGCAGCCGACGGCTGAAATGATCGACCGGCTGATGCTGCCGATGTCGAATGTCTGTGTCGCCTGCCTGCGCGAGGGCATCGTCGACAATGCCGACGTGGTCGATGGCGCCATGATCTTCGGCACCGGGTATGCGCCGTTTCGCGGCGGTCCGCTGAATTATGCGCGAACCCGCGGCCCTGAAAACGTCGCGTCGGCGTTGCGCGCGCTGGCGCAAAAGTTCGGCGGCCGGTTCACGCCGGACACCGGCTGGGACAGTTTCAAATAATAGAGCATGATCCGGAAAAGTGGGTACCGGTTTTCCGAAAAGATCATGCTCAAACAAAAAGATAGAGCGGGATGACGATTCGAAGAAAAGTCATCCCGCTCTAGGATTTCCGATCCGACCGACAGGGCGCCCTCATGACCGACACCCAAACCGTTCACGCCCTGCCGAATCCGGACACCGAGCCACGCGGTGATCTGTCGATCCGCACGCTGGCGATGCCGGCCGATACCAACCAGAACGGCGATATTTTCGGCGGTTGGCTGCTCAGCCAGATGGACATCGGCGGCGGAATCTTCGCCTCAAAGGTCGCGAAGTCGCGCACGGTCACAGTCGCGATCGAGGCGATGAATTTTCGCAAGCCCGTATTCGTCGGCGATGTGGTTTCGGTGCACGCCAATCTGGTCCGGGTCGGCAAGACCTCGGTCACGGTCCATATCGAGGCCTGGGTCCTGCGCCGCAATGAAATGCATTCGATCCTGGTGACCGACGGCAATTTTACCTACGTCTCGATCGACGATCAGGGACATCCGCACGTTATCGCGCGGGATGGAGCGCCGATTTCGGCGTAGAAACTTCCGTCATTCCGGGATGGTGCGTTAGCACCAGACCCGGAATCTCGAGATTCCCCGATGTGCAATTGCACATCTGAGGTTCGATGCTTCGCATCGCCCCGGAATGACAGCTCCTCGATTGCTTTGCGGCGGCCGTCACCGAGCGCGCATTCGCCCGGAACTTTTTTTCGTCTCCCCTGTTATTTGCCCGCACTGAGCAACAGAGGCAGGGAAATGTCGGAAAATTACATCATCGAAATCGGCTCGCAGGCGGCAGGAATCGTGGTGCGTGACCCAGACGGCTATCGCTTTTTCGCCGCCACCCACCGCTTCAATCCGATGGAGGGCCAGCTGTTTCGCAACGCGCGCGAGGCCGAGCGCGCGGCCAGACGCCTCGTCAATGACGGGCTCACGATAGCCGTGTAAGAACCCCGCACGCTCCCGTCATTGTGAAAGTGCAGCGACGAAGCAATTCGGCTTACGGGATCACAGTTTGGTCGCCGCACGCGACAGAAGTTTCCAGTCCGCAGCCTGTTTTTGCCAGTTCATCAGGATGTGGAGATTGGTGGAGCTCTTCTTGCCATCGGCCACGGCCTCCTGTTCGCCCACCCAGTGGAAACGCACGATCGCTGCGGGGCCGAC
>DATHHQ010000608.1:0-8307 GCA_035490095.1 Bradyrhizobium sp.
GAGGTAGAAGACGGCGGCGGCACTTTCAAAGTGATGAATGTGCCGTTCCGCATGTCGGGGGCAAGTGTGTCGGCGGGAAAGCGCGCGGCGACGCTGGGCGAGCATACTGTCGCGGTGCTCCGCGAGATCGGTCTTTCCGAGTAGGAAATAGCGGGCTTCACCGGCTGATCGCGACCGAGCGGCGCTGACGGCAACGGTGCCGCGACGACAACACAAGGCCTGCGGCTTTTCATCCGGCCCTCCGGCCTTGCCGGGGCAGGCAATTCCAGACAATCTGCCGGACAGTCTGCAACGCTCCGGAAATACCGGGCGACGGTATTTGGGAGGAGTTTATATGGCCGCGGCAACCCGCTCGCGCAGATCAGCGCAAATATTCCTTGCTGCGGTATTTGGCGTTGCTTTGTTCGCTGTCCCCGCCGGCGCGCAAAAGCGGGGCGGCAGCATTACCGTCGGCCTAGAGTTCGATATTCCCGGTTTTGATCCATTGAAGGTCGGCGTCTTCGATACTGCGGCGCTAACGGCGTCTGCGGCGATTTTCGACACGCTGGTCTCTCTCGACGACAAGGCCCAGCCTCAGCCGAAGCTGGCGCTGTCCTGGACCCACTCGGACGACTACAAGACCTGGACCTTCAAGCTGCGGCCCGGCGTCAAATTCCACGATGGCACACCATTCAATGCCGAAGCCGTAAAGGTCAATTTCGACCGGCAGAAGGACCCGGCCAACAAGTGCCGTTGTGCCTTTTACATCGCCTACATCCACGACGTGCAGGCGCCCGACGAGCTGACCGCAGTCTACAATTTGAACGAACCGGCGGTGAACCTGCCGTCGCTGTTTACGATCCAGAGTTCGAACAACGCCATTCAGTCGCCGACGGCGTGGAAGACCAAGGGCGACGATTACAACCGCAACCCGGTCGGCACCGGTCCCTATATCCTGAAGTCATGGACCGCGGGCGATCGCATGGTGCTGGAAAAGAATCCGGACTACTGGAACAAGGGTCATCCATACCTTGACCGGATCGTCTTGAAGCCGCTGCCGGATGCGCAGTCGCGCTTTGCCAGCCTGCAATCCGGCGAGGCGGATATCGTGTGGGACGATGAGTACGATGCGGACAATATTCAGAAGGCCCAAAAAGATTCCAGGATAACGGTCCACACCTATGTCGGCTCCGGAGCCCAGGTCTACGCCTTCAACACCAAGGTCGCGCCGTTCGACGATGTGCGCGTGCGCCAGGCGCTGGTGATGGCGATCGATCGCAAGAAGATGTCGCAGGCGATCACCAACGGTCTTGCGCGGCCGACCACCAATCCCTACGGCGACGGCTCATGGGTCAAATGCAAGGATGACGGCGCGCTCCCCACTGATGTCGAGAAGGCCAAGGCGTTGATCAAGGACTACGGCAAGCCGGTCGAATTCAAGATGATCGTCACCGCGACGCCGCGCGGGCGCAATATCGGCCAGGTATTGCAGCAGTTCTGGAAGCAGGTCGGCGCCACCATGGAGATCGAGCAGATCGACCAAGCCACCGTCGTGCCGCGCGCCTTCATGCGTCAGTTCCAGCTGACGCCGTGGCGGATCGTCGATCTCGCCGATCCCGATCCGCAGATGTACGCCAATTTCCATACCGGCAGTCCGGTGGCGCTGGCCAATTATTCCGATCCGGAACTCGACCGGCTGCTCGAACACGCGCGCACCACGGCTGACACCGCCAAGCGCACTGAAGATTATTGCGCGGTCAGCCGGCTTATCAATAAGGAGGCGATCTGGTTCTGGACCTTCCAGAACACCTATTACGCGATCTCGACGCCCAAACTGAAAGGCTTGCCGAAGATCTATCATGGGGTGATCGACGTATCCGACGTCTGGCTGGAATAACCGTCCATGCTCGGCTTTGTCGCGCGAAGGCTCCTCCACCTGGTGCCGGTCCTGATCGCCGTATCGCTGTTGACATTTCTCATCGCTTCGCTGCTGCCGGGCGATCTCGCTTACGTGATCCTGGGCGACCAGGCGACGCCCGAGAAAGTAGAGGCATTGCGCCATGACATGGGGCTCGATCAGCCGGTCTGGTGGCGTTACCTCAGCTGGCTCGGCCAGGTGCTGCAGGGCGATTTTGGAAGGTCGTTCCGTACCGGGCAAACCGTGCTGCAGGCGGTTGCCGAACGGCTGCCGGTTTCGATCGAGCTTATGTTGCTCGCCGAGATCATGGGTCTCGCCATCGGCGTTCCCCTTGCGATTGCTTGCGCGGTGCGCAGCGGCAGCGTTTTTGACCGCTTCATGACCGGTACCGCCTTCGGCATGCTGTCGGTGCCGGCATTCTTGTCCGCGATCCTGTTGATCTACCTGTTTGCCGTGGAGCTGCGCTGGCTGCCGGCGACCGGCTACGTGCCGTTCCGGGAGGATCCGATTGGAAATCTGCGGTTCCTGATGCTGCCCGCGCTGACGCTGGCGGTCGCCGAATGGCCGGGGATCATGCGCGTGCTTCGTTCCGACATGATCGCGACCCTGCAGGAGGACTACATCGCGTTGGCCAAGGCGAAGGGATTGAAGGCGTCGCGCATCCTGTTCGTGCACGCCTTGAAGCCGTCATCGCTGACCCTTGTGACCATCACCGGCATCAACATCGGCCGCCTGATCGGCGGCGCGCTGATCGTCGAAACCATTTTTGCGCTGCCGGGGATCGGCCGGCTGCTGGTCGGCGCGATCTACACCCGCGACCTGATCATCCTGCAGGGCGTGGTGCTGCTGGTCGCCGCCGGCTTCGTGCTGATGAATTTTGTCGTCGACATGCTCTACGCCGTCCTCGATCCCAGGATCCGTCATGGCCACGCTTGAGCTTGGCATCGGCGAGGAGGTCGCCGTCACGCTAGTCAGGCGGACGCGCCGGCTCGGGCCGCTGTTCTGGGCGGCGATCGCCTGGATGACCCTCGTTTTTGCCGTGGCCGCATTGGCCAACCTGTTGCCGCTGCCGAGCCCGACCGACATGGACATGCTGGAGCGCCGCGCGTCGATGTCGGCCCAACACTGGCTGGGCACCGACGGCCTCGGACGGGACGAACTGGCCCGGCTGATCTATGGCGCGCGGATCTCGCTGATCGTGGGCCTTTGTGCGCCGGTGATCGGGATCACGATTGGCGGCGCCCTTGGCATGCTGGCGGGCTATTTTCGCGGCCGTTTTGAAACGCTGGTGGTCGGCAGCATGGATGTGCTGCTTGCCTTTCCGCCGTTGATACTGGCGCTGGCCGTGACAGCGTATCTCGGACAATCGATCCTTAATCTCACCTGCATTCTCGGCGTGCTTGGCATTCCCGCCTTCATGCGGGTCGCGCGGGCGGCAACGCTTACCCTGGCGCGGCGTGAATTCGTGATTGCCGCCCAGGCGCTCGGCGCGACGCATGCGCGCATCCTGCTCCGCGAATTGCTGCCCAATGTGTTCCTGCCGTTGTTCGCCTTCTTCCTGCTTGGCGTCGCCGTCACCATCGTCGCCGAGGGCGCATTGTCTTTCCTGGGGCTAGGGGTGCCGCCGCCGACATCGAGCTGGGGCAGCATGATCGGCGAGGGACGCGAGAGCCTGGAGATCGCGCCGCGGCTTGCCTTCCTGCCCGCCATCATGATGTTCCTGACCGTCTTGTCCTTCAACCTGGTTGGCGATGCGCTGCGGACGTTTACCGATCCGCGTCAGGGCGCGCTGTGACAGAGCCCGCATTGCTGTCGGTCGAGGGCGTGTCGGTCGATTTGCCGACGCCGCGCGGTAATCTTCGCGCCGTGGATCAGATCGATTTGAGGGTCGGTGCTGGTCGAACCCTCGGCGTTGTCGGCGAATCCGGCTGCGGCAAGACCATGTTGTCGCGCGCGATCCTGCAACTGTTGCCGAGGAAAGCCAGGCCTTCCGGCCGCGTGATGTTTGATGGGCAGGATCTGGTGGGACTTGATCCCGAACGCCTGCGCAAGCTTCGCGGCAGGTCGCTCGCGGTCGTATTCCAGGATCCGATGACGTCGCTCAATCCCGTGTTGACCATTGGCACCCAGTTGATCGAGACGCTGCAGGAGCACCTTGAGCTTGACGGCAATGCTGCAAAAAGGCGCAGCGTCGAGCTGCTGGCTGCGGTCGGTATTCCCGCGCCGGAGCAGAGATTGATGCAATATCCGCATCAGCTCTCCGGAGGCATGCGGCAGCGGGTTGCGATCGCCATCGCGCTGTCATGCGAGCCGAAGCTGCTGATCGCCGACGAACCGACCACAGCACTTGACGTGACCATCCAGGCCCAGATTCTCGATCTGCTGGCGCGCGAACAGCGTCGCCGGCATATGGCGATGATCCTGATCACGCATGATCTCGGCGTTGTCGCCGGCCGCACCGATGAGGTCGCCGTCATGTACGCTGGCCGCGTCGTGGAACGCGCGCCGACGCCGGCGCTGTTCAAGAAAATGCGCATGCCCTACACCGAGGCGCTGCTGGCGGCGATCCCGAAGATCGACGCCGCCCCGCACACGCCCTTGCCGGCGATTTCGGGGCGTCCGCCGGACCCGACCCGGCCGATCCAGGGCTGCTCGTTTTCGCCGCGCTGCCGTTACGCCGCCGGCCAATGTCATCGCGAGAAGCCGTCGCTCGCCGCCGCGGAATCGTTCGACCACCAGTATGCCTGCTTTCACCCGATTGAAGCCGCAGCCGGCGCCACCGCATGATGCCAATCAGCCAGCCATCGGCTTCGCGCGACCCCCTTCTCAAGGTGGAAAACCTCGTCGTTGAATATGCCGTGGGCGGCAAGACGATCCACGCGGTGTCGGATGTAAGCCTGCAGGTTGCGCGCGGCGAGACCCTCGGTCTGGTCGGCGAGTCCGGTTGCGGCAAGTCCACGCTGGGTCGCGCGGTGCTGCAGTTGCGGCGGGCTGTCTCGGGGCGGGTTCTGTTCGATGGCCAGGACCTCACGGCGATGCAGGGCGACACGCTGCGACAGATGCGCCGGCGCGTGCAATTGATCTTCCAGGATCCGATTGCCTCGCTCAACCCGAGGCGGCGCATCGGCGACATCATCGCCGAGCCGCTGGTGATCTCGGGCATCAAGGACCCAAAACAACGCGAACAGCTGGTCCGCGACGTGCTCAGTGCGGTCGGCCTCGACCCTGGTCTGGTGATCGGACGCCTGCCGCATGAATTTTCCGGCGGCCAATGCCAGCGCATCTGCATCGCCCGCGCGCTGGTCCTCAATCCGGAGTTCATCATCTGCGACGAGCCGGTTTCGGCGCTTGACGTGTCAATTCGCGCCCAAATCCTCAATCTGCTGGAAGAGATGAAAGCGCGCTATGGACTGACGCTGCTGTTCATCGCCCATGATCTGGCTGTCGTGAAAGCGGTCAGCGACCGGGTGGCGGTGATGTATCTCGGCCGGCTGTGTGAAGTCGGCCCCTCCGAGCAACTGTTCGCCCACCCCGCGCATCCCTATACCGCGCTCTTGATCGAGGCCATTCCGGTTCCCGATCCGGACGTGCGGCCTGCCGAGAGCGTGGCGGTCGGGGAACCGCCGTCGCCGATGTCGCCGCCCTCGGGCTGCCGTTTTCGGACCCGATGTCCCAAGGCGGACCAGCGCTGCAGCGACGAAGTGCCGGAGCTTCGCGCGGTGGCGCCGGACCAGTTCGTCGCCTGCCATCATCCCTTGATCGCAACGGCGTAAACATCTAGCAACGGCATAGGAAAGCGCGGCAACGTCCGGGCAAGACAAGAAATAAATGATGGCGGGAGAGACGCGATGAAGAGTTTCCAGGTCACCGATTTCAACGCCCCTTTGATGGAAGTGGACCAGCCGACGCCGCAGCCGTCGGGAACCCAGGTGCTGGTCAAGGTGAAGGCGGCCGGCGTCTGCCACAGCGACCTGCACATCTGGGAAGGCGGCTATGATCTCGGCCATGGACGAAAGCCGCTCTCGCTGAAGGACCGCGGCGTGTCGCTGCCGCGAACCATGGGGCATGAAACCGTCGGCGAAGTGCTGGCGTTCGGCCCAGACGCCAAGAGCGACACCGGCGGGCTCAAGGTCGGCGACGTTGCGCTGGTCTATCCCTGGCTCGGCTGCGGCAAATGCGAGACGTGTCTGGCCGGCGAAGAGAATATGTGCCTGAAGCCCAATTCGCTCGGCGTCTATTGCGACGGCGGCTATGCCGACCACATGACGGTGCCGCATCCGCGCTATCTGCTCAATCTGAAGGGTCTCGATCCCGTGACCGCGGCGCCCTATGCGTGCTCCGGCGTCACCACCTACAGCGCGCTGAAGAAGGTCGAATCCGCCTTCAACACCCCGATCGTGATTTTCGGCGCCGGTGGTCTCGGCCTGATGGCGCTGTCGCTGTTGAAGGCGATGGGCGGCAAGGGCGCCATCGTCGTCGATATCGATGCGCGCAAGCGCGAAGCCGCCGAGCAGGCCGGCGCGCTCGCCACCGTCGATGGCAAGGCGCCCGACGCGCTGGAACAGCTCGCCCAGAAAGCCGGCGGCCCGATCCGTGCGGTGATCGATCTCGTCGGCAACGCCGCGACCACCCAGCTCGGCTTCGACTGCCTGAGCAAGGGCGGCAAGCTCGTGATCGTCGGCCTGTTCGGCGGCGGCGCGCCGTGGGCACTGCCGCTGATTCCGATCAAGGCCATCACCATCCAGGGCAGCTATGTCGGCAATTTGCGGGAGACGCAGGAACTGCTCGATCTCGTGCGCGCCAAGAAGATCGGGCCAATTCCAGTGACGCCGATGCCGCTGGCGAAGGCCAATGAGGCGCTGATCGATCTGCAAAAGGGCAGGCTGGTCGGCCGCGCCGTGCTGACGCCATAGCTTTGAGTTTTGGTGCACGTAGTTGAGTGTTCGAGGAAATTCCATGTCTGCCAATAACGCGTTCCACATCGCCGTGCTTTCCGGCGACGGCATCGGCCCTGAAGTGATGGCTCCGGCGCTTGAAGTTTTACGTAAGATTGAAGCGACGTCGGACCTGAAGTTTCGCTTCACCGACGCGCCGGCGGGCGCCAACAATTATGCCGCGACCGGCAAATCGATGCCGGAGAGCACGGTGCGGCTGTGCGACGAGGCGGACGCGATTTTGCTCGGCGCCTGCGGCCTGCCGTCGGTGCGCTACCCCGACAACACCGAAATCATGCCGCAGGTGGAGCTGCGCTTTCAGTTCGACCTCTATGCCGGCGTGCGCCCGGCGCGGCTTATTCCTGGCGTGCCGAGCCCGATCGTCGGCGCGGATCGGCGCGGCATCGATCTGATCGTGATCCGGGAGTCCACCGAAGGCCTGTTCGCGTCGATGGGGAAGGGCGTCGTCACCGATACCGAGGCGCGCGAGACGCTGGTCATCACGCGAAAGACCTCGGAGCGATTGTTCGAGTTTTCGTTTCGTTTGGCAGAACGCCGCAAGGCGCGAGGCCGGCCGGGTGCGCTGACCTGCGTCGACAAGGCCAACGTCTTCAAGGCCTTTGCCTTTTTTCGCGAGATGTTCGATGAGGCGGCCTTGCGCCATCCGGACGTCAAGGCCGACCGGCTTTATGTCGATGCCTGCTCCGCGTTGTTGGTGAAGCGCCCCTGGGATTTCGACGTGATGGTGATGGAGAACATGTTCGGCGACATTCTCTCCGACATGACCGCCGGCCTGATCGGCGGCATGGGCATGGCGCCGTCGGCCGACATCGGCGACCGCCATGCGGTGTTCCAGCCCTGCCACGGCACCGCGCCCGACATCATGGGGCAGGGCAAGGCCAACCCGACGGGCATGATCCTTTCCGCCGCGATGATGCTGGACTGGCTCGCCGACAAGCACGGCCTCGAGGCCGCGGCGGAGGCCGGCGAACGCATCGAGCGCGCGGTCGACAAGGTCTATGCCGATGGCATCAAGCCGATGGAATTCGGCGGCAGCAACGGCACGGCGGATATCGCCAGGGCCGTGCTTGCGGCGCTGTAGGCGAGGGCGAACGGGTTCATACGGACTGCGGACTCCATGAGAAGTCGTCATACCCGCGAAGGCGGGTATCCAGTACGCTGCGGCTTTGCGATTCCATCACTGACGTCTCGGAATACTGGATCGCCCGCCTTCGCGGGCGACGACGGTTGGGAAGCGTGATGCGCTTGCATCGCAAACGCAGCTTCGCCCTCGCGACGCGAAGCGCCCGAGCCGTTGATAAATCTTCCGCCCAAAGAGGGCGTGGGGAACGCCGGGTGCCCGTGGCACCCGCAGCCTCGTGTGCGCTTTGCATTGGTAGAAATGCACACGAGTAAACGAGTACCCCGGAATCACCCGACGTTCCCGCACGCAATGGTTTTAACGGTTTGCTTCGT
>DATHHQ010000609.1:0-25587 GCA_035490095.1 Bradyrhizobium sp.
GCGCGGCTTCAGCCGCCTCGCAGAGCCTGCGGCCTGCGGCGAGCGCGAGCAGGAATGCCGCGCCACCCGGCGGCAGCGCGCGGACTTCCACTTCGAGATAGGGGCGAGAGACAAGCGCGTCCTCGCCGCGCCAATTCTCGATGGGCACAAGCTCCTGCTCACCGCTGTTCATCGCCCAGATCGTCAGGATCGGATAGGCCGAGCGAACGACCTCGGTCGAGGGGTGCATATCGATGCGGATATCTCCGACAGCGTCGGCGTCGAGCGTCGCAAAATGCTCCGCGCCGAGAGGCGTGGCGTCGGCCGCATGATAGGAGCGTCTGCGCGCGGCTTCAAGCCGCGCCACGTCTGCAAGATAGGGAAGCCCACGCGCCGGTTCGAACCCGGCGATGAAAGCGGGAAAGTCGTCGCCATAAGTTGCGAGCAGGGGTGAACGCGGCGGCTGCTCCTTCACGAAGACCCGCGCCATCGCTGCGAAGAATTCTTCGCCTACGATTTTGTCGACCACGGCGAAACGGCTCTTGAGTGCTTTCACCAGGCCCGCCACAACATTGTTGCGGTAGACGGCAAAGCGTCGCGCAGGAACTGCCGCATTATGCGCAGCGATGCCGAAAGGAATCGGCCGATCGGCGTTTAACAGCGCCTCCGCAAACGATGTCTCGAACGGTGCGGGCATGGCCCCTCTCATGCTGCAGACACGCGTGACGCATCAGAAAGAATATCCTGCGCCGCAATCGCTTCTGCGCGCAGCGTCGGCCAATCGGGAACGTCGTTGTCCCACTCGATCAGTGTCGGTATCGCCCCGGTGCGGCTGATGGCATGCGCATAGAGCGTCCAGACCGCTGGCGAAACCGGCGATCCGTGGCTGTCGATCAGCAGCGGGGCGCCGGCATCGTCCGTTTCTTCATCATGCCCGCCGAGATGAATTTCCTTCACCCGATCCAGCGGAAACGACTCCAGATATGGCAGTGGCTGAGTGCCGTGGTTTTTTGCCGACACGAAAACGTTGTTGATGTCGAGCAACAACCCGCATCCGGTTCGCTTCGATATCTCGGCAAGGAAGTCGGCCTCCGCGATCGTGCTTTCGGAAAAACGAATGTAGGTAGACGGATTTTCGAGCAACATCTGGCGTCCAAGCGCCGTCTGTACCTCGTCGATATGCTCGGCGACCCGCGCCAGCGTCTGCCGTGTATAAGGGAGCGGCAGAAGGTCGTTGAAGTACACGCCGCCGTGCGACGACCAGGCGAGATGTTCGGAGAAACTCTCCGGCGCGTAGCGTTCGCATAGCATTTTGAGCCGCATGAGATGGTCCCGATCGAGCGGCCCCATCGACCCAATCGAAAGCCCGACGCCATGCACCGACAACGCATAACGTTCGCGCAATGCGCCCAGCTGCGCGTGCGGCGGCCCACCGGCGCCCATGTAGTTCTCGGCGTGAACCTCGAAGAATCCGACCGGCTGCGGAGCGGCGAGGATGTCGTGAAAATGCGCAGGCTTGAAGCCGACGCCGGTACACGCGGGCAGACTGGAAGTTCTAAACATGGGCAGGTTCCGGCTTTCCACGCTACCGAGGAAACATGAGGCGCACGCGGGACAGCGCGCGCCTCACTGCAACTCAAGACTTGATCGGCTCGAGCGAGCCGGTGCCCTTCGGTGTCTTGATGGTCGCGCAGGTGCCCTTCGCCACATACTTCCAGGCATTGCCCTGGTAGTCGGCATTCGCGGTGCCGGCACAGGTGGTGCCGGCGCCAGCCGCGCAGTCGTTGTCGCCCTTCATTGCGATGCCGTAGCATTTGTCCATGGTGGGCTGCGGCGGCTTCGGCGCGGCGAATGCCGGGGCGGCGATCATGGTGAGGGCGGCGGCGAAGGAGCCGGCGATCGTGGCGTTGGCGAAGGCGTTCTTGGAATTCATAGGAGTTTCCTTTCCCTGGAAAGTCGTTACGGGTCGACAACATGGACAAAGCTTTCACCGTCGGCCGGTCGAAGCGGCGGACGACGGCAGGGCTCATGGCGACCCCAGTATTGCTGTTACGCATGTCCCCGCTGTTGAATTACCAGTTACGTCCTCACAATCCCGTGATGGAAACAGAATTTTGCAATAAGCATCAGATCTAATTGCGATATCGCCTTCGCTGCGCCGCACGCTAATCGCTGTGGCCGACTCGCGGCCTATTTCGCTTTCATTGCGTTGGTCGCTTCCCAATCAGCTTCCGGCGGCGACGTCAGATATTGGCCGCATCGTTCGAGCATCATGCGCGCGGGTTGGTCCGCTGCCCGCGCATCCAAAACCTGCTGGAAGAAACTTGTCGCATCCATAAAATTACGGGTGCGATAGGCCGCGAGACCGGATTCGTACAGCGCCACCCAAGCGGGAGCCACGGCTCCGCGTTCGGCGACGTCAAGCAATTCGTAGATTGCGATTCCGCCTGCCCGTCCATAGACCGTCAGCCGGTCGAGTTCGCGCGCATGGACGCGATCGCCGGCAAGGCGGCGCGTTTCCTCGCCGATGATGATTTCGGTGCCGTATTCCTTGTTGGCGCCTTCAAGCCGGCTCGCGATATTTACGGCATCACCGATCACCGTGTAATTGAGCCGGAATTCCGATCCGATATTGCCGACCAGCATGTCGCCGGAATTAACGCCGATACGCACCCGGAGCGGCCGTCCGCTGTCATCTTTCAATCCCGACGTCCGCAGGGCGCGCTGGCAGGCGAGCGCCGCCCGGCAGGCGTCGACAGCGTGATCGGCGTTAGCCGCGGGCGCGCCCCAGAACGCCATCACCGCATCGCCGATGAACTTATCGATCGTGCCGCCATGGCCGCTGACCTCACGTGACATGGTATCGAGATAACTGGAGAGCAGCGGGATGATCTGATCGCCGAGACGTTCAGACAATCCGGTAAAACCGGCGATATCCGCGAACATAACCGTCAGGTTCCGGATCGAGCCGCCGGGCCTTGGTTCGACACCTTCGCTGACCAGCGTCTTGACGAGATCCGCCGGTATGTATTTCCGAAATGCCGCAAGCCCGCCGGCCATGTCGGCGATGGCATTCGACAGATTTTCAATTTCAATCAGGCGCGAGGCGTGCCGGCGCACCTTTTCGAGATCGAAGCGTGCGACGTGCTTGAGTTCGTCGACCACGGTGATCAACGGCGTCGCGATAACGCGCCGGGCAAGCCACGCCGAAATCATGCCGGCGGCAAGAATGAGAATAGCCAGCCCAATGAGCAATTGTCGTATCGTCCTTTCGATCGGGCCCAGAAACTCCGCTTCCGGAATCACCGTCGCGAGCGTCCAGCCGGGAAAGGCGAGCGGCGTCAAACTGACCGCATAGGCGCTGCCCGCGGTGACAAGCCTCACCTGGCTCGCGATCTTCTTGTCGCTGTCGTATGAGCTGCCGGCCTGCTTCACCGCGCCTTGCGCGATCGGCAGCAACGGCTGATCCGACCGCTGCATATTGACTTCGTCGGCATCCGGATCCGGCGCGGCGATGGTGCTCCCGTCGCGCCCCAGAATAAACGCCGCGCCGGATTTCCCGACCGAGAGCTGTGAGAGAAACTGGGCGAACCGCGTGTATTCGATAATGACGGCGAGAACGCCTTGGCGTTTCTGATACACATCGATCGGGCCGGCATAGGCAATCGATGGGCGCACCCCCACCGGATGGACCGATACATTGAACCAGCGCGGTTCGTCGGCATGCATTCCGGCCCGGTACCATTCCTGATCGGTGACGACGTAATCGGTATCTTCGAATCGGCGTTTCTCGAACTCGATGTCTCCGACCACCACATCATATTGGTCAATGCGTCGCTTGATCGCGCCATTGACGGGCGCGATTTCCATCATTTCCAGCCCGAGATCGCCGAGCTTATGGGCAGCAAAAAAAGCTCCGTCCGGCCAACCGAACGCGACCCACGATATGTTTGGCTGCGACTGCAACTGCGAGAGAAAGACGAATTCGCGTTTGTCCGCCTCGCGAGTCTCAAGCACGTGCTGAACAAATAACGTCCGGATCGCGGTATGCGCGGCGCGCGCTTCGGTGGTGATGGTGGCGAGTTCCTTTTCGACCGTGGAAACGATCTGTCCATTGATGGTGTCCGCCAGGGCGTGGCTGTTCGCTTCCGCTGTCCGCCACCACAGGATGTGGACGCCGATTGCGCTCACCATGATCGATGCAAGGACGAGACCGGAAATTGCCAGGCGAATGCCAATTCGCATTATTAGTGTAGCCTCCTGCTGCAGGTATCGAGAAAAGCGCCAGCGATGTAAAGCCAATGTGTTCGCTTCGGCTACGTTTGCCGCAGCGAAGATTGGTCGACAGCAAGGCGCTGTGGACGATTTGATCCGAGATTTCCACCGGACGCCGACGGCATGCGGTTATCCCCGAGTAAGGCGCCGGACCCAGCTATTGCGGAGTCATTTCTGGACGTCGTGAGGCCATTTGAACAAAATCGCACCGCTTCCGACCGGTAATTGCGGCATATTTGGCGACATCAGTTGAAATCTCAACGCCGGTTCTGCTTGTGCTCGGCTTACTGACAAGACCTGCCGCGTTCATTCTACTGGGCTTGACCGCGATCATTGAAATTTTCGTCTATCCGCTGGCCTGGCCCACCCATATCCAGTGGGCGGCGATGCTGCTGGTCTTGCTGTGTCGCGGTCCAGGTGCGTTTTCGATCGATCATTTGTTGATGCGACGGTTCGGACTGCGATAATGGCAGCACAATTCGATTATTGACTCTATATTTTGTACTACGTACTATAATAAATGTAGTGAATCGAGGAAGCGGATTTACCGATGGCGATTGCATCTGACACCGGACGTCCGGCAAGTTCCCTCAATTTCTGGCTTGGCATGGCCGCTTATCTCGTCCCAACGTTTCCGATCGCGTTTGTCTGGCATCTCGTGCTGTTCGAGCCAAACTACCACGCGCTGCATATCTACCGTGCCGATCCGATTATTCCTTTCGGCCTGGCTTCAATGATTATCCAGGCCATCATCTTCTCGTGGGTTTTTCCCCGAGTGTTTGCCGGCAGCAACGGCTCGGTCCTGAAAAATGGACTGCTTTACGGGCTCAGTGCCGGCTTGTTGTCATGGTCATTCACAACGCTGGCGGTTGCAGCCAAACACCCGATGGCATCGATCTCGGATTATGTTCTGCTCGAAGCCACCTTCACAGTCCTGCAGTTCCTGATCATTGGACCCCTCATCGCGCTGGCCTATCGAAACTGATGCGGAGCGCTGACGAAACGATTTTTCAGGGATGAGCAATGTCCATTACCCGCAGTTTTGCGCACTTGCCCGCGCCGCCGAACTCATTGGCGAACGATGGACCTTGCTCATCATCAGGGAGCTTTTGCTGGGGCCGAAGCGATTTGGCGATCTTCTGGACCACCTTGACGGCGTCAGCCCGACTTTGCTGACGTCGCGCCTCACGGCCTTAATCGAAAGTAACGTGGTTCGCAGGATTACATTGCCGAGACCGGTCAATGCCCAGCTCTACGAACTAACCGATATCGGCAGGGAAATTCAGCCGGCAATCCGGGAATTGATACGCTGGGGCGGGCGCTTCCTGTTTCCGCCCGTCCCCGGAGACACCTTCGAGCCTGACTGGGTGCTACTCGGTCTCGATGCCATCGCAAAGCGCACACCTGTACCCAAAGTGAGCGTTGGTCTTGTCGTGACGCATGGAAAGAAATCCGCGGCCTTTACAGTTGCAGGGGACGAGAACGGTACAACCATCCAGAAGGGCGGAGCCGATTGCAAGGCGACTCTGGAAGCGCCGTTCGACGCCGTGCTCCAGATCGTAAGTATGAGCATATCGCTCGAAGACGCGGTGGCAGCGAAACGCGCGAAAGTCAGCGGCTCGGTAGCGCTCATTCGCAAGCTGCCGCAACTATTCGACCTGGCTGAACGCCGGCGTGGGACAACCGCAGCGAAGTAACCGGAAAACCTGATGGCGTGGACTAAGTCACCGCAGTCACTGATCGACTTATTCGACAAGTCGGTGCCGTCCAGCGATCGCAGGAACGCAGGCGTTTAGGTCAGTTCGGAACTGGAGAAGTCCAGGATTATGCTCAACCAGCAAGGAGGCCACCGTGAAGAAGTTTGTTCTTTTGCACTACGGATTTGAAAAGCCCACGCCGGAAATCATGGCTGCCTGGGGCAAGTGGTTCGAGGCAATCAAAGACCGCATCATCGACATGGGCGGCCATTTCAGCAGTGGTCGAGAAATCTCGAAAGCCGGAACCAAGGATCTGCCGCTGGCGCGTGAGTCCATTACGGGCTTCACGATCGTGAGCGCTGAGAGCATCGATGATGCCGAGAAGATCGCGCAGAGCAATCCGTACATATCCAGCATCAGGATCTATGAAGTGATGTCGAAGTAGAAGTGAAGTCGAAGTAGACTTGCCCTATTTGTGAATGGGGACATCTCCACAAACAGCGAGACGCCCCATCCCGTGGGGTGGGATGGCGAGAGTTCCAGATGTGATTTGGGGTGAGCGAAAACGGAAATATTTCCGGAAACAGGACTCGGCAGGAGGGCAAACCAGCAGACCGAGCCGTTCCGACAGATCACAAGTCCTTGCGCGCTTGCGTCTTCCTGTTAACCTAGCCGCGGGGACGTCGCAGCCTCCCCGTTAAGTGGTAACACCCATGCAAGCGCTGCTCGCTTTCGCATGGAGCGAGCACATGGATGGGTTAACCCCTGAGCTTCCGATATTTCTTCTTGCCACCTTTGCCGGCGCGCTTGTCGCGGGCCTCTCAGGATTTGCGTTCGGTCTGGTCGCAGCATCGCTATGGCTCTACATCCTCTCGCCGGTGCAAACGGCAACGCTGATCGTGGCGTTCGGGCTGATCGTGCAGGGCTACTCGGTTTGGAAGCTGCGGCGCGCGCTGGACTGGCACAAGCTTTGGCCGTTCGTCGCCGGCGCAGCGATCGGCGTTCCGCTCGGCGTCACGCTGCTGACATGGGCCGATCCGCACAGCGTGCGCGTCGGCGTTGGAATTTTTCTGGTTCTCTACAGCCTGTATGCGTTTTTTCGCCCCACGCTGAAGCCGGTTACCGGAGGAGGAGCAGCAGCCGATGCGGGCGTCGGATTTCTGAACGGTGTTCTCGCCGGCATCACCGGCCTTGCCGGCATTCTGGTCACGATATGGTCTGGCCTGCGCGGCTGGCCCAAGGACGTGCAGCGCGCGATATTCCAGCCGGTTGCCGTCTGCATTTTTCTGATGAGCGCGCTTTGGCTTGGCGCCAAGGGAACCGCCACACCGGAAACGATTAAACTGTTCGTGATCGGTCTGCCGTTTCTGCTGGCTGGAACATGGCTGGGCCTTCGACTTTTCGGGCGAATTGACGAAGCCATGTTCCGAAAAATTGTCCTCGCCCTGCTGTTCATTTCAGGCGGGGTGCTGATCCTCTGAGAACGCATTGACAGCGTAAGCCGCTGGCGTTTTATTCGGGGCATGGGGGCACAGCGATCCCCTCACGAGGCGACATGCCCAAGTATCGCGTCCCGTTTTCACGAGGGCGCACGCATGTCTTGTTACCATCCCGCCACATCCGAAAACTCGTCAACGCTGGGCCGCGCTGCATCGTGCATCGCGGGGTTTCTGCTCCGTGCGGTCCAGAACGATTTGGGGCGCAAAAAGGAGAAAGCCATGAAACATCCCCTCACCCTGTTCGCGCTGGGTGCAGCGCTGTTGCTATCATTACCGGCCCATGCCGCTGACATCGACTGGAAAAAGGTTGACGCGGCCTTGGGCAAAACCGCCGCCGTGAGCGGTGAAGTTCACCGCTATGGACTGCCGCGATCCGACCTGCGCGTCACGCTGGACGGCATCGCCATCAAGCCAGCCCTGGCGCTGGGAGGATGGGTGGCTTTCGCGCCCATGCACGGCGAGGCCATGGTGATGGGCGACCTCGTGCTGCTTGACACCGAAATTACCCCGGTCATGACCAAGCTGCTGGACAGCGGATTGGAAATAACGGCCATTCACAACCACATTCTTCGTGCCGCTCCCGCAACATTCTACATGCATGTCGCCGGGCACGGCGATCCCGAAAAAATGGCCGCGTCGATCCGCGCGGCACTTTCATCCGGCAGCAAGACGCCGTTCGATCCACCGGCGACAACCGCCGGTCCGGCTCCCATCGTCGATCTCGACACCGCGAAGCTCGACGAAGCGATGGGCGCAAAGGGCACGGCCAACGGTGGTGTCTACCAATTTGGTATTCCGCGCCGCGATCCGGCCACGGAAAGCGGGATGCCAGTGAGCGGGGCACTCGGCGGCGCCAACGCGATCAACTTTCAGCCGACAGGCAGCGGCAAGGCTGCCATCACCGGCGATTTTCTGGTGACCGGCGATGAGGTCAATCCGCTGATCCGAGCGCTACGCGCCGGCGATATCGAGGTGACGGCGATCCACAGCCACATGCTCGACGAGCAGCCGCGTATGTTCTTCATCCATTTTTGGGCCAACGACGACGCCCTAAAATTGGCGCATGGCGTCCGTGCCGCGCTCGACAAGACTGCCGTCGCACAGCACTGATCATCCGGGAGGGTAAGCGATGGCATCATCCCGCGCGGGTGCTACGACGACTCTTCGGGAGGCTTGATGTGCCGGAACGAATATAAGAGTGCCAGATCGTAGGCGATCTTGAGGGTGCCACAGACGACGAGGGGCAGACCGGAAAATGCCGTCGTCAGAAGCACGCCTGAAATGGCCGGGCTGATCGCCGAGGCAAGGCTTCGCGGCACGGCGGTCACGCTGGCGGCGGCGGGACGTTCCGCCGGCGTGACCACCGCCATGACGTAGGACGTGCGGGTCGGCACGTCCATTTGCGACAACGCCGAGCGCAGCAACAGCAGCGCGAGTGCGACGTAGAGGTTGGGCGAAAACGCCGCAAGTATCAGGAACACGCTGGACGGAATGTGCGTGAAGACCATGGTGTTGACCAGGCCGACGCGCTTCGCGATCCAGGCTGCGACCGGATAGGAAAACGCACTGAGCGTGCTTGACCAGAAGAAAAACAATGCCGCCGCCGACAGCGAAAGGTCGAAGCGCTGGAACAGCCACAGCACCAGCAGCGATTGGGCGACGAAACCGCCGGCGAAGGCGTCGACGCTGAAGAGTGCTGCGAGCTTGTAGACCGTTCGGCGCGAGGGCCCGAGCGGAGCATGGCGGCTTTGCTCCTCGGCGCGCGCATGCGGGACTTTAAGATAAAGTACGGCGCTCGCAACGCCGAGCGCAGCGTAGGCATAGAACATCAATCGGAAAGCGCCGAGATCGGTGCTTCCTGCCGAAACGAGCAAGTCGGGCAATGAGGCGGCCAGGGAGCCGGCCGCCGTCGAAAGCGCGCCGATGAGGCTATAGCGCGCAAACACGCGGGTGCGTTTGTCGTCCGTCGCACCGCGCGCAAGGACCGCGTGTTCCAGTGGAACGAGTACGCCGAGATCACCGCCCGAGGGGTTGACCGTGCCAACAAACGCCACCAGAGCAATCAAGGCAAGGTGCTCGACATTGGGAAATGCGAGGCCGGTAACGATCATCAAGCCCGCGCCAAACAGCAGCAGCGCGCGCAAGTCGTGACGCGGAGCGATCCAGCCGACAGTCAGGGTCAGAAGCGCCGTTCCCAACAACGAAGCCGTCGCCACGATGCCGACGGCGGCCGCATCATAACCAAGAATGGTCATGTAGGCCGGCAAGATGATGATCGCAAAGCCGTCCCCGAATCCGCGCAGTCCGCGCGCCACGTAGAGCAGCGAGATGAGGGCGATTTCGCCCGACGTCTTTGGGGCAGCCGAGAGGCTCGTCATATGTCTCTTTCCGGATTTGTCAGCACGCAAATTGCAGCCTAGAGCAGGATGACCTTTCTTCGAATCGTCATCCCGCTCTATTTTTTTGTTTGAGCATGATCTTTTCAGAAAACCGGTATCCACTTTTCCGGATCATGCTCTATGGCAGCGTCGTAATGGTGATTTCATCGAAGCGCGTCACGCTGTCCGCCTTGGTCCAGAGCGCGACCCTACCCGCTTCCGCGAAGGTCTTGTCGATCACGCCAAACAGCATCTTGCCATCATAAGAGACGGTGAACCGCTCGCCTTCGGCACGCAGGCGAAGTGTATGCCATTGGTTTGCAGTAACTTTCAGATCGGCGCCTTCCAGTTGTTCACGCCGGCCCTGGACGACGCGATAGAATCGGACGTTATCCTCAAGCGCGTTGGCGCGAACCACGTAGTAATTGTCGGCGTCCTGGAGCCGCACGGCGATGCCTCCGGCTTGATCGATCTTGCCGGCGACCGCCTTGAATCTGATTTCAACGTCAAGATTGGCTGCGGACAAGCTGTCATGGATCGCCAGCGGAAACCGATAATCGGTGCGATCGGTGCTGGTCTGCTCGATGGCACGTCCCGATGAGGCGGTTTGATCCCCGGTGACGGTCCACTCGGACGCCGCACCTTTTCCGGTCCGAGCAAAGGTGAATCCTGTCGGAGCTGATCCGAGCTTCATTTGGCCGATGGCAATCATGATGGCTCCCGTCTCTGCGAGCGCGCGCGGTCCAGCCGCGAGCAAAGACGCGGCGAGAACAATGCTGAGAACGGAATCAATGAGGCTGAAAAATTTCGACCCGCTACCGTCCATGCGCAATCCCTCGACACGTCGAGTGGTGCGCAGAGCTTGGACGGTGGGCCGTCTGACGGGGAGCCTGCCTTTTCCCCGTCCATGCAAGCTAATTCAAACCCCGGGGTTCAGCAAGCGCCATTCGCAGGACGCGCAGTTCGCGCTGCCGCGACGCAGCACGCGCGCCATTTGCCGGATCACCTGCGTCCGAACAGGCCGCCCACCACGCCGCCGATCAGGCCAACTGGACCGCCGACACCGCGGTGATGGCGAGCACCACCGCCGCCGCGACGGCGGCGCGGAGCAGCTTCAGCGGATTCGCCGCTGGCGCTGGAACTCGCGCGCGCCGTTGGCACGATTTCGGCCAGCAGCGCCTTATGCTGCAGTGTGTTGAGAAAGCCGGTCTGGGGATAGCCGCGTGCCCCCTGCCAGCGCGTGATGACCGCGCGGGTTGTTTCGTCGAACTTTCCGTTGGCCTTGGTGTCGAAGCCGAGGCCCGTCAGCCGGCGCTGCACGTCTTTACGCCTTGCCTTGTTGAGGCCGATCTGATCTTCGGTTTCCTGGGTTGCTTCCTCGGTAAAGATCATCACTGGATCGACGGGTTTCGACAGGTTGCGGGTGGTCGTGCCCGGACCGTTCTCCAGCGAGGCGATCCGCGCCAAGGCGATCGATTTGAATTGACCGTTGGGATAGCTGGTCAGATAGGCACTGAGTTCGCCAACCCTGTTCGAATCCTTGATCGAACGCCAGAACTCCAGTTCAACCTCCGAAGCGGCGCTGGCCGCGGATCCCTGCGGATTCCCCGCAACGGCGGCAGCTGCGGGCGCCGCAACCGGATTGAGATAAACCGCGCCGATCAGATTGGTATACCCCCAAGGCAGTTGCGCCCGCCTGGTCTGTTCATAGACCTGGCCGCGAACCTGCGTCATTGCCTGCTGAATCTCGACTGCCGGTTGGGTGATATGGACCAGCAGCGCCCGGGTGAACGGGCTATTGGTGCCGACCTCGCCATCGAGCGCGGTTTGTCCCGGGCCGCCGGCGAACGCGATCAGGGTGCCTTCGCCGGATTTCATTTCGGCGAGGCCCGTCTGCACCGAAACACCGCGCGTGTCCGCTGTGGCCTTGATCTTGGCGGCAAACGGATTGTCGCGGCAGGCATCGAGGAACACCAGCTTGACCTTGGCGGCGTTCATGGTCTGGTCGAGGGTGAGATCGACGTTGATCGCGTTGCCGAGCTTGATATCGATCTCGGATTTGATGTCGGCATCGACTGGCAGCAGGTAGTTGATGCCGTCAATGGCGATGCCATGGCCGGCATAGAAAAACACAGCAACATCCGCGCCTTGGGTTTTCTTGCCGAATTCGAGCAGCCGCTCGGTCATCTTGTCGCGGGTGAGATTGATGCCCTCGACCACATCGAAACCCGCGTTGCGGAGCAAGGCGGCCATCGACGTGGCATCGATCGGCGGGCTCGGAAGCGGCGTCGCATTCTGGTAGGTGCCGTTGCCGACGACAAAGGCGACGCGCCGGTCGGCTTTGGCGGCATCCGAACTGACGAGAACCCCCAGGACCGACAATGCAAGGATCAACAAGCGCATGGCCCAATCTTCCCTGATCTTAAGTCCGGCGGCGTCTGGATCACGCTCAACTCCAGTTTGGTCGCTGAGCAACTGTTATCCGGATCACTTGTTCCGGAGCGCGCGCCGATTGTTACACCGCATTGCACTACGCTCCGACAGGCGAGTCCAGCCGATTGCCACAACCTGCGATGATGCGGGTCGAACGAATCAATTCTGTACAGACGGCGGCATATCAGCTTGCAATGCTGCGTCCAACCAGAATGGGAGATCGCACCATGAATATGTCGAGTGAAAGCCTGTTGGCGATACTGTTTGTCGGTCTCGTTGCAGGCTGGCTGGCAGGTCAAATTGTGCGAGGCACCGGATTTGGGATCGTCGGTGACCTCATTGTCGGGGTTTTGGGTGCTTTGATCGGAAGCTGGCTGTTGCCTCAGCTAGGTATCCATCTCGGTACGGGGCTGATCAATGCAATCGTGAACGCGACCATCGGTGCGATATTGCTGCTCTTCCTCGTGAGACTCTTTCGAGGTGGCGGCGGATGGGGAAGCAGGTGGGGTGGCGGCTGGTGGGGTAGACGATGGTAACGCGCTCGGCGCGCTGCGTTCGCGTTGCCTTCAATGCGCTAGTTTGAACAGCCGCCGGCCACTATGCAACGGTCGGGAGGAGGCGCTCCACTTCTTCCCGCAGGTCCGCGATCGCCTTGCGGTCTCCCGAGAGATGCCGCAGCAGGCATCGCTGGAACAGTCCATCAAACAGCGCATAGAGGGCGCCCCGGGAGACGACAGGCTGTCGGCCACCAAGTGAGGCAAAGCGGGACGCGACGCGCCACACCATATCCTCCAGGCTCTTGTCGATCTCGGCGACGTCGTCGCGAAAGGCCTCTTCAAACAGAGACTGCGAGCGAAGATCGTACCAGAGGCGATGCATCCGAGCCTCGTCGCGAACCGTCTCGCCAAGCTTTTCCAGAAAACCCTTCATCAGTTCGTCGCGGCTTTGCGCCGCTGACGTGATCTGGTCGTACCGCGTGACGCACTTCGCCTTGTAGTGACGAACACAACAGCAGATCAGGTCGACCTTGTCGCTGAAGTAATAGTGCAGCACGCCGTGCGTAAATTCGGATTTCTGCGCGATCTCGCGCAGGCTGGTCCTCGCATAGCCGAGTTCAGCCAAGGTTTCCAACGCAGCCTCGGCAAGTTCGATTCGTCGTGCACTGAATTTGTCGACCCGCGCACGCTCGATTCGATCCGAGGGCCTATTCGGCCGTCTCGTCGTTTCAATTTTCCGCTGCGTTACTCCAGTTTCTTTGCGCACGCCCAAACTCCGAATCACCGCGTCACCTCGGCGCCAATAATGCCCTGAAGCGCCTTGCGAAATCATCCCCCACCCTCGTGGTCAAGGGATTACTTGACAAGTGTATAGATTTTGGACGATCGTCAAGATATTCTTGGGCAAGTGTCAAGTTTCCAAGCATCGCAGCCGGAAGAAGCTGCGCACGGGGAGGAAGAGCAGGCAGCACAGCAGCGCTGCCCAACCGTTCATTCCGGTCAGCCGACAGTCTTTTCTGATGCGCAACAGGCGCGCCCACCGGGCGGCACCTGACCGCTCGGCAGGCACCGGCGCGTCGCCACAATGAAATCACTAAGGGAGGAGTGTACGATGAGTGAAAAAAGTCTGGCAGGCCGCAAGGCTCTGGTCACTGGCGGTGCGCGCGGCATCGGTGCTGCGATCGCAGAGGCGCTTACGAAGGCCGGCGCTTCGGTGATGATCGGCGACATTCTCGCCGATCTCGGCAAGGACACCGCCGGCCGTCTTGCAAAAACAGGCGCCAAGACCGGCTTTGTGGAACTGAACGTCATCGACGACGCGCAATGGGAAAAGGCTGTCGCAGCCACGATTACCACGCTGGGTGGCTACGACATCCTGATCAACAACGCAGGCATCGAGATTACCTCGCTCGTCGTCGATCTCAAGGCTGAGGATCTGCGCCGGATGTGCGACGTCAACATCGTCGGCACCGGTCTCGGCATGAAACATGCGTTTCGCGCGATGCGGCCTGGCGGAGGTGCAGGTGCCGGCGGCGCCATCGTCAATATCGCGTCGGTCGCGGCCACGATCGCGTTCCCGGCCATTGCTGGGTACTCCGGCACCAAATCGGCTGTTGACCGCATGACGCGGGTCGCCGCGATGGAAGCGGGCAAGCTTGGTTACGGTGTGCGGGTCAACTGTCTCTATCCCGGGCTTGTCGCGACCGATATGGGCATGCAACTGGCCAACGACATCGTCGCCGCAGGGTTAGCACCGGACGTCGGCGCCGCCGTCGCCTCGGTCGTCGAGCAAACGCCGCTTGGCCGGTTGGGCGAGGTCGGCGACATGGCCGACGCCGCTGTTTTCCTTTGCTCCAACGAGGCGCGCTTCATCACGGGTGCCGGCCTGCCGGTTGACGGCGGCATGGGCATGTAAATCGTCAAACGAAAACAATAGAAATTCGGGAGGATATGAACATGAGCGAGAAAAGACCTGTCATCGTCTATGGCGTCTCGGGCTACACGGGGCGTCTGGTTTGTGAATATCTGCGGGAATACAACATTCCCTTTATTGCCGCCGGCCGCGACGCGGCCAAAGTGAAGGCCGTTGTCGAAAAAATTCCCGGCATCGAAACCGCGGACTACGAAGTTGCCGAGGTTGAGCACACAGTCGAAGCGCTGACCAAGCTGTTCAAGGGCGCGCAGGTCGTCAGCAATATGGTCGGCCCATTTATCAAGTATGGCCCCGAAGTTGTCGAAGCCTGTCTTGCGGCCGGCTGTCATTATACTGATACGACCGGCGAACAAGACTGGGTGCTGCTGGCGCAGGAGCGCTGGGGGACAAAATTCGCCGCCAAAGGATTGCTGCTCGCGCCCAACGTCGCGCAGATGTACACAACGGGAGAAATCGCAGCCAACATATGCCTCGAAACGCCCGGCCTCGATACGCTCGACATCCTGGTGCTGTGGAAGGGGTTCCCGACCTATGCCTCGACGCAGACGATTTTCACCATCCTCAAGGCGAACTGGTACTATCTCGTCCAGAACAAATTTGTTGAATGGGATGTAACTGCCAATTTCGAGGTCAACGTTCCCGGTCAGCATGAGGGCGCCATCGCCGTGCCGTGGGGCGGCACTGCGCATCCGGTCTGGTTCAAGAACGATCCGCGCGTGTCCAACTGCAGGGTGCTCGGTGGCGTCATGCGGCGCGACGTCATGTTGGGCGTGGTTCAGACCCAGGAAATGGTGAAAGAGAAAATCAAACCGCTTCCGCCCGACCAGCAGGAGAAGGCGCTGGCCGACATCGCCGCAACGCTGCAAGCAACCATGCCGCCGCGCGAAAATCCGCGCATCAATACCTCGATCGACTCCGTCTATGCATCGGGACCGCTCGGTCGCGCCCATTGCGTGATCCACGGCAATTGCAATTACAAGCAGACCGGAATGCTGCAGGCCTTCGCCGCATTCTCGCTGCTGCAGACTGCTCCCAGGAAGGTTGGCTTTGCCTCCGCCTGTCAGGCGTTCGGGCATCGGGAACTGCTAGGCCAGTTGCGAAGCTTCGGACTGGTGATGAACCCAATTCTGACGGTCCACAATTGATGCAACCGGGTGGCGCGTACCACCGCGCCATCCGCCTTCTCTCCGGGAGGTAGTCCATGCGGCTTGTCGACTATCTGGATAAGGGCACCTCGCTTGGTTCTGATGCTCCATGCCTGACCATGGACGGAAGGGACCTGAGCTATGACGACGTGCAGCGCCTCAGCTATCGGATCGCACGCGGATTAGCCAATTCCGGCGTTACCCCCGGGGAGAAGGTCGCGATCCTGTCCGGCAACGATCCGATCGCCTTTGCCTGCGTATTCGGCATTTCGCGCGCCGGAGCCGTCTGGTGTCCGATCAATCCACGCAACGAGGCGGCAGAAAACCAGTTCATCCTCGATGCGTTCGATTGCAGCCTGTTGCTGTTTCACAGCGGCTTCGCGCCGATGGTCGACAAATTAAGGCCTGACCTGCCGAAGCTGCGCAAGCTCGTATGTCTCGACACCGATATGTCTTTCGCGCCGTCGTTCGAGCGTTGGCTTGCCGATGTCGACGGCCAGCCCTTTCAGCGCGATCCCGTTGATGATCTTGCGCTCATACCCGGCACCGGCGGAACGACCGGCAAACCCAAAGGCGTGATGCTCTCGGGACGCAACATCGAAACCATGACTGCGTTGACCCTGATGGGCTATCCATTCAGGGGGCGCCCGACCTATCTTGCGCTCGCGCCGCTGACGCATGCTGCCGGTGTGCTGTGTTTTCCGATCATGACGCTCGGAGGCCGAGTGGTGATCATGCATCATCCAGACACCGGCGAATTCCTCGATCTGATCGCACGCTACCGGGTCACGCACACATTCCTTCCGCCAACCGTCATCTACATGCTTTTGGATCATCCGAAGCTCGAAAGCGCTGATCTCAGCTCGCTGCAATGCTTCTGGTACGGCGCGGCCCCGATTTCGGTGGCGCGCCTGACCGAGGCGCTGGAAAAGATCGGCCCGATGGCACAGCTCTTTGGACAGACCGAAGCACCGATGATGATCTCGATGCTGCCGCCTGAGGACCATTACAATCCCGACGGTTCGATCGCGACCGGACGTTTGTCGTCGGCAGGCCGCGTCGGGCCGCTGGTTCGGGTCGGCATCATGGATGGCGACGGCAATCTGATGCCGGCCGGAGAACGCGGCGAAATCGTCGTTCGTGGATCGCTGGTGATGGATGGGTACTACAAGAACGCCGAAGCAACGGCGGAGGCCTCTGTGCACGGCTGGCATCATACTGGCGATATCGGATACCTGGACGCGGACAATTTCCTTTACATCGTCGATCGCGCAAAAGACATGATCATTACTGGCGGCTTCAACGTCTATTCCGTCGAAGTTGAGAATGCCCTGCAGGCCCACGAAACCATTCAGGATTGTGCCGTCATCGGTTTGCCGGACGACAAGTGGGGCGAACGCGTTGTCGCTGTGGTGCAGCCGAGAGCGGGACGCACCGTCGATGTCGCCGCGGTATCGGCCTTCGTGAAGCAGCGAGTCGGCAGCGTCAAAACGCCCAAGCAGATTGAAGTCTGGGATGACCTTCCGCGCTCCAAAGTCGGCAAGGTGCTGAAATCCGAGATCCGCGCCAGGATGCTGGCGAACGGGAAGACATGACGATGGCTCAGCAAGTACTCGTGAGGGACCAACGCCCTAGTCGTCCTCGAATTCGTCTTCTTCATTGACCTTGCCGCTGAACTTGTGCCGAGACGGCGCGGCCTTGTTGCCGCCGAGCGATCCCGTCACGAACGGTGCGCGCGATGCGTAGGGGTTGCGCTGGCCTGCCCTAGCGGCGACCTCCTCGCCCGAGAGCGCGGCCGGCTCGCAGATCACGCGCTGGCTGGCGCGGCGCATCAGATCGACGTGGATGTGATCGTAATGATAGACGTTGGAGCCCGGCGCCAGCACGGTGCTGAACTGCTGGCAGGCGGCGGCCTGCACGGCGTGCAAAAAGCCCTGCTCTTCCGGCACGCCCTTCCAGCCATCCTTCACCGAAATATGCCGTCCGTCTGCGAGCGTGAAGCCCGCGATATCCAGCGCATTGCCGAAGGCGTGCTCGGAAATATGCGCGCGCGATTTGCCGTTCATGCCGCGGCAGGAATAGGCGGAGATCTGCTTGATCTCGACGACGCGGGCACCGAACCAGCGCTGGGCTGCCGGCTGCACGGAGTCGGCGAGCCAGCGATCGAGCGCCGAGACGATCGGACAGGCCAGCGTCGCCGCGGGCCTGACGGCAACCGGCCCGAATGCGGCGACGGAATTACCCTGCGCAGGCCCGAGCCGCGGCAAACCGGGAGCAACGTTGGGCCGCGCCGAAGTGGGCGCGGAATAGCGGTCGCGCGGCGGATAGGTCTGCGGGCCCGGATACGGCGCGCGATACGCCCCCTGCGCGGCTGGCTCGCTCGACCCGGGCGCGCCCTCGGGCGGCAGATCGATGTCGTCTTCCTCCCGGCTGACACCCGGTGCGGTCAGTGAAATCGGGGCATTGGAAATCGGAGCACTGGAAATCGAAGCATTGGATGAAGCGCCGTAGCCGGGCTGCCGCGACTGGGGATCCGGATAATACGGCGCCGGCGCCGGAGCCGCCGGCCGCGAAACCGGCCAGCGCGGCTGATTGCCAACGCTTCCGGGCGGCCGCGGGTCGTCGGCAAAGCCCAAGCTGCCGCTGCTTTCGCCAAGCGCTGCGACCTTGAGCGGATACTCCGCGCCGCAAACCCCGGGCCCTGAAATCGGGCTGATCCGGACCAGTTCGGCGTTTTCCTTGACCGCGCCGGACTTCAGGCATGCGATTTCGGCCTCGGCACGCCACGGTTCACGCGCCGCGGATTGAAAAAATCCGCGGCCGCAACCCGCTAGCGAGACAAGGACAAAGGAGCCGACGAGGTACAAGCGAACTCCGCGCGTCATCCGCGCACGTTCGACCAATTTATTTAAGGACTCATCAACGCGTTGTTTTCACGAGTCTTTAACCACGTCGGCGGCGGTTCCAATGCCCGAACAGTCAGGGATGAAGCAGCAGGGCTGACTTTTTCCGCCTGGAACGCTTTGCTAGCTTCGGCGTTAAAGCGGGCAGTGACGTGAACCAGGGAGATTTCCCGATGACCTTCATGGGTCCTTTGGTCAGCAGACTGAGCGTTGTTACCGCGTATCTGGCAATCGCCTTTGTCGGTGCCATCGTGCTCGGCGTATTCTAGGCTTTCGCGCCACAACCTTAAATCTGAAGCGCCCGGCGGTTGGACCCATCCAGCTGCCGGGCGTTTTTCATGCGTCAAGGGTAGCGGCTTAGAGCGGGATGAGTTTTCTTCGAATCGTCATCCCGCTCTATCTTTTTGTTTGAGCATGATCTTTTCGGAAAACCGGTACCCACTTTTCCGGATGATGCTCCAGAAATCGAGCTGCTCGATCCGGCCATGCGACGATGGCGTTCACATTCATGCAGCATTCAGCTGGCCGGGCCCTCAATCGCCTACCTGCCATCGCCCAATTCCCTCCCTGCTCAGGACTCCCCCGTGACGCGGCATCGGTTTTCATTCGCGGTCTGGCTTTTGGCCGGCTTCATGCTGGCCGGCACCGCGAATGTTTTCGCGATGCCGTCTCCCATCGAAGCCGAAGCTGCGCCGGGCACCTTGCGAGCGACCTCCACGGCGACAAGACTTTCACAGGCGCAGCCAGCCCCCGCGCCCCAAACACCTGCACCCCAAACACCAGCGCCGCAAACGCCAGCGGCACAGGCGGCCGATGCGCAAGCCCCGGGCGAGGAACCGATCGGCAACGTCGCCACCCTGACCGGCATCGCGACCGTCATCCGCAAAAAGGATTCAATTGCGCTCAAGCTGAAGGACGATATTTTTCAGAACGACGTGCTGCAGACCTCGGCGAACTCCACGCTGGGCGTCACCTTCAACGACGCCACCACCTTCAATCTCACCGCCAACGCACGGATAACGGTCGACAATTATGTCTATGAGGACGGCGGCAAGCAAAACGCCGCGCTGTTCGATGTCGCCAAGGGCACGGTGGCGTTCGTGGCCGCCGCGGTCGCCAAAACCGGCGACATGAAAATTTCGACACCGACCGCGACGATGGGCATTCGCGGCACCTCCGGTCTGATCGAGGTGCCGGAAGGCGCATCGGCCACAAGCCGGAATAACGTCGCGATCAAGCTTTATCCCGATGCGGACGGCAAGGTCGGGCGGATCGAGGTCAATGACCGCGCCGGGGTGAGGCTCGGTTTTCTCACCCAAGGCGCCAGCGGCTTCACGATACGCCCCGGGGCCGGCGCGCGCTTCGCCGCGGTGCCGCTGACGATTTCGCCGCAGCAGGCGCTGCGCGACCAGGGTTTTGTGCGCCAGGTCCATTCAGCACAAAATCTCGGCCGCCAAGTCGTGACCCAGCAACGCGCGTTGCGCCGCGCCAATCCCGCGCTGAACAATCCGAACCGCGCCAACCAGCCGCGACAGCCCGGCCCGCAGCGGCAGGACGGTTTGCCGCAACGGCCAGGCTCGCGGCAGCCGGGATCGCCCAACCGGCCGGGACAGCCATCACCGAACCTTCCCAATCGGCAGGGGCAGCAGCAGCGGCCGGGTTCGCCGACCCAACCCGGGCTGCCCCCGCGCGCGGGCCAGCAACCCGGCGGCCAAGCACAACCGGGATCGCCGAACGCGCCGGGCGTTCAGCAACCGCCAAATCTGCAGCGGCAGCCCAATGCGCCCGGCTTGCGCCAGCCCGGATTGCAGAACAGGCCTCAGTTGCAACAGCGGCGGCCGGCCTTGCCAGCGCCGAAGGGAAAACCGCGGAAGGAAAGGCGCCAGGGCTGACGCGGCTATCCGCGACTAACCAGATCGGGTGGGCAAAGCCAACGGGTCGCGCGAATGCGCGCCCGATGATAAACTCCGCGTGCCCACCATCATCGCATCGAGAAAGGAAGGTGGGCACGGCGCAAGCGCGCCTTTGCCCACCCTACGAGCTGAGTTGAATCAGACTCCAGCGTCGCGGCACTTCGCGACTAACCGGCTGGCGCTGAAAACCAGAGTTTGAACTTGAGACCGGGCGCGTTATCGAGCATTTCGATCCGCGCGCCATGAAGACGGGCGACGGCGGCGACCAGGCTGAGCCCGAGACCGTTTCCCGGCGTGTAGCGGCTGTGTTCGAGCCGGTAAAAGCGCTTGAAAACATGCTCGTATTCGCCGGCGGGAATGCCGGGACCGTCATCGGCGATCGAGATCACCGGCGAACCTTCGATGTTTTCGTTGGCAACGACAACTTGCCCTCCGGGGCGGCCATGCTTGATCGCATTGTCGACCAGATTGGCGATGGCATCGAAGATCAGATCGCGATCGCCGGTCACCAGCACCTCAGCGTCGCCGACAACGGTGAGACGCGTGCCGTCCTGTTCGGCGGCGGCATCGTACAACTCGACCACCTCGCTGGCGATTTCGACCAGATTCACGGTGCGGAACGCACCCTTTCGTGCCTGGGTCTCAATCTGCGCGATCCGCGTAATCGACGAGAATATCCGCAACACGGCGTCGAGGTCGGCGATGGTGTCGCCGATCAACGATTGATCATCCTCAGCCATGCGCCGACCGTGATAGGCCTTCTCCAGCCGTCCGCGCATTCGCGTCAGCGGCGTGCGCAGGTCGTGCGCAACATTATCGCTCACCTGCTTGACCTCCCCCATCAAGGTTTCGATGCGGTCCAGCATCAGGTTGAGGTTCTCCGCCACGCGATCCCATTCGTCATGGCTGCCGCGCAGCGGGATGCGTTTGTCGAGACCGCTGAGCATGATGGCCCGGCTGGCCGCGTTGATCGATTCGATCCGCCCCACGGTCCGGCGCGTCACCAGGATGCTCGCGACCCCCGCCAGCACGAAAATCAAGGCGACGCCCGAGATCACGGCTGTCTTGATCTGATCGGTAAAGCTGTCGAGCTCGCTGATATCCCTCCCCACCAGCAGACGATCGCCGCCCGGAAATGTGTCGAGCATGGCGCGCAGCAGCGGCCGGTTGGTCGCGCCGGGTAACGGCTCGCCGGCGCGAAACTCCGTCCATCCCCTGGCTGCCGTGACCGTCGATGGCCAACCCCTGAGGTTGCCGGCCAGAACGGCCGACGAAGGATCGGCGAGGACATACACGTTGTCTGCAAGACCTTTGTCGGCGATGCGTCGTTGAATCAAGGCGATCAGCCCATCGCGCCCCGATCGCGCGTACGCATCTTGCAGGTTCGAATACTCGGTCATGATGGCGCGATCCGATCGGCTCCGCACATAGGACGAGGTCGACAGGTAGACGTAGCTGAAAATGACCGACACGATCACGCCGAAGGTCCCGATCGCGATCAGCGCCAGCTTGAACGTCGATGACGTTAAGGTCTTAGCCAGGAGCACGGAGGCAGTACCCGATACCCCGAACCGTATGGATCAGCGGATAGGCTTGCTGGCCGTCGACCTTGCGACGCACGCGCCCGACATAGACGTCGATGATGTTGGTTGAGGGATCGAAATGAAGATCCCAGACGTGCTGCAGCAACATGGCCCGCGATACCACGCGGCTTTCGTTGCGAACGAGATACTCCAGCAGCTGGAATTCCCGGGGCAAAAGAAAAATAGGCTTGCCGCGCCGGCTGGCGGTCCGTGACACCAGGTCGATCGCGAGATCGCCGACCCGCAAGATGGTCTCCTTGACAATGGTATCGCTGCGTCGGCCAAGCGCCTCGACGCGCGCCAGCAATTCGACGAAAGAAAAAGGCTTGACCAGATAGTCATCGCCCCCGGCACGCAAGCCACGCACCCGGTCGTCGACTTCTCCGAGCGCACTGATGATCAGGACGGGTGCTGCGATGCCGTCGTCGCGCAATTGACGCATGACCGCGATGCCATCGATGTCCGGAAGCATGCGGTCAATCGTGATCACGGCATAGTCGCTGGCGACGCCGCGGCTCAGCGCCTCGTTGCCGCTGGCGGCCAAATCAACCTGGTAACCGCTGGTGGTGAGCGAATCCACGATCTGGCCGGCGGTTTCCGGGTCGTCCTCGACGACCAAAATACGGCGGTGACCTCCCGTCATGGTCTTCCGTCTCCGAACGGCTGGCCAAAAGCCGAAATCAGTCTGGCAAAATCGGAAAGCCGCCACGCTGGAATATATATCAGAAATCAACTCGTGTAATCTGAAGCTTGCGTGAGGCGGCTCGCACCGCGGGTGTGATGGTCGTCATTGGTCGAACCAGCGTCCACCCCGCCGGAACGATGCTCCAGTGACGACCATCACGGTGTCTGGATCCTTGCTCGCGAACTGCGCCGACGCGATGGGACCCGTCACAACGCCAACGCATCAGGCGCCGCTCCAGCAGCTCACCAGATCGCTAGTAGCGTTTTCAAGCGAAGTGGATACCGGTTCGCGTCAAGAAAACGCGTCAAATCAAGAATCTAGAGCCCCGTTTCGATTCTATCGAAACGGCAAAGGCTCTAGTAGCCGTAGCCGCTGCAGACGTCGACCCATTGCAGTCCATAGGGCGTCCAGACTCTGCGCCAGCAGCTGTCGTAGGCGGCGTAGGCGAAGGGCGCGCCAACGAAAGCAAAGCGGTGGAAGCGGTGATGGAAGCGATGGCCATGGAACCGGTGCGAGAATCCGGCATGCGCAAAATGCGCACCCGCGAAACGGCTGCCGCTGAAATGCGCTGCGCGCATCCCACCGAAATGCGCGCCTCCGCCCATGCCGCCGATGTGCATGCCGCCGGAACGCATCCCTCCTCCCATCCCGCCATGCATGCCACCTCCCATGCCGCCACCGTGGCCACCGCGAGCAAGCACCGGTGAGGCAAGAGCAAGTGACGCCGCGACGAGGCAACTAAGAAGCTTCTTGTTCATCCCAATTCCTCCGTGGTTGAATTCTGGCGACGGATACCGCCGCCGAAAGAAGACGACCAACAGACCTCAAAAGATCCAATGATTTCAACTGACAAATGCGACAGTTTCTGACACGGAAGTTAGTTTCATCGCCTCGCGAAGGCGGCGCATATCATAGCGACTGCGAAGATGCGCTTGCCCGGGGTGGCTCAATCAGCCGCACCCGGCTTTCGCATCAAGGGCTGACCGGCGAAAATCCGCGCGGATTCCACGACGTTGTCGCAAAACTCGAAATGGTCCGGCGCCAGCACGATGATCGTCGATCCGTGCTCGAACCACCCGAGTTCATCGCCCTTGCGGACGCTGGTATCGCAGGGAAAGACGGTTGGCCCGCGGCTTGCGGCATTGAGCACGATATCGAGAAAATGCAGCCGGATGCTCGCAACCAGGATAGCCGCGACCGGCACCAGGGTTAACGGCTCGCCGCCTTCCAGCCGGGTGCGAATGACGGCGCGCTCGTTCTTGCAAAACAGTTTTTCAATTCGTTTCAGCGCGATCGGATTGACGTTCCAGGTGTCGCCGCTGATGAACGTGACCTGCTCGATCCGGCAGTCGTGCGGCGCGTGAAACCGGTGATACATGCTCGAGGTAAGCCGCAGCGTGATGAACCGTCCATTTCGGTGCGCGGCCACCAGCGCGGGATCGCCGAGCAGGTCAAGCAGCGAGTAAGGCGCGCCCTTGATCTGAAACAGTTCGGTGTCGGCGATCGCGCCGAACGCGCCGATGATGGCATCGGACGGACTGACCACGATCGACGGGTCAGGGTCGGGCGGACGCAGGCCCGGACGCAGTTCGCGCGTAAAGCAATCGTGCAGGCTTGTGAAGCTTGTCTTGCGCGCTTCGGAAAGATCGAGATCGGAGAACAGCCGCCAGCAGGCGATCGAGAGGTCGCGGATCAGGGGGTGTTCGATCTTGCTGAACCAGCCCACGAACCGCGTCAGCGCCGCGCGCGGAATTCGATTGGTCAGCAGGAAGTTCAGATCTTCCTGTTGCGACAGAGTTGAGATCAGGCTGCGAATTGTCATGAATCTGTCAGCTGGACTGAGTAGCGCTTAGCGGCATGGATTCGTCTCTCCCGATTCTCTCTTTCGCCGGCGCCGCGGTCATGGCCACCGCGGCCGCATACCCCAAGCTGCGAGCGCGGCTGGCGCTGTCGCGGGCCAAGCACGGCTCGCTGACCGGGCATTCCAAGATGTCGCGCCGGGTGGCGCGCCTGATCCCGTTCTATGAATTCGACATCAACGATTTTTTCCGTTCCGACGGCGCGCCGGCTGAGGTAGCCACCCAGCGTCAGGACGGCTTCTTCCGGCTCGCCCAGCTCTACCGGGACCGGTTCGCCCGCAGCCGGGAAATGACGTTGCAAGCTTCGGAGAAAATCTCCGACCTGCAGTTCACCGAAGCCTACCGGGTGCCGTTTCAGTACAGCCGGCTGGTCCGGGAACATCTGGGCACCGGCGCGTTCGTGCAGTCGTCGGCGGGGGTCACGGTCACGGATCTCGACGGCAATGTCGTCCACGATCTGACCGGCTCGTATGGCGTCAATATTTTCGGCAATGACTTCTACAAGGACTGCATTGCCAAGGCCGAAGCCCGCGCCCATGCGCTCGGCCCGGTGCTCGGGCCGTACCATCCGGTCGTTGCCGACAATGTCACGCGGCTGTGCGGGATTTCGGGGCTCGACGAGGTCTCGTTCCACATGTCCGGCACCGAAGCGGTGATGCAGGCGGTGAGGCTCGCCCGCTACCACACCCGCCGCTCGCATCTGGTGCGTTTCGCCGGGGCCTATCATGGCTGGTGGGGCGATGTGCAGCCCGGCGTGGGCAACCCGATTTCGCCGCACGAAACCTATACCCTGGCCGATATGTCGGAG
>DATHHQ010000610.1:0-3198 GCA_035490095.1 Bradyrhizobium sp.
GGACTTCGCCTCATGGAGGCTCGCAAGCACTTCCTGGGTGTTGTTTCCGATGGATGAGACAATGCCCATCCCCGTGATGACAACCCGCCTCATGATCGCCTCGCCCTGTCATTGCGTTTTTGTGTGATGGCCGTCGTCAAAACGAAAGCCGCTTCGTCGGCCGGCCTGCCTGCGCAAGTATCTTACGTTCCCGCCTGCAATGCGGCTTCCTGCTTGAACAGGCCGACCTTCAAATCCTTCGCGCGATAGATAATCTCGTCATCGGCCGATAGCCACCCGTCGGCGATGCCTAACACGAGCTTTAGACGGATCACGCGTTTGATGTCGACGTTGTACACAATCTTGCGCACGTTCGGCATCACCTGCCCGGAAAGCTTGAGTTCGCTAAGGCCGAGCGCCCGGCCGCGCCCCTCGCCACCGCTCCAGCCCAGAAAGAAGCCAACCATCTGCCAAAGCGCGTCGAGCCCCAGGCATCCCGGCATCACAGGATCGCCCTTGAAATGGCAACCGAAGAACCAAAGATCGGGCTTCACATCGAGTTCGGCGCGGATCAGGCCCTTGCCATACTCCCCGCCGGTCGCGGAAATCTGGCTGATGCGGTCGAACATCAGCATCGGAGGCAGCGGCAATTGTGCATTGCCCGGGCCAAACATCTCACCGCGGCCGCATGCCAGCAGATCCTCGTATTCGTAGCCGCCGCGCCGATCCAGCATCTGCTGAGCCTCTCTTAAAATCCCGATAGAGCATTTTTGAGCGAAAAAGACCCGTTTCGCGTAGAAAGCGCGCCAGTTATCACGGAATGGCGCGAATACCGCAGGTCAGGATTGCTCCTGCGGCAATCGGCGCTCGCCTTTGCCGAGATCGCAAAGCTAAGTCCGCGCGCTCTCTATCATAGGCCCCGCGGACGGCAAAGCACCACGACGGGGGTAAATCGCCACGTCCCGTCCGGGTTCCGTCTAGTTGCGAAAAGCTTGCATCTAACGCATTTCCTTCTTATATTCCATTACCATAGTGTTGAGATAGCGAGTGTACGGTGCCACCAGTAGACATGAGCAACGACGATTCGAGTGTGAATGCCGACGATGCCGGCTCCGTGGCTCGCAGTGCGGGGCGCCAACCGGCTCTGACCGGCTGTCCCTGGCACGATGTCAACGAAATGCTGCAGGCGGCCGGACTGCGTCCGACCCGTCAGCGTATGGCGCTGGGCTGGCTGCTATTCGGCAAGGGCGCCCGCCATCTCACCGCGGAAATGCTTTACGAGGAAGCGACCCACGCCAAGGTTCCGGTGTCGCTCGCCACGGTCTACAACACCCTCAACCAGTTAACCGATGCAGGCTTGCTGCGTCAGGTCAGCGTCGACGGCACCAAGACCTATTTCGACACCAACGTGTCCGCGCATCATCACTTCTATCTCGAAAACAGTCACGAGCTGGTCGACATTCCGGATCCGCATCTGGTGTTGCAGAAGATGCCGGAAGTGCCCGAGGGCTACGAGATCGCCCGGGTCGACATGGTGGTCCGGCTGCGCAAGAAGCGCTGACGTTAGCGTTTGCTTGTCATGCGCGGGCTTGACCCGCGTATCCATCAATCTTCATTCGATGTTTTTTGGAAGCGGATAGGTTGCCGGGTCAGGCCCGGCAACGACGAATGATTGTCGATCTCGACGCCGTGGCCGATTTCGATCCTTACTCCACCTTCTCGTCGGCGTAGACGCCCCACAGCCGCTGCTGCTCGATCCAGCCGTCGAAGCCGTTGCCGGTGACGCGGCACCAGCCGGCCGTGCAGCGCTTGACCTGGGCCACGACGCCGGCCTGCAGGCGGGCCGCGATCGAGCTGGTTTCGTCGGCGCTCTCGTAGAGCGGCGCGAGTTCGTCCTTGGTCTTCATGGTGATGACCGCGGTGCGGCGACCGGACAGCAGCGAGTGGTAGACCCAGCCCTCGGCTCCCTCCGAATCCCGGACCCGGCGCCAGTTCTCGAATTCAGCGGTGATTTCAACCGGCAGGCCCGAACGGGTATAGACCCAGGCGACGTCGTTGTCCTTGGTCGGACCGGCCCTGACATTCACGTGATCGGATTTAAGGCTGACATAACGCGGCACCGGCAACCCGCTGGTGGTGACGGGCGAATCCTTTGCCGAAAATCCTGCACTTACCGACGCCGCCAGCAACACCGCTGCGAGCACCACTGCAGAAAAAAAACGCCTCAACGCCATCAACTCGTCTCCTGCCGGGATACCGACTCAAATTCCTGGAGTTGAAGCACCAGCGAACGTCGACCCCTTAAACCCCCTGTACCCGGCCCCGATTACCCCCTCGGACTGTCAGTTCGGGTTCTTGTCTTGGGCCGGCCTTCTGCTAGAGAGGACGCCTACCACCAAGACAAGCCCCGAAATCCCCCTTGGGAAATCCAGGGGAGATATCGGGAACCCAAAGGGAACGCCGGGACCACACGGCAGCCGCAGTGTCGAACAACCGGGTTAATGAGGCCTGAACGGCGCAGCCACTACGAGCGAGAGCCTCATGAGAGCAGGACATGTCCGTTAAGAAAAAGCCTCTCGTTGTCGTGACGCGCAAGCTGCCGGACTCGATCGAGACCCGGATGCGCGAGCTGTTCGACGCCCAGCTCAATCTCGATGATACGCCCTTGACGCCGGAACAAATCGCCGACGCGGTTCGCTCAGCCGATATCCTGGTGCCGACCGTCACCGACGTGATCACCGAAGAGCTTCTCAAGCAGCCCGACTGCAAGCTGAAACTGATCGCCAATTTCGGCAACGGCGTCGACAATATCGATGTCATCGCAGCGCATGCGCGGGGCATCACCGTCACCAACACCCCGAAGGTCCTGACCGAAGACACCGCCGATATGACGATGGCGCTGATCCTGGCGGTGCCGCGGCGGCTGATCGAAGGCGCCTCGATCCTCACCGAGGGCAAGAACTGGCCGGGCTGGTCGCCGACCTGGATGCTCGGCCATCGCATCGGCGGCAAGCGGCTCGGCATCATCGGCATGGGCCGCATCGGCCAGGCGGTGGCGCGCCGCGCCCATGCCTTCGGCCTGCAAATCCATTACCACAACCGCCGTCCCGTCGCGCCGCGGATCGCCGACGAACTGGGCGCGACCTATTGGGAAAGCCTCGACCAGATGCTGGCGCGGATGGATATCATCTCGGTGAATTGTCCGCACACGCCGGCCAC
>DATHHQ010000611.1:0-4546 GCA_035490095.1 Bradyrhizobium sp.
GAGGAGATCCAGCGCGCCGGCTGCAATGGCGGCGGCTGTCATGCGCAGATGTATACGATGGGCACGCTGCTTCGCCACGGCAGCGACGCGCAAAAGGCAAAATGGCTGCCGAAGATCGCCAGCGGCGAATTGCGGCTGCAGGCATTCGGCGTGACCGAACCGACCAGCGGCACCGACACCTCCTCGCTGAAGACCTTTGCCAGGCGCGACGGCAATGACGGCTACATCGTCAACGGCCAGAAAATCTGGACCAGTCGCGCCGAATATTCCGATCTGATGATCCTGCTCGCGCGCACGACACCGAAGGAGCAGGCGGCCAAGCGCACCGACGGATTGTCGGTCTTCATCGTCGATATGAAGGCGGCAAAGGGCCACGGGCTTTCGATCAGTCCGATCCGCACCATGATGAACCACTCCACCACCGAAGTGTTCTTCACCGATATGAAGGTGCCGGCCGAAAACCTGATCGGCGAGGAAGGCAGGGGCTTTCGCTACATCCTGTCCGGCATGAATGCCGAGCGCATCCTGATCGCCTCGGAATGCGTCGGCGACGCCAAATGGTTCATCGCCAAGGCCTCAAGCTACGCCAAGGAGCGCGTGGTATTCGGCCGTCCGATCGGCCAAAACCAGGGCATCCAGTTTCCGATCGCCAAGGCCTATGCGTCGATGCGCGCCGCCGAGCTGATGGTCAAGGAAGCAACGCGCAAATATGAAGCTGGCCTCGATTGCGGCGCGGAAGCCAACATGGCCAAGATGCTGGCGGCGGACGCCTCCTGGGAAGCTGCCAACGCCTGCGTGCAGACCTATGGCGGCTTCGGCTTCGCCGAAGAATACGACATCGAACGCAAATTCCGCGAGACGCGGCTCTATCAGGTCGCGCCGATCTCGACCAATCTGATCTTGTCGCACCTTGCCGAGCACGTGCTGGGCATGCCCCGCTCCTACTGAGAAACAATGATGCTGCCGCTTGAGGGACTGATTGTCATTGCCGTCGAACAGGCGGTCGCCGCACCATTCTGCAGCTCGCGGCTGGCCGATGCCGGCGCGCATGTGATCAAGGTGGAGCGGCCCGAGGGCGACTTTGCACGCGGCTACGATGCCGCGGCGAAAGGACAAAGCAGCTATTTCGTCTGGCTCAATCGCGGCAAGGATTCGGTGGCCATCGACCTCGCGACCAAGGAAGGACGCGCGAGCCTCGAACAGCTGATCGCCGGCGCGGACGTGCTGATCCAGAATCTCAAGCCGGGCTCGATGGACAAGCTCGGCTTTTCGCTGGACCGCCTGAAGAAAGATTATCCGTCGCTGATCTGCTGCACCATATCCGGCTATGGCGATGACGGCCCCTACGCGCACCGCAAGGCCTATGATCTGTTGATCCAGGCCGAAAGCGGGCTGGCATCGATCACCGGCGGTCCGGACGGCCCGTCGCGCGTCGGTCTTTCCATCGTCGATATCGCCACCGGCGCCACCGCGCATGCCGCCATCCTCGAAGCGTTGATCGCGCGCTCGCGCAACGGCAAGGGCGCGGATATCCGGATTTCGATGTTCGACGTGATGGCCGACTGGCTGTCGGTGCCGCTGCTCAATGCCGAGGCCGGCAACCCGCCGCAGCGGATGGGGCTCGCGCATCCGTCGATCGCACCCTACGGCGTGTTCCGCTCGAAGGACGGCAAGGACATTTTGATTTCGATCCAAAGCGAACGCGAATGGAAGAAGTTGTGTGCGGACGTTCTGGGCCAGCCGGCGCTACCGGAGGATGCCAGGTTTTCCAACATGGTCGAGCGGGTTCGCAACCGCCAGCTCACCGACAAGACCGTCGGCGACATCTTCGCGACGATGACGCGTGACGATCTGCTGAAGCACCTGTCCGACGCCGATATTGCGTTTGCCGAGGTCAACACCATGGCTGACCTCGCGGTGCACCCGCATCTGCGCCGCATCGAGGTGGACACGCCGGCGGGGCCGGTGACCTATCCGGCGCCGGCTGCCATTGTCGTCGATCAACCGCGTCACTATGGCGCCGTGCCCGGCATCGGCGATCACAGCGACGTCGCCAAAGCTCCTCGCGCCCGGACCAAAACGTCATGACCGACAAACCCGATCTCGATCATTTGCGCCAATGGATCGGCCGCACCGAAGCAGCCTCCGACATCGTGACCGCGCAACTGGTCAAGGGCCTGCGCGCGACCCTGTTCATGGAAATCGGCAGGCCGAAGCCGGGTGACGCGGCGCCGTTCACGGTGCATTGGTGCCTGGCGCAACCGGTTTACCCGATGTCGGAATTGAGCGCGGACGGCCACCCCACGCGCGGAGGCTTTCTGCCGCCGGTGCCGCTGCCGCGGCGGATGTGGGCCGGCGGCGAGCTTGAATTTTTCGATGCCTTGCGTGTCGGCGACGAGGCGACGCGCACCTCACGCATTGCCGACGTGACGATGAAGACCGGCAGCACCGGCGTATTGTGTTTCGTGTCCGTCGAACATCTGATCACGACGCCGCGCGGCACCGCCATCCGCGAGCGGCAGGATATCGTCTATCGGGATATGTCGGCGGCGCAGCCGGCCGCGCCAGCCAAACCAGCGTCGGCCCCCCGATTGGCGCAGCACAGCGAAAGCCATATAGCCGATCCCGTGCTGCTGTTTCGCTATTCGGCGCTGACGTTCAACGGTCACCGCATCCATTACGACCGCGATTACGTTACCAAAGTCGAGGGCTATCCCGGGCTGATCTTCCACGGCCCGATGCAGGCGGCGTTTCTGGTGGAATTCGCGGCGAAGCTCCATGGCGGCGTCGCGCCGAAGAAATTCAGCTATCGCGGCGTGCAGCCGCTGTTCGAAGGCAGCGTGTTCAGCATCAACGCCAACGACACCAGCGCTGGCATGGACCTGTGGACCGCGAATTCGGCCGGTCAGCAGACGATGAAAGGCACCGCCATATGGTGAGGACGCAGAGGTTGATCAAGCGGAAGTCTGCTCCCTCTCCCATAGGGAGAGGGTTGGGGTGAGGGGTTACGACCTATCGATAGCCCGGCCCCCTCACCCGGCGCTGCGCGCCGACCTCTCCCCATGGGAGAGGTAAACCGAACTCGCGGTGAGCACGTTGCCGCACGGGGCTCATGAGGATCGTCAATGCCATCGCGTGAAAAGCCGAAAGCGAACAGCAAATCGCTCACCGTCAAGGATGCCACGCTTAACCTGTTGCGGACGTTCGGAATCCGCAAGGTGTTCGGCAATCCCGGGTCGACGGAATTGCCGTTCCTGAGCGACTGGCCCGACGATATCGACTATGTGCTGGGACTGCAGGAAGCCTCCGTGATCGGCATGGCCGACGGTTACGCCCAGGCCACCCGCAACGCCGGTTTTGTCAATTTGCATTCGGCGGCCGGCGTTGGGAACGCGCTTGGCAATATCTACACCGCCCACCGCAACCAGACGCCGCTGGTGATCACCGCGGGCCAGCAGGCGCGCAGCATCCTGCCACTGCAGGCGTTTCTGTATGCCGAGCGCGCTGCGGAATTTCCGCGTCCCTACGTCAAGTTCAGCGTCGAGCCTGCGCGCGCCGAAGACGTTCCGGCCGCGATCGCGCGCGCTTACTACGTGGCGATGCAGCCGCCCTGCGGACCGACCTTCGTCTCGGTGCCGATCGACGACTGGACCCATCAGACCCAACCGGTGGAAGCCCGCGAGATCAGCAGGGAGCTCGGCCCGGAGCCTGAGGCGATGAAGGCTCTCGTCGCTGCCCTTTCGCTCAGCAAACACCCTGCCCTCGTCGTCGGCCCCGGTGTCGATCGCGCGCGAGCCGTCGATCTGATAGTGCGCCTTGCGGAGAAGGCGAAGGCAGCCGTCTGGGTCAGCCCGTTTTCGGCGCGCTGCAGTTTCCCGGAACGGCATCCGCTATTCGCGGGCTTCCTGCATGCCTCGCCGGCTCAACTCTCGGACGCCTTGCGTGAGCACGATCTGGTGGTCGTGATCGGCGCGCCTGTGTTCACCTTCCACGTCGAAGGCCATGCTTCGATCTTCGATGGCGCGACCACGCTGTTCCAGATTACCGACGATCCCACCGCAGCCGCAGTATCGCCGCTCGGCACCAGCATCATCGCAACCATGAAGCCCGCGCTGACGATGCTGATCGATCTGCTGCCGGAAGCCACACGCGCGATGCCGGCGCGCCGCGTCTTGCCACCGGCACCGATCGCGGCCGATCCGATACCGGTTGATTTCCTGCTGCACACGCTTTCGGCGGCGATGCCGGCCGATGCCGCGCTGGTGGAGGAAGCCCCGTCGCATCGTCCGGCGATGCAAAAGTTCATGCCGATGCGTGGCCAAGACAGTTTTTACACCATGGCGAGCGGCGGCCTCGGTTACAGCCTCCCGGCCTCGGTCGGCATCGCGCTTGCGCGTCCCGACACCAGGACCGTTTGCCTGATCGGCGACGGCTCCGCGATGTATTCGATCCAGGCGCTGTGGACGGCGGCGCAACGCAAACTGCCGTTGACCGTGGTGGTGATCAACAATGCCGGCTACGGCGCGATGCGCTCGTTCAGCCAGGT
>DATHHQ010000612.1:0-5731 GCA_035490095.1 Bradyrhizobium sp.
CATCTTCCACGAGATGGGCGAACTTGGCCTGATCGGCATTACGCTGCCGGAGGAATATGGCTGCGCCAATGCGAGCTACGTCGCCTATGGCCTCGTGGCGCGCGAGATCGAGCGCGTCGATTCCGGCTATCGTTCGATGAATTCGGTGCAGTCGTCACTGGTGATGCACCCGATCTATGCCTATGGCGACGAGAACCAGCGCAAGAAATATCTGCCCAAGCTTGCGACCGGCGAGTGGGTCGGCTGCTTCGGCCTGACCGAGCCGGACGCCGGCTCCGATCCCGGCGGCATGAAGACCCGCGCCGAGAAGACGGCCGACGGCTATCGGCTCACCGGTACCAAGATGTGGATTTCCAACGCGCCGATCGCCGACGTATTCGTGGTGTGGGCGAAGTCCGCCGAGCACAACAACCATATCCGCGGCTTCATTCTTGAAAAAGGCATGAAGGGCCTCTCGGCGCCGAAGATCGGCGGCAAACTCTCACTCCGGGCGTCCGTGACCGGCGAGATCGTGATGGAAGGCGTGGAAGTGCCGGAGGATGCGCTGCTGCCCAACGTATCCGGCCTGAAGGGACCGTTCGGCTGCCTCAACCGCGCCCGCTACGGCATTTCCTGGGGCGCGATGGGGGCTGCGGAAGACTGCATGGCGCGGGCGCGGCAATACACGCTCGACCGCAAGCAGTTCAATCGTCCGCTGGCGGCGACGCAGCTGGTGCAGAAAAAATTGGCGGACATGCAGACCGACATCGCGCTCGGCCTGCAGGCCTCGTTGCGGGTCGGACGGTTGATGGACGAAGGCAAGATGGCGCCGGAGATGATCTCGATCGTCAAGCGCAACAATTGCGGCAAGGCGCTCGACATCGCGCGCATGTCTCGCGACATGCATGGCGGCAACGGCATCCAGATCGAATACCACGTGATGCGGCATGCGCAGAATCTGGAGACCGTGAACACCTATGAGGGCACCCACGACGTCCACGCCCTCATTCTCGGCCGCGCCATCACCGGCATTCAGGCGTTTTCGTAAGGCGCCGATGGAAATCCTGGACGTGGCTCCACATTCCGGCGTCATCGTCCGCCACCGGGTCGGCGCGTCGCGCCGCCCGATGACAGGCTCCAGCGGACGATCCAGTATTCCGTGCCGTCTCGTCTTATCTGGAACATCAGCGATTACTGGATACCCCCGCTTTCGCGGGGTATGACGGCTGTGCGTGCTTCAGGCACCATGCGACCGGCATCGAGTAGGGTACCCCATGGCCGACAATGACGACGTCCCGTTCAACCGTGATTTTCCGCTGAAGCCCGGCGTGGTCGATGGTATCAGACCCGGTGTGCGGCGGATTCTCTGCAACAATCCGAGCCCTTTCACCTTCACAGGCACGGTGAGTTATATCGTGGGCAGGGGCAACGTCGCGATCATCGACCCCGGGCCCGACGACGAAGCCCATGCGGCGGCGCTGCTAGACGCCGTGCGCAATGAGACCGTGACGCATATCCTGGTCACCCACACCCACCGCGACCACTCGCCGAACACCGCGCGCATCAAGGCCGCCACCGGCGCTCCCGTGTATGCCGAGGGTCCGCATCGCGCGTCGCGGCCGCGCTACGAAAGCGAAGCGATATCCTCGGAATCCGGCGCCGACCGCGACTTCAAGCCCGACATCGAGGTGCGCGACGGCGAGACCATCGAAGGTTCCGGCTGGGCGCTGCAGGCCGTGGCGACGCCGGGCCACACCGCCAACCATCTGGCTTTCGCCTGGCGCGAGCGCAAACTCTTGTTCGTGGGCGATCATGTGATGGGTTGGTCGACATCGATCGTGGCGCCGCCGGACGGATCGATGATCGACTACATGGCCTCGCTCGAGCGACTGACGGCGCGGACTGAGGATCTGTATTTCTCCGGTCACGGCCCGGAAATCCCGGAAGGTCCGCGCTATGTGCGTTTCCTGATCCGGCACCGGCAGGCCCGCGAAGCCTCGATCCTGCACCGCCTTGCAAAAGGCGACGCGGATATTCCCGCCATGGTGCGCGCGATCTATATCGGCATCGACCCGCGGCTGACCGGCGCCGCGGGCTATTCCGTGCTGGCGCATCTGGAAGACCTGGTCGCGCGCGGGATCGTGGCGACGGATGGCGACCCGCTGATCGGCGGGACGTATCGGCTGGCGTGATCTTTTGGTCATTCCGGGGCGTGCGAAGCACGAACCCGGAATCTCGAGATTCCCCGATGTGCAATTGCACCTCTGAGGTTCGCCGCGGAGCCTGTCATCGGGCCGCGCTCTGCGCGGACCCGTTGGCGTCGCCCCGGAATGACGAAAGTGCTTCCTACTTCTTCACGACCTTCGGCTGAACCTTGGCCGGGGCTTGCGGTTTCTTCACCGGCTTGGCGTTGTCGACGGCGTTGTTGATATCTTCCATCAGTTTGGTAACGCGCGCGGCGTTGCTGCCGAGATCGCTCTCGAAATAGCGGGACGACGAGCGGATATCGACGCGCGATCCCTCACCGTCGGGCGTGACGCGGATCGACACGTCCTCGCGGAATCCCATGATCGGCGTCCGCGCCACCGCCTCGATGCGGCCGGTGCGGCGCGGCAGCTGCGGGGCGCGCTCGTCGATCACAAGCCATTTGCGCTTGGCGATCAGCTGCAGCGTGACCTCATAGGCCCGCTGCACGGGGACGTCGAGTTCCACCGTCTCGATATCGGGATAGGCGTGCCGCTGCTGTTCGGCGGAATACAGCCCGGCATAGACGGCGGTGTTGGCGCCCTCGCCGGTGCGCAAGCCCGCCAGCGCGTCGAAGCGCGGCGGATCGATCGGATCGGTGGTGATATCGTGGATCGGCGGCAGCTTGCGATATTGCACGGCGAGATAGGCGGGATAGGCAAGCACCGCCGCGTCGATCAACAGCGCCAGCAGGATGCGGCCCATGCCGCGCGAACCGTTCTGCCAGATCGCGACAAAGGCGGCGAGGCTGACTAGAATCGAAAGACCGGCGCAGCCCAGCGCGCCGAAGAACGTCGCCAGCGCCGGTTTCACTTCGAGGAAGCCGAAGCGGACGATGAAGATCGAGACCAGCACCGCGACTATCGAGAATACCGCCAGATTGCGCGCCCATGACGCGAGGCTGGACACGGGCTCCGACTGATAGGGAGCGGAAAACCTGCGGGCCATAGGTCAGAAATCTGCCGGGTTGGAGCCTTGCCGGGCGAAATGCTGCCGGGCTGCACACTGGCCCGCTTGAGACCACGGTCCTGCGGCAAATTCAAGGGTGGATTGCGCGCAGGGGCGTTCTTAACCTCTCCCCACGCAGAGTGGGGAGAGGTTAGTACCCTACGCTGCCGCGTTGGGAAAACTGTACGCCTTGAACTGGTCGCGCAACGCGGTCTTCAGGATCTTGCCGGTCGCGGTGTGGGGAATGCCGTCGACGAACACGATGTCATCCGGCATCCACCATTTGGCGATCTTGCCTTCCATGTATTTCAGGATGTCTTCGCGCGTCGCGCTATGGCCCTGCTTGAGCTGCACGATCAGCAGCGGACGCTCGTCCCATTTGGGATGATGGATGCCGATCACGGCGGCCTCCGCGATCGCGGGATGTCCGACCGCGAGGTTTTCCAGATCGATCGACGAAATCCATTCGCCGCCGGATTTGATCACATCCTTGGAGCGATCGGTGATCCGCATGTATCCGTTGGCGTCGATGGTTGCGACGTCGCCGGTGTCGAAATAGCCGTCCTGGTCGAGAATGTCGGCATCGACGCGGAAATAGGCCTTCGATACCGCCGGGCCGCTCACCTTCAGCCGTCCGAACGTCTTGCCGTCCCATGGCAGATCCTTGCCGGCATCGTCGGTGATCTTCATCTGGACGCCGAACGGCGGGTAGCCCTGGGTTTGGAGAACGTCGAGCCGGGCCTCGCCGGTGAGTTCACTGAACGGAGGTTTCAGCGAGGCGAGGGTGCCGATCGGACTCATCTCGGTCATGCCCCAAGCGTGGCGGACCTGGACCCCCATGTCGAGGAACGATTTGATCATCGAGCGCGGCATCGCCGAGCCGCCGCAGACCACCATCCGCAGATGAGGCAGTTTCAGCTGATTGGCGGCGATATGGTTGAGCAGCATCAGCCACACCGTCGGAACGCCGGCGGTATGCGTCACCTTCTCGGCGTCCAACAGCTCGAATACCGACGCGCCGTCGAGTTTCGCGCCGGGCAGCACCAATTTGGTTCCCATCGACGGCGCCGAGAAAGCGATGCCCCAGCTGTTGGCATGGAACAGGGGAACCACCGGAAGCATTGTATCGGCAGCATTCGCACCGAGGGAATCGCCGGTGTTAGCCATCAATGCGTGGAGAACGTTGGAACGATGCGAATACAGCACGCCCTTGGGGTCGCCCGTGGTGCCGGATGTGTAGCACATCGCCGCCGCGGTATTTTCGTCAAACGTCTTCCACTTGAAATCTCCGTCCGCCTCCGCGATCCAGTCCTCATAGGCGACCGCGTTCTTCAGGGTGGTTTTTGGCATGTGCGCCGCGTCGGTGAACACGACGTAGCGTTCCACGCTTGGCAGCTTGTCGGCGATTTTCTCCAGGATCGGTACAAAGGTGATATCCGTCATCACCACGCGATCCTCCGCATGATTGACGATCCAGGCAATCTGGTCGGGAAACAGCCGCGGATTGACGGTATGGCAGATCGCGCCGATGCCCATGATGCCGTACCAGGCTTCAAGATGGCGCCAGGTGTTCCAGGCGATGGTGGCGACGCGGTCGCCGAGCTTGATGCCGTCGCGGTCGAGGCGTTGCGAGACCTTCAGGGCGCGGTCGCGGATTTCGGCGTAATTGGTGCGATGAATGGGGCCTTCGACCGATCGCGTTACGACCTCCTGCGTGCCGTGAATCGACGCTGCGTGCTCGATAATCCGGTGGCAAAGCAAAGGCCAATCTTGCATCAGTCCAAGCATGCGAACGTTCCTCCAGATGGTGTTATCGCCTGTCGCAGGTCTTCATGGAATTGCCATGAACTTTAGCGCGCAGAAAGCAAGCCGCAAATGGCCTTGTGAGGGCTTTGGCCGCACCTTCACGGCAATGGTTACCGTTGCAACAGTGCTGCTGATGCTTTGCGCGCAAACCGAGCCTGCTGCCGCTCGGAAGCATGATCTGTGGAGCGACCTGTTTGGGGGCCACAGGCCGAAGCCGCGGCGGCAGGCGGCGCTCCCCGCGCGGCCCGCATCGGTGCCGTTGCCGCAGCCGCGTCCGGCCGATGCGCCGGTCATCGAACCCGAAAAACCCGCGGCGGCGAAACCGCCGCCTCCTGTCGAGGCTGACAAGCCGGCCGAACAGGCCGCGTCCCCGCCGTTGCCGCAGCCGCGTCCGGCCGATGCGCCGGTCGTCGAATCCGAAAAGCCCGCGGCCCCGCCACCGCCGTCGGCCTGCCGGCTGGCGCTGACAGACGCGATCGCGATCGCGCCCAGCATTCCCGACATCAAGGGTCCCGGCGATTGCGGCGGCGAGGACCTGGTGCGGCTGGAAGCCGTGGTGCTGCCGGACAAGCGGCGGGTTTCGCTGAAGCCCGCGGCGACCTTCCGCTGCCCGATGGCGACCGCGGTCGCGGACTGGATCCGCACCGACATGGCGCCGCTGGCGGCGAGCCTCGGCAGCGTCATCAGCGATCTCGACAATTTCGACTCGTTCGACTGCCGCGGCCGCAACGGCGTCGCCGGCGCCAAACTGTCT
>DATHHQ010000613.1:0-4436 GCA_035490095.1 Bradyrhizobium sp.
GCGAGTAGCTGCGTCCTCGAGACCGAACGGCTGATGCTGCGCAGGCCGACGCTCGCGGACGTAAAAGCGATCGCGCATCTTGCCAACGACCGCCGCATTGCGGAAAACACCCGCCGCCTGCCGCATCCCTATTCGCAGGACGATGCGATCGAGTTCGTGCGCGCGATAGCGGATAACAAGCGCGAAACGGTGTTCCTGATCGAGAACAATTTTGTGCCGATCGGCATGGTCGGCGTCGACTGGCGCCATCCAGATGCGCCGGAACTCGGCTACTGGCTGGGCGTCGAGCATTGGGGCCAAGGGTTTGCCACCGAAGCGGCGCGCGCGGTGATCGATTTCACCTTCGAGGAGTTCGATGTCGAACAGCTGATGTCCGGCGCGCGGGTCGCCAATCCGGCTTCGCGCAACATCCTGGAAAAATGCGGCTTCCAGTGGAGCGGCGTCGAACTGCATCGCTTCGAGGCGCTGGGATCCTCGACCCCGGTCGATTGCTTCCGGCTCTCGCGCAGCATCTGGTCGTCGCTGAAGAACTGGAACAGTTCGACACGGCACGAGCGGTGAGTGCCCTATATCCCTCCCCCTTGTGGGGAGGGATAAGAAGCATCACACTGGCGGATTGACCACCGTTTCCTCGCGCCCCAGCGCGCGCTCGCGCATGAAAATATAAATCCCCGCGCCGATGATGATGGCCGCGCCCAGGATCGTGGCGACCTCTGGTACGTCGCCGAACGCGAAATAGCCGAACATGACAGCCCAGATGATCATCGAATATTGATACGGCACCACCACGCTTGCCGGCGCGAGCTTCAGCGAACGATTGACGCACAACAGCGCGCCCACCGAAATGCACCCCGCAACGGCAAAGAGAGCGAAACTGCCGGGGCTCGGCGTCACCCACCCGAATGGCGACAACAGCGCGCCGATCAGGAACGTGCCGGCAAATTGCGACGACGCCAGCACGATATCGGGTGTTGCCCGCAGCGAGCGGGTGATCAGCATCAGCACCGCAAACGACAGGCTGCCGCCGAGCGCGATCATCGCCGGCCAGCTCACCGTTTGCGACGACGGACGCAGCGCAATCAGCACGCCGCAGAAACCGATCAGGATCGCGCTCCAGCGCCGCCAGCCGACACGCTCGCGCAGCACGATCGCCGACAGCGCGGTGACGAAAATAGGACAGGCCAGATAATAGGTGACGACGTCGGCGAGCGGCAAATAGACGGTGGCGAGAAAAAACGCCGCGACTTCGAGGGTGGAGAGCGTCACCCGGAGCAACTGCAACCACGGCCGTTCAAGGTGCATGAACTTCGCGCGGTGCCGCCAGACCATCGGCAGCAGCACGATCAGCGCCGCGCAGGCGCGCAACAGAAGCAGTTGTCCGACCGAATAGGTCGCGACGAGGAACTTTCCCATCGCGTCGCCGAACGAGAACATGAATATCGACAACAGCATCAAGCCGATGCCGGCGAGACGCGCCGAGCGCTCGTCTGTGGCGGATGAAATTTTCGCGAACAGGTTCATGTGTGGTTCATTGAGGAAAGGTAGGCAGGGTTCGCTTATCAGGTTGCTGAAAATGTCTCCAGCGTCATTCCGGGATGCGCCCTTGGCGCAGGCCCGGAATCCATACTCCCGGCAGTGGTTATGGATTCCGGGCTCGCGCTTCGCGCGCCCCGGAATGACAGGTGGAATAGATTGCCGCAACAACACCGCTGCGATACGCATGAACCGTAACGCCGCAGGAAGCCTGCCATGACCGAGTTCGATCCCGCCCGGCACCGCATGGTGCCGCAGCAACGCTGGTTCGAGGATTTTACGCTGGGCGAGTGTTTTGTCATTCCCAGCCGCACCATGACATCGGCAGTCTTCGCCGCGTTTCAGACCGCAAGCGGCGATACCCACCCCATTCATTACGACGTCGAATATTGCCGCGCCCGCGGCATGCCGAACCTGCTGGCGCATGGTTTCCAGACCCTGATCCACACTGCACCTGGAAGCGGGCTGTTTCCCTTTATGGTGGAGGAATCGCTGGTCGGTTTTCTCGAACAGTCGAGCCGGTTCTTGAAGCCCGTGTTTGCCGACGACACGATTTATCCCGCCCTCGAAGTGACGGAGCTGGTGCCCGGCCGCTCTACCGGCGTGGTGGCGCTGCGCAGCACCGTGTTCAATCAACGCCGCGAGCTGGTGCTGGAAGGATTGCAGAAATTTCTCGTTCGGCGGCGGGCTTCCCAGTCATAACCCGCACGGAAGGCGGGCCGAGCTCTCGAATCGGTCACTGGTCGCGAAAGTCGTAAAAAACGCCCATAAATTAGGGCTTTTCGCCGATTTAACCCTATCTAAAGGTTGCCGCATTGGCGCCCCTGCCCTACCTATAGCCGATGAAATTCCTTGACGAAGCAAAGGTCTATATCCGCTCCGGCGACGGCGGTAACGGCTGCGTGGCGTTCCGCCGCGAGAAGTACATCGAGTTCGGCGGCCCGAGCGGCGGCAATGGCGGCCGCGGCGGCGATGTCGTCCTCGAAGTGGTCGATGGATTGAACACGCTGATCGACTATCGCTATCAGCAGCACTTCAAGGCGCAGAAGGGCACCAACGGCATGGGCAAGGACCGCCATGGCGCCAACGGCAAGCCGATCGTGCTCAAGGTGCCGGTCGGGACGCAGATATTTGATGAGGACCGCGAAACGTTGATCCACGACTTCACCACGCTCGGCGAAAAATTCGTGCTCGCCGAAGGCGGCAATGGCGGGTTCGGCAACGCGCATTTCAAATCATCCACCAACCGCGCCCCGCGCAACGCCAACCCCGGCCAGGAGGGCGAGGAGCGCTGGATCTGGCTGCGGCTGAAACTGATTGCGGATGCCGGCCTGGTCGGCCTGCCTAACGCCGGCAAGTCGACCTTCCTCTCGGTGGTCAGCGCGGCCAAGCCGAAGATCGCCGATTATCCCTTCACCACGTTGCATCCGCAGCTCGGCGTGGTTGATGTCGGCGGCCGCGAATTCGTGCTCGCGGATATTCCGGGGCTGATCGAGGGCGCGCATGAAGGCGCCGGCCTCGGCGACAGGTTTTTGGGCCATGTCGAGCGCTGCCGTGTCTTGCTGCATCTGGTCGACGCCACCTGCGAGCATGCCGGCAAGGCCTACACGACGGTGCGGACCGAGCTTGATGCTTATGAGGGCCATCTCGCCGACAAGATCGAGATCGTCGCGCTGAACAAGATCGACGCGGTGACGCCGGACGAGCTGAAGAAGCAGAAGGATCGACTGAAGCGCGCCGCCAAAAAAACGCCGCTGCTGATGTCGGGGGTCACCGGCGCCGGCGTGAAAGAGGCGCTGCGTGCACTGATCGAGGTGATCGGCGAGGCCCCGGTATCGATGAAGGCGAAGGGCGCGGCGCAGGCCGAGCCGTGGGCGCCGCAGACGACGTAGCGCGTGAGATACGGATTGCAACAGAGCCTGCCGCAAGCTCAGTCTCACCTCTCCCCTGGGGAGAGGTCGGATCGCATCGCATGCGATCCGGATGAGGGGTTAAGGACTAACGAGGGACCGTACCTCCTCTCCCCATGGGAGAGGGAGCGCGCTTCCGTTGCTGCAATCCTTTAGTATTCCACGGTACCCTCCGAAGCTCTGCTGCAAAGTCTCATTCATGTCCCGCCCAGACCTCAAGAACTTCCGCCGCATCGTCGTCAAGGTCGGCTCCTCATTGCTGGTCGATTCCGACGCCGGTGAAGTGCGGGCGTCGTGGCTGGCCGCCCTCGCCGCCGATCTGGCAAGGCTGCATGGCGAGGGCCGCGAACTGCTGATCGTGTCGTCAGGTGCGATTGCGCTCGGCCGCAGCCGTCTGAAACTGCCGCGCGGCGCGCTGAAGCTCGAGGAAAGCCAGGCCGCGGCGGCGGTGGGGCAGATCGCGCTGGCGCGAATCTGGTCGGAGGTGCTGGGGCATCATGGCATCGGCGCCGGGCAGATCCTGGTGACCCTGCAGGACACCGAGGAACGCCGCCGTTATCTCAACGCGCGCTCGACCATCGCCAAGCTGCTGGAATGGCGTGCCGTGCCGGTGATCAACGAAAACGACACCGTCGCCACCAATGAAATCCGCTACGGCGACAACGACCGCCTCGCCGCGCGGGTCGCGACCATGGCGAGCGCGGACCTCTTGATCCTGCTGTCGGATATCGACGGCCTCTACGATGCGCCGCCGGGCAGCAATCCGAACGCGAAGCTGATTCCGATCGTCGATTCCGTGACGTCCGAAATCGAAGCCATGGCGGGCGCCGCGGTGTCCGAACTGTCGCGCGGCGGTATGCGCACCAAGATCGAGGCGGCCAAGATCGCAACCACCGCAGGCACACATATGCTGATCGCGTCCGGCACGATCGAGCACCCGCTGCAGGCGATATCGGACGGCGGGCGCTGCACCTGGTTTCTGACGCCGGCCAA
>DATHHQ010000614.1:0-2633 GCA_035490095.1 Bradyrhizobium sp.
CGAGCTCTAGCTTTTCTCCATCGCCATTCTCGAAGCACAAATCAAGGAAGACGACAAAGTCGTGCGCGTAGAAGAGCAAATCATGAGAAAGCTGGAGGCGATCCCCGGAGTGTCTGCCACGGGCTTCGGCAGCGCGATCCCGATGGACGGAAACAGCAGCTACGATCCAGTCTTTGCGCAGGACCACACTTACCGCGAAGGCAAATTGCCTACCATGCGGCGCTTCAAGTTTGTCGCCCCCGGATTTGTTTCAACTCTGCGCATATCCATGCTCGCGGGACGAGACTTCACATGGGACGAGATTTACCATACCATCCCCGTGGCAATCGTCTCCGAAAATCTAGCCAAGGAGTTGTGGCAGAGCCCCGGCAACGCCATCGGCAAGCGGATTCGTGTCGCCACCGTGGACGACTGGCGCGAAGTCGTGGGCGTAGTCAACAACGTTCACGACGATGGAGCGAGCCAGGAAGCTCCAACCACCGTATATTGGCCCATCTTGCAGAAGAAATTCGAAGGGCAAGATATTTCGACCCGGCGCGGTATCACATTCGCGGTCCGCAGCTCGCGTGCCGGTTCTGAAAGTTTGATGCAAGACATACGCAGCGCCGTATGGTCGGTGAACACCAATCTCCCGCTGGCAACTCCGCAGACGCTGGCGTTCTTGCAGGAGCGCTCCATGGCGAGGACATCGTTCACCCTGGTGATGCTTGCGGTTGCCGGTGGAATGGCCTTGCTGCTGGGCGTCGTCGGAATCTACAGCGTGATTGCCTACTCCGTCTCTCAACGCACACGCGAGATCGGCATACGGATGGCGCTGGGCGCACAGCAGCAAGCAGTCACGAAGCTGTTCGTGAGGCAAGGATTGATGTTGACCGTGATTGGTGTCGTGCTGGGCCTGGGCTCCGCCTTCGGCGTGATGCGGTTGATGTCATCCCTTCTCTTCAACGTGAATGCGGCGGACCCATTAACCTATGGAACCGTCTCCGTTGGCTTGTTGGTCACAGCATTCCTGGCTTGTTATTTGCCATCGCGGCGGGCAGCGAATGTGGACCCGGTGCAGGCCCTGCGGGCCGAGTGAGGTCGCAGTCTGTCACCTGACTGGACGAGTGGCTCTCCCTTCGGACGCCAGAATAACCTCTGGGTGGCTCATCCTTTCACGACGCCGGCTGGTCGAGACGAGAACAATCGCCCGTAGCCTTGCACTGCAGCATGTCTTGAATCAGCAGATTCCAGCCGACGAATCCGGGGGAAGCGTGATCCTTTGATTGCTCCGCCGTGGGAGCCAGTCTCTCTCCGGTTTCCGCGCGGTAGCACTCGTGCATCGAATCAGTTTTGTATGCGGCCAACCGGAAACTAGCGGCCCTAGCGCGGCGGATTGTCGCGGATCGCCGTGGCGACGGTGAGAATGTGCTTGCCGATGGCGACACGCATGTCGCCGGGCAGCAGTTCTTTTTCTGCAAGTCCTTCCCATGCATTGACAGTGCGTTCCGCCGTCTCGGCTACGATCGGCCAGAGCGGGCTCGCCGGAATGCGCGCCGTGTCAGCGAAGCGGCGCATCTGGTCGGGAGTGATTTCGGAAAGGCTGCGGCTGTCGCCGAAACTCAAGCCGAGCGTGTCGTCGGGAATGTACGGAAGCGTTGCCACAAAGTCGTAACCCGGCGAGAGCGCAGGCCTGCGCCGGTCGGGATAGAGAAGTGACCAGTTCTTAAGGTGCATGTCGGCATTGCCGATGACGACGGAAAATATAAGGCGCCGGACGAATTCGATAACCGCATCCTCGCCGATTTCCGCCCACAACACGGCGGCGATGTTCGCGTAGCTGTGAAACTTGTACTTGTTGTTGGGGAATTCCCCGAAGACTTGCGCGAAATCCTCCATGTGAACGGGTGTGCCGTCCGGAAGGCGATCGAACCGCTTAACGGCGAGGGCCTTGCCTCCGACCGTATGAGCCTGTTCGGGCAGGCCTTTGATGCCGGCGACATCGACGAGCTTGTTTTCCGGCACGGTGATGCCGACACGCCGAGCCAGTTTCAGCATCGCAAATTCGTTCTCCGGCACGGCGACGAAGCGGGCAGACGGCAGCTTAACGATCCATGACCCGCCCATGCCGCCGACGGGGATGGTCAGGCCGCCGGAGGCTTCCATGACGGCGGAGAATTTTAACTGCACGCCGGCAAGAGAAAAGCGTAGCGGGTCTTCACCGCCCCGGTCGCCGTCGGGGCTATCATCATCATGACCGTGATGAGGTCCGGATGGCTGCTCGTGATCCTCAAGAGGTGCAACGATAAGCGCGCCGGGCAGGTCGGCGCCGAGGACGGCGAGGAGGAAGAATTCGCGCTCGGGATTTACGTCCGCGCGCTTGGCGAGATAGTCGCGCAGGTGGCCTTCGGGCAGAAGGTTGGAGAAGAAGACCGGAACGCGGCGTCCAACGGGACGAAAGTTCGTTACGAGTCCGCCGGTGCTGCCCTTGAAGGAGAGGCTCAGCGTCGGACGCCGGGGATCGTCGATGTAGTCCTGTTCGAACGCAAAAAACTGCCGGTCGCCCGCGAGGCGGTTGATGACGCCGATCTGCTTTCCGTACAGGCGCACCGAAAGCGCGTTGAGTTTCTTCGGGTCAAACTTCATCGCGCGGC
>DATHHQ010000615.1:0-11427 GCA_035490095.1 Bradyrhizobium sp.
CTCGACGATGTTGGTGAGCGTGGCATCGTCGGCATCGACCGTGAGCGCGACCTTGATGGCCCGGCGCTTGACCTGTTTGCCGAGGCCGCGCGCCGTCTCGAGGCTGAGATGCCGCGGCGACGGCGGAAAGAACACGAATCCCACCATGTCGGCGCCGGCATCCAGCGCGACGTCGAGCGTCTCGCGCGTGGACAGGCCGCAAATTTTAACGATCAGGGACATGTTTCAAGGCACGGGTTGGGGCGGTGGCGGCAGGCCGGAAAGGCGGCTTGCCTTTGTGGGCCGCGTTCTACAACGTCGCGCCCTGCTTGTCTCGCCCGCCGGCCCCATATCCGCGGCCCTGCGCGGGGGCGGCAAGACGCTGCGGATCGTATCGCGGGGCCGACATGGCGCTGGCCCGCAAATCCGCCAGTTGTGAGCGCGCCGCCAGCGCATCGGCTTCGTGCCGCCGGGCCGCCCGCCGCCAATGCCGCTGCCGGAGCCAGGTCGCGGAACCGCCGGCCACCACGCCCAGGATCGCCACCAGGATGATAACGACGAACAGTGGCAGCGTGAACGCGATGGCGGGATTACTGGAATTGAACGGATCAAACGACACTGTCACCAGATGCCGGTTGGCGACTGCAAAGACGATGAAAATCAGGCCCAGCGGAATCACTACCAGGCCTGTGAAGAATTTTCGCATGACCATCTCTCGCCTTGATGGAGATTGGCGGGCGCGTATTCGCCCGAAAGTGAGATCGCTGACCAGACGACGCGCGAACCAGAAAGCCTTAAGCCCCCGCCTCGGGTGCCCCGCCTTCGCGGTTCAGACGCTCGCGCATTTCCTTGCCGGTCTTGAAGAACGGCACGCTCTTCTGGTCGACCGGAACATGCGCGCCGGTGCGCGGATTGCGGCCGGCGCGGGCCGGACGATGCTTCACCGAAAAGGCGCCGAAACCGCGCAGCTCGACCCGGTCGCCGCGCGCCAAAGCGGCGACGATTTCATCGAGGATTGCGTTCACAATATTCTCGACATCCCGCTGGTAGAGGTGCGGGTTGTGCTCGGCGATGCGCTGAACAAGTTCGGATTTGATCATCGAGACTGGGACCCGGGAATATGCGGTTATCCATTTCCGTGAAAATGCCTTGAACTGTCAAGACGCTAAATCAAATTTGGGCGGCACGAAAGCGCGTGACAAACGGCCGGATTGGGGATTGTGACACCACCCGCAATGCGGGAGGACGGGACCGATACCCGACTTAGGCGGCTCAATTGGTCCCGGCGGGACGCCACAGGGCCAACATGCCATCCAAACCGAGGCGGTCGACCGCCTGCGCCACTCCGGCCTGCTCGACCTGCCGTGCAATCGCATTCAGGCCGAGCGCGTCGAGCGTAATGGAGGCCGCCGTGCGCAGAAATGTCAGGTCGCCGAAGCGCGGCTGCAGCTTGAAATCGCGGACCGGCAGGTCGGGCTTGACGCCCTTCTGCGCCACCAGCCAGGCCACCGCGGTTTTCTCGTCGCCGAGTTCGTCGATCAGCTTCAGATCGACCGACTGGCGGCCCGTGAACACCCGCCCGTCCGCGACTTTTTCGAGAAGCGCGTCGTCCATGCCGCGTCGGTCTTTGACCAGGCCGCGAAACCATGCATAGGAATCCTTTACCAGCGCATCGAGCGCGGCGCGCGCCTCCGGGCTGGTCGGCTCGAAGCCGTTGGGGGCGGCTTTCAGCGGCGAGGACTTCACTTCCTCGACCTTGACGCCAACGGTTTTCAGCAATTCGGTGAAATTCGGAAACTGAAACAGGACGCCGATCGAACCGACCAGCGAGCTCTGCTGAGCGACGATATGGTCGGCCGCAATCGCGGTGATATAGCCGCCCGACGCCGCCAGCCCCTCAACCACGACAACCAGCGGCTTCTTCGCCTTCAGGCGCACCAGCGCGTCATATAATTGCTCGGAACCGGCGGTGGTGCCGCCCGGCGAATTGATGTGCACGACGACGGCGGCGGCGTGCGATTTTTCCAGCCGCTCCAGCGCTGCCACGCGTTCGCTGTCGCTGCGGATCAGGCCTTCGATATTGATGCGGGCAATCGAACCGGACTCCGTGAGCGCCCCGCGCCCGCCCGGCGTCGCGATCATGGCAACCGTGATGATCGCAGCGACCGCGACCAGGGCAGCGACCACGCGCCAGAATGTCAGCTTGCGGCGAATCCTGCGGCGATCGACGATCACATCCGAATCAAGCGGCATCGTAAATTCTCCCAAGGGGCGGTCTAAAAGGGGTGGCACGGTCTTCTCCGCACAGCCCTAATATGCCGTACCCCAACTACATCAATTGCGGTGCAATATGAAGAAAACAAGCCCCCCTCGTCGCCCCCGGCCTGGTGCGCAATTGCGCACGGGGCGCCGGGGCCCATACTCCGCGGCGGTAATAGCTGCTGAAGGTGTCTGCCGCCGTGCCCCAACGATGAGACACGGCGTATAGGTCCCGGCGTTCGCCGGGACGACGAATCAAAAAAGGCCCCGGTCGAAACCGGGGCCCGATTGATGGCGATCAGAAAGCGCTTTCTCGCTTACTTGTCGGTGCGCTGCTTGAGCGCGGTGCCGAGAATATCGCCCAGCGTCGCTCCGGAATCGGAGGAGCCGTACTGCGCGATGGCCTCCTTCTCTTCGGCGACTTCCAGCGCCTTGATCGAGACCTGCACCTTGCGGGCCTTCTTGTCGAACTGGATCACCCGCGCATCGACCTTTTCGCCGACGGCGAAACGCTCGGCGCGCTGATCTGAGCGCTCGCGCGCCAGTTCGGACCGCTTGATGAAGGTGGTGAAGTCGGTGCCGGCGATCTTGACCTCGATGCCGCTTTCCTTGACCTCGAGCACTTCGCAGGTCACGACCGCGCCCTTCTTGACGTCGCCCGGTTCCGCGAACGGATCGCCCTCGAGCTGCTTGACGCCGAGCGAGATGCGCTCCTTTTCGACATCGACATCGAGCACCACGGCCTTGACCATGTCGCCCTTCTTGAAGTTGTCGATCACCTGCTCGCCCGGAAGCTTCCAGTCGAGATCGGACAGATGGACCATGCCGTCGACGTCGCCCTCGAGCCCGAGGAACAGACCGAACTCGGTCTTGTTCTTGACCTCGCCTTCGACCGTCGATCCGACCGGGAATTTTTCGACGAACACTTCCCAGGGATTGCGCATGGTCTGCTTGAGGCCGAGCGAAATCCGGCGCTTGACCGAATCGACTTCGAGAACCTGCACTTCGACTTCCTGCGAGGTCGAAACGATCTTGCCGGGGTGCATGTTCTTTTTGGTCCACGACATTTCCGAGACGTGGATCAGGCCTTCGATGCCCGGTTCCAGTTCGACGAACGCGCCGTAGTCGGTGATGTTGGTGACGCGGCCGGTGAAGCGCGCATTGAGCGGATACTTGGCCTCGATACCCTGCCACGGATCGTCCAGCAATTGCTTCATGCCGAGCGAGATGCGGTGGGTCTCGTGGTTGATCTTGATGATCTTGACCTTCACGGTCTGGCCGATGGTGAGCACCTCGGTCGGGTGATTGACCCGGCGCCAGGCGATATCGGTGACGTGCAGCAGGCCGTCGATGCCGCCGAGATCGACGAACGCACCGTAATCGGTGATGTTCTTGACCACGCCGTCGATGACCTGACCCTCTTCGAGATTCTGCACCAGTTCCTGGCGCTGTTCGGCGCGGGTCTCTTCGAGAACCGTTCGGCGCGACACCACGATGTTGCCGCGGCGGCGATCCATCTTGAGAATCTGGAACGGCTGCGAATTGTTCATCAGCGGGGCTACGTCGCGGATCGGTCGGATATCGACCTGCGAGCGCGGCAGGAAGGCCACGGCGCCGTCGAGATCGACGGTGAAGCCGCCCTTGACCTGATTGAAGATGACGCCGTGCACCTTCTCGTTGTTGTTGAACGCCTTCTCGAGCTTGCCCCAGCTTTCCTCGCGGCGCGCCTTGTCACGCGACAGCACGGCTTCGCCGAGCGCGTTCTCGATACGGTCGAGAAACACCTCGACCTCGTCGCCAACCTTGAGTTCGCTTTCCTTGCCGGGTCCTGCGAATTCACGCAGCGCCACGCGGCCTTCGGTCTTCAGGCCGACGTCGATGACGGCCATGTCCTTCTCGATCGCAACAACGATGCCCTTGATGACAGAGCTTTCCTGCAGATTGCCGCCGGCAAAGCTCTCGTCGAGCATCGCGGCAAAATCGTCGCGGGAAGGATTATAGGAAGTAGCAGTCAAAGCCATTTGTTCTCCAGATGCGGGTGTCGCCGGCGATTTGGGTTAAAGGGCGTATCGGGCGTGAAGTGTTAGAGGTCCGCAAACCCTAACGACCGCCTCGCAAAAATCGCGATAGCGGGCCGGCAGCTTGCCTGCACGTTCGATACGTTGATTGTATCCGGGACCTGAAACGGGCGTATCGACTTCAAGAACCTGGAGCGGGCTTTCCTCCAATGACGGCAGAGGCTCAAACCAGCTGCCGGCCCGCTCGGACGGCCTCGACAATGTCGATGGCGGCCCGGACAACGAGGGATATAGCGCTCAGGGCAATTCCCGGCAAGTCAGAAATGCCCGATTTACGAGGCCTTAAGCCTGACGAGGCCTGAATGCCGCCTTCCTGGGTGGCGTTTCAATGGCTTGTTGACCGCATTGCGCGAATTCATGGCGCAAGACCGGCGTCAGAACCCGGTCTTAAGCGTCCCCTCACAGGATGCCCCTTTCGAACACGGGGAATATCGCCATGAAGAACTTTATCGTCCTGACGGCTTTCGCCGTTCTTACCGTTGGAAGCGCTGTCGCCGCGATGCCCGGCGCCGCCTCGTCCTCACACGCGTCGGCTGTCCGGAATGACGCTCAGCCCATCGTCATGACGGCAGAGTTGGAATTGCCGTTCGACCGCTACTGGTCGAAGAACTGATCCAAGGGCCGCTGTGCGGCGTTTAACGCGCCGCGCGGACGGCCTCGACGATCGCGATGGCGGCGCGAACGCCGGCCTCGATGTCGAGATTCGAATTATCGAGCACGTGCGCGTCGGGGGCCGCCTTCAAGGGGGCGGTGGCCCGATTCTTGTCGCGTTCGTCGCGCTTGAGGATATCCGCCAATACCAAGGCCTCGTCGGCGTCTTCGCCGCGGGCCTTGGCTTCCAGGGTCCGGCGGCGGGCGCGGACCCTCGGGTCGGCGACGACGAAGATCTTCACGTCGGCATGCGGGCAGATCACGGTTCCAATGTCGCGGCCATCGAGCACCGCGCCCGGCGGATCCGCCGCGAACTGGCGCTGAAAATTGAGCAGCACCTCCCGCACCTTGGGGATTGCCGAGACCACCGAGGCGGCCTCGCCCACGATTTGGGTCTTCAGGGCCGGATTCCCGAACTTTTCAGGATCTAGTTCCAGCGCGGCGGAGACAGCGATCATTTCGTCGGTCAGGTCGGCGCCCGCGTCCAGCAGCGCCTTGGCGACCGCGCGATAGATCACGCCGGTATCGAGATGACGATAGCCGTAATGCTTGGCGAGCCGCTTGCCGAGTGTGCCTTTTCCCGAGGCCGCGGGTCCGTCGATGGCAATGATCATGAAAACTCCGCCCCTAGCGCGCGCATCGTCGGGATGAAATCCGGAAAGCTGGGGACGTTGGTCATGCTGGTCTATCTATTGCTATTGGCGGGCTGAGGGCCGCGGGCCCGTCGTAGCGGCCGTTCCTCGGTGAAAATGTTGCGCGACGCGAATTCGGCCGGACTGCTGAAGGTCAAGTATTCGCGCATGGCGTCCGACGGCGACGCCGTTGTAAACCACGGACTGGTTAAACGGCGCGCAGGATCGGAAGTCCATGGTGGAACGCGGCCGAGCCGGCGCTGCTTAGCCAAATATTCGGCGATCGCGCCGACAAGCGCGTCAAGCCGGTCGTCGCCAGTCAATTTCGGCTCGCGCTCGATCGACGCACAGCGATCCTGATCGGTTCTTGCCAAATCGAACGTGTCGACGAATTCGGCGAGTTCGACGTCCCGCGCCGAGCCGGCCTGGATCCTTTCAACCGCGTCAGCGAGGGTATTTGGGCGCATCGATCCCTCCCGCTCGATTCATGTTCTTCAATAGAAATCGCTGCTTCTCGGAGGAAGCGGCACTTACCGGAAAGTATTTGCCAAGCAACGCTATCGCGTCCTCTATGGTTGAGATTCCCACCACCCGCATCAGATTGAGAATATCGAGCCGCTCGGTTTCGCCGCGAAGCGGGTCCGTGATCCGCGACGCTTTTAGTTTTAATGCAAGCAAATATTCTGCCGATGGGACCGAAACGGCAAGTCCTGGCGAGGTTCCGTCTCGCGGAAACGTGCCAAACTCCAAATGATCGGCGGCGCGGTCGGCGAGTGAACTCAGGTGGAATGCGATGCCGTCGTTGAACCAGTCGTCCTGCCATTCATTTTTCTTGGCGATTTCATGCACGACCGCCGCCAGCCAGCCAGGCAGAGGATGGTCGAGTTCGGATACATCGACATCTTCCGTGGCGAACCGGAAATTGCTCGCAAGCATGAGCGCAGAACCGCCATAAACCGCAATCTGCAGCTTGGTTCCTGCCTGTGCCGCCGCGCGACCGATCTGATCGAATGCGTCGAGCAACGCCTCACGGCCGAAGGCTGCACTCATCCCGCTTCCCTCATGAAAACTCCGCCCCTAGCGCGCGCATCATCGGAATGAAATCCGGAAAGCTGGTGGCGATAAAGGCGGTATCGTCGACCTTTACCGGCTTGTCGGCGGCGAGACCCATCACCAGCGCCGACATCGCGATGCGATGATCCATGTGGGTGGCGACAAGACCATCGCCGGCAACATGACCCTTGCCTTCGACGATCATGTCGTCGCCCGAGATTTCGACCTTGACGCCATTGACGCGCAGCATGGCCGCGGTTGCTTCCAGCCGGTCGGATTCCTTGACGCGCAATTCCTGCAGGCCGCGCATGATGGTGGTGCCTTCGGCGAAGGCTGCGGCCACCGCCAGCACCAGATATTCGTCGATCATCGAGGGCGCCCGTTCCGGCGGCACCTCGACGCCGCGCAGTTTCGAGGCACGAACCCGGAATTGCGCCATAGGTTCGCCGGCATCGCCCCGAACCTGGCTTTCCTCGATCGACGCGCCCATTTCGCGCAGCGTCGTGAACAGCCCCGTGCGCAGCGGATTGGTCATGACGTCTGACAGAATGATGTCGGAACCTTCGACAATCAGCGCCGCCACGATCGGGAACGCCGCCGATGACGGATCGGCCGGCACCACGACATCAGCGCCGTGCAGTTCGGGCTGCCCGGTGAGCGCGATTTTGCGGCCATGGCTGCCTTCACGCGTCGAGACGATCCGGGCGCCGAAATGCCTTAGCATCAGTTCGGTGTGATCGCGGCTGGCCTCGGTCTCGATCACGGTGGTGATGCCGGGAGCAGCGAGGCCCGCCAGCAGCACCGCCGACTTTATTTGCGCCGACGCCACCGGCGTGCGGTAAAGGATCGGCAGTGGATCGCGCGCGCCGTTGAGTGTCAGCGGCAGGCGGCCGCCCTCGCCGCTTGCGCCGGCTTTCGCACCCATCAATTCCAGGGGATCGAGTATTCGCCGCATCGGCCTTGAGCGCAGCGAGGCGTCGCCGTCGAAGATCGCCGTAATCGGACATCCGGCCACCGCCCCCATCACTAACCGGCAGCCGGTGCCGGAATTACCGAAATCGAGCGGATTTTCCGGCTGAGCGAACCCTGCCACGCCGACCCCGCGTACCGACCAGGCGAACGCGCCGGTTCGTTCCACGCTTGCGCCCAGCGCCTGTATGGCCTTGGCGGTATTCAGCACGTCCTCGCCCTCGAGCAGGCCCGAAATCCGGGTTTCGCCGACCGCCAATGCACCCAGAATCAGGGCACGGTGCGAAATCGACTTGTCGCCGGGAACACGGGCCTTCCCGGCCAGGGGGCCGCTCGATCGGGCTTCAAGCGGAGTCGGGTGATCAGAATTGGTCAAGATTGTGGTCCTCTGCGCGGGCGGCACGTACCACATGGGCAGCGCGCCGTCACGGGCGCAGTCCGTCTGTTAGAAAGCGCTATTGACAGCGGCGGTGCAACTAGCCAAGTGAAGCACCGTTTTTCAGAAATTCCCAGGATTCCACACGTGGCCAAATCCGATCTCGGAACCAAACGCATTTGCCCGACGACGGGTAAAAAATTCTATGACCTCAACAAGAATCCGGTGATTTCACCGTACACCGGCGAGGTGGTGCCGATCGCGCCGATTCCGCCGCCGCGGACCCGCGCCGACGCCGCAGCGCGCGCCGCGGCCGCAACCGCCGCCGCTTCCGCCGAAGCTACGCCGGAGCCGGTCGAGGCTGAAGAGTTGGTGCCGCTCGAGGAAGCCGATGCCGAGGAAAACACCGGCAAGGTCAAGGCTGTCGTTCCGGAGTCGGAAGACGACATCGAGATCGACGAAACCATTGAAGACGACGATGATGACGATTCCACCTTCATCGCCGATGAGGAAGAAGGCGACGAGGACGTGACCGACATCATCGGCGACGTTTCCGGCGACGAGGAGACTTGAGATCAGCCCTGAACTGTGTTCAGGGTTTTGCCCCGTGCGTCGGTTGAGACGCCCGGGAGCATGATCCGGAAAAGTGGTAACCGGTTTTCCGAAAAGATCATGCTCGAACGATAGAGTTAAGGGGCCATAGCTCAGCTGGGAGAGCGCTTGCATGGCATGCAAGAGGTCGGCGGTTCGATCCCGCCTGGCTCCACGCTTCGCCCTTCGGGCTACGCGTGGCGCAGCCACGTGATGCCCGAAGGGCGAAGCGTGGTGCCCGGCGTAGCCCGAAGGGCGAAGGCGGGCTATGTGTGAGCGCCCATGTGGTACGTCTACATCATCCGCAGCGTTAATTTTCCCGACCAAGAATATATCGGCGCAACTGCGGATTTGAACGACGGCTACCGGAACATAATTCTGGCAAGTCCACGCACACCGCCAAATTCAAGCCTTGGGAATTGGTCTGGTACTGCGCCTTCCCCGACAAGTACAAGGCGCTGGCGTTTGAGAAATATCTTAAATCCCACTCCGGTCGCGCGTTTGCCAAGAAGCGCTTCTGATGCTTGACGCCGTCGACGACGCTTCACCCCGCCCCCTACTCACCCACCGCGGCATTCAGCCGGTCGCGCAGAGCGACCAGCTCGTTTTTGATCGCCGACAGTTCGGTGACGGAGCATGCCGAGGCGGCGAGGATCGCCTGAGGCACCGCTCTGGCTTTTTCCCGAAGCGCCTGGCCTTGGGGCGTGAGCGCGATCAGCACCTGGCGCTCATCTTCGGTGCTGCGTGTGCGGTTGATGAGTCCGGCCGCCTCCAGCCGCTTGAGCAGCGGCGTGAGCGTGCCGGAATCCAGAAACAACCGTTCGCCGATGCTCTTGACGGGCTCGCCATCGCGCTCCCACAGCACCAGCATCACCAGATATTGCGGATAGGTCAGGCCGAGCTTGTCCAGCAACGGCTTGTAGACGCGGTTGAACGCATGCGCGGTGGAATAGATCGCGAAGCAGAGTTGATTGCCGAGCAGCAGCGGCGAGTCGGTCGCGTGTTTCCTGGCCATTTACCACCTCGTCATCGCAGCGCTCCCGGTTCACTCTGGGCCCGGATCGCCCCGCGATCAATTGCAAACAATTAAATCGTGCACTCCTTCATTATTCATATTGTGTGCAATTCAATTGTATGCAATACAAATGGCACCGCAACCGCACCAAGGGAGACCGCCATGTCCGTGAATGTGCTTTACCGAACCAGTGCCAAGGCCACCGGAGGCCGGGATGGCCACGCCGCCACGCTTGATGGTGCGCTGGACGTCAAACTCGCCACACCGAAGGAACTGGGTGGAGGCGGCGGCGCCGGCAACAATCCCGAGCAGCTGTTCGCTGCCGGATATGCCGCCTGCTTCATCGGCGCGATGAAGTTCGTTGCTTCGCAAGGCGGCCCGAAAGTGCCCGCCGACGCGGCGGTAACCTCGACCGTCGGCATCGGGCCGCGCGCGGCCGGCGGTTTTGGCCTAGACATCCAGCTCGACATTTCCCTGCCAGGGGTTCCACGCGCCGAGGCAGAGACGCTGGTGGAGAAGGCGCACCAGGTATGCCCCTATTCCAATGCCACCCGCGGCAATGTCGATGTTCGCCTGACGATCGTGTAACGGCTGGAGCATTTTCCGGAAAAGCATGCCCTCGGGCCACGACCCGACGGGTGGATACCGGTTTTCCGCAGAAAACGCGATCAAACAAGGAATCGAGAGTGCCTTCCGATTCAACCCAATTGGAAAGCGCTCTAGACCGGATGGCTCGCCGCTTCAATCGGCGGGCCATTCGCCGCGCGGAAGTTCGCCAGTGCGCCTCGACGGCTGTCCCGACATGCGCCTGTGCGCCAGAAGGCATTGCTGCCGGGCCCGAACCTCGCTAGCTCTGGCATCGAATGCCCCTCCCATTCCATTCGATTCCATCTGAGCGAAGGTTGCTTCCATGAGTTCCCCAGCGGCTCCCGGCGCGATGACCGGATTGCGCGTGATCGACCTTACCCGCGTTCTCGGCGGCCCCTATTGCACGCAGATCCTCGCCGATCACGGCGCTGACGTGATCAAGGTCGAGCCGCCCGCCGGCGACGAGGTGCGCGACTGGGGACCGCCGTTCCACGGCGATGACGCGGCCTATTTCGTCGGCATCAACCGCAACAAGCGCTCGATCGGGCTCGACCTCGCTTCAGAGGGCGGGCGCGTCGTGCTGATGAAGATGCTGGAGAGCGCCGACGTCCTGATCGAGAATTTCAAGCCGGGCACGCTCGACAAATGGGGCATCGGCAACGACGTGCTGCGCGCTAAATTTCCCAGACTCGTCCACTGCCGGATTTCCGGCTTCGGCGCCGATGGCCCGCGCGGCGGCAATCCGGGCTATGACGCCATCATTCAGGCCATGACCGGCATGATTGCCGCGACCGGCTCGCCGCAATCAGGGCCGATGCGGATCGGCGTTCCCCTGGTGGATATCACCACCGGGCTTTACGCGGCGATCGGCATTCTGATGGCGCTGTCGGAGCGGCAAAGATCCGGCGCCGGACAGTTTCTCGAAACCACGCTGTACGAGACCGGCCTCGCCATCATGCATCCGCACGCGGCGAATTATTTCATGCATGGCAAGCCGCCGCAGCTTACCGGCAACGAGCATCCCAATCTGGTGCCCTACGCGATTTTCCCGACCCGCACGGCCGATATCTTCATCGGCGTCGGCAATGACGGAACCTTCCGCAAGCTGGCCAAGGAGATCGGCAAGCCCGAACTCGGGTCCGATGCGCGCTTTGCGCGCAACAAGGACCGCATCGCCAACCGCGATGCGCTGCGCGCCGAGCTCGCCGCCGTGTTCAGCCAGCACGACGCCGAGCC
>DATHHQ010000616.1:0-7776 GCA_035490095.1 Bradyrhizobium sp.
CAATCGCGTGGGCGCGATCGGGCTGACCGTGAATCATCAGCCAGCGCGGGCTTTCCGGAATCCACATCCGCATCACGAACACCACGAGGCCGAGACAGGCGCCGGTGAGGTATGCCAGCCGCCAGCCGAGATCGGGGCCGACCACCGCCGGATCGAGCAGGACGATCGCGCTGACCGCGCCCATGGCCGCGCCGATCCAGAAGCTGCCGTTGATCAACAGGTCGGTCCATCCGCGATAGCGCGCGGGCACCAATTCCTGGATCGTCGAATTGATCGCGGTATATTCGCCGCCGATCCCCGCACCGGTAAGAAATCGAAACAACGCGTAGCTGGCCAGATTCCACGACAGCGCGGTGGCAGCCGTGGCGGTGAGATACAGCGCCAACGTGATGAAGAACAGCTTCTTGCGCCCGATTCGGTCGGTGAGCCAGCCGAATCCGAGCGCGCCGAGCACGGCGCCGGCGAGATAGGCGCTGTTGGAAAAGCCGACGTCGAAATTGGTGAAATGCAGCCTCGGACTTTCTTTCAGCGCACCCGACAGCGCGCCGGCCAGCGTGACTTCCAGCCCATCCAGAATCCAGGTGATGCCGAGCGCAAGCACGACGCGGGTGTGGAAACCGCTCCAGCGCAGACTGTCCAGACGCGCGGGAATGCTGGTCTCGATGACGCGATCTTCGGCTGCCGGCGCTGTTACATCAGCCGCCGAAACAATCGTCGCATCGCTCGGGGGAACCATTCCGCAGTGCTCCAATGCTTGCCGCTCATAAATTCACGAAAACGGAAGGACCATGATTCAATGCCGAATGGATTCAATGCCGAATGGCGCAGCGATCACTGCAAATCCATCGCATCAAACCAAATGAGAAAACACCCGGGAATGTGACGTTCCGAGGATCTCAAACGTGAGGGCGACAATCTTCATATTAGCCACATTTATCAACGCGTTGGGGACGCAGGAGTTCCCGCATGCGCCAAGGGAACCGATCGCGTCTGCGTCCGTTTTTCGGCAGCAACGACATGGAGTTGATCATGGCTGAGCATCGATGAACAGCGCATTCGCGCAAGGCAGCAACGCGCAAAGCGGCCGGCAAACGTACACGTAAAACGACAGCGAGGAAGGCAAGTTCAGCGCGGAGAAAATCATCGCCGAAGAAGGCGTCGCCAAAGCGCTGGTCGCAGCGAGTGACGCTGGAAAGCGACGCGCTCGATCTGAAACACGGCGTCTTCAAACAAACCAACGCGAAGAAAATCGCGGCATCGCTCAAGCGCTCGGCGGAACGAAGTACACGCCGCAAGACGGGCGCCTATCGCTCCGCGCTCTCGATGCTGACCTTTTATATCAACCGCGCCGGCAAGACACTGCCGAAAACGCAACGCGACCGATTGCAGCGCGCCAAGGTGGAATTGAAGCGACAGTTTGGAAGAGACTGAAATGAGGTTCGGCGTCGTCCCGGCGAACGCCGGGATCCATACGCCGTGTCCTAACGTTGGCCACCGGGAGCAGATGCCTTGCGAACAATAAACGCCGGTGGTTATGGGCCCCGGCGTTCGCCAGGGCGACGCGGTAAAAGCTCTAAGCCGCGCGGATATTCGCCATGAAGCGGTCGAGTTCCTCGCGCAGGCGCGTGCTTTCGGTCGAAAGGGATTTTGCGGAGTTCAAGACCTCTTCCGATGCCGACCCGGTTTCGGTGGCGCCGCGATTCACTTGCATGATATTGGCGGCAGCTTCCTGGGTTCCCTGGGCGACGGTCTGAACGCTGCGCGCGATTTCCTGGGTTGCCGAGCTTTGTTGCTCCACCGCGCTCGCAATCGATGACGCGATGTTCGATATCTCGGCGATCGTGCCGCCGATCTCCTTGATGGCTGCCACCGATTCCTGCGTCGCGTCCTGCATGCCCGAAATGTGGGACGATATCTCATCGGTCGCCTTCGCCGTCTGGCCGGCCAGCGATTTGACTTCGGAGGCGACGACGGCGAACCCTCGGCCGGCCTCGCCGGCGCGGGCCGATTCAATCGTTGCATTCAACGCCAGCAGATTGGTCTGCTCGGCGATCGCCGTGATCAGCTTGACCACGTCGCCGATCTGCTGCGCGGCGCGTGACAACTTGCCGATGCGCCCGTCGGTTTGCTGCGCCTGAAGCACCGCTGCCTCGGCGATCTTGTTGGATTCGCGCACCCGTCTTCCGATCTCGTCGACCGAGGCGGAAAGCTCCTCGGTGGCGGTGGCGACCGATTGCATGTTGCTGGACGCCTCCTCCGATGCGCCGGCGACCCGGCTCGACAGGTTCTGCGTGGTTTCCGCGGTCCGCGTCAACGTTCCGGCGGCCGACTCGAGTTGGACGGCTGATGACGAAACGTTCGAAACGATGGCACCTACCGCCGCTTCGAAATCGTCGGCAAAACGAATGAGTTCGGTACGGCGCGCCGCGCTGCTGGCGCGGTTCTGGGCATCCTGCGCGGCGGCATCCCGTTCCGCCTTGACGATGGCCTGCAGCTTGAATTCTTCCACCGCGGCCGCCATCTCGCCGAGTTCATCCCTGCGCCCGAGGCCAGGCAGCACGACATCGAAATTGCCGCCGGCGAGTTCGCGCATGGCCTTGCACATGGCGGTCATGGGCCGGGAAATTCCCTTGCCCAGTAACACGGCCAATACTCCGCCCAGCAGGAAGCCGCCGGCCGCGAGCATTGCAATCAGACGCTCGGTCTCGCCAATGCTCGCATCGGACTCGGATTCAAGTCGTTGTTGATCGGAAAGCAGAGCCGCCTTCATCGCGCCTGAGCCTTGCATGATCGCAGTCGCAGACTCGGCCATTTCGGTCGTCAGCTCATCGATCGATTTCGAGTTTTCGACCAGTTTGCTGAGGGACTTCCGATACTCATCCAGCAGTGCGGAAACCTCCTTAACGTTCTGCACGATCTTTTCATCGGTCGACGATATCGCCCGCAGCGAGTTTTCGACAAATTTGAGCCGCGCCAGCGCGCTGGTGGCAACTGTCTGATCGGAATTGATGACGAATGTATTGGCGAGCGCTGTCGCGGCCTGATATTGCGCGGTGACCTGTTTCGCGCCGAGTTCAACGGCGGGAAGCTCCGCTTCGGCCGCGTTGCTGGCGAGATCGTCGAGCTTGTAACGCAGCATCGTGCCGCCACGCGTGAGCTGATTTTGCGTCACCAGCGCGCTCTCGCTCTTGACCTTGAGAATATCGGCAAAAATCTTGGTGAAGGTACGGAATTCGCGGGCAAGGCGCGTGATCTGCTCGAGGCCCGCCGGGTTCGTGGTGCCCTTCATCGATTGATCGATGGCGTCCTTCAGACTGGCTTCGGCGGCAAGCGCTGCCTTGCCGTCATCTTCTTTTCCGGTCACCACGTAGTAGCGCGCCAGCGCCCGGTACGAGATCAGTTCGCGATCGATATTGCGCGCCAGATCGGCTTCCGACACGCTTTTCCGGTAGGACGCCACACCAACCGAGACGCGCTCAAATCCGAGATAGGCGATGCCCATGCTGACCGCCGAGATCGCCAGCACGACGGCAAAGCCGAGCATGACTTTGGCGCGAAAGCGCAAGGTCGGAAGCCTCAGCGATATCGATCGTGGCCAGACACGCTTCAACGATGCCACTCGAACCCCCGTCTTCTTTCTGAAAACCCGGCAGACTCGGCAGCGCCGCTCCCGGATCCAGTGCTGAAAACTAGGGCAGAATGGATAAAAGGCCGTAAATTTAGGCCGAAATCCTCATCCCAACGAGCCGTCGCAGGGAGAACAAATCGCTCTTTCCCGTCATGGCGCGGCCATGACGGATCATTTTCGTCCGGATTCTCGGGAACGCCTACGCGGCACGGGCCTCGGGAGCGTCGGGCGGCGCCAGCAGCTGCCAATTGGGTGCCAATTGCAGCTTCGGCTCGGTCAGCGCCTGCAGCTTCTCAAGCGTCATGCCCGGAACCATCTCGGTCACGACCAGTCCCTGCGAGGTCACATCAATCGCCGCGAGGTTGGTGTAGATGCGCTTGACGCAGCCGGCGGCGGTCAGCGGATAGGTGCAATGCCTCAGGATTCGAGGCTCACCCTTCTTGCTGGTGTGCTCCATAATGATACGGATTTCCCTGGCGCCGACCGCCAGGTCCATGGCACCGCCGATGCCGGGCGGGAATGCCGGGTCCTCGGTGGTCCAGTTCGCAAGATCGCCCTTTTCGGATACTTCGAAGGCGCCGAGCAGGCTGACATCGAGATGGCCGCCGCGGATCATCAGGAACGCGTCGGCGTGATGGACGAAGCAGCCGCCTGGGACCAGCGTCGTCAAGTTCTTGCCGGCATCGACCATATAGGGGTCTTCCCCGCCGGGCTCCGGCTTCGGACCCATGCCGAGGATGCCGTTCTCGCTGTGAAAGATCACTTCGCGCCCCGGCGGCACGTAGCTTGTCGCCAAGGTTGGAATGCCGATGCCGAGATTGACATAGGCCCCCTCCTGCAAATCCTGCGCGGCGCGCCATGCCATTTGTTCACGCGTCAACGGAATCATGCATTTGCTCCAACAACGACGATGCGATCGACAAAAATACTCGGGGTGACCACCGCTTCGGGATCCATCTCGCCAAGCTCCACCATCTGGTCGACCTCGACCACGGTCAACTCGGCGGCCATCGCCATCACAGGGTTGAAATTCCGCGCCGACTTTATGTAAGTGAGATTGCCCCAGCGGTCGGCCTTGTTGGCCTTGAGCAGCGCGATATCGCCCTTCAGCGGCTTCTCGAACACATGCAGCCGGCCATCGATTTCCCGGGTCTCCTTGCCTTCCGCGAGCTTGGTCCCCGCCGAAACCGGCGAGAAAAACCCACCGAGACCGGCGGCATGGCAGCGCATGCGTTCGCTGATGGTGCCCTGCGGGACCAATTCCAGCTCAAGGCTCTTGGCGCGGTACGCCTTGAGGAAGGCTGAGTAGTCGCCGGAACGCGGGTACGAGCAGATCACCTTGCGCACGCGGCCAGAATTGATCAGCCGGGCCAGACCGTAATCGCCGTTGCCGGAGTTGTTGGCGACGATGGTCAGCTCCCGGGCGCCCTGTTCGTGAAGGGCGTCGAGCAGATGATCCGCGACACCGACGGCACCAAATCCGGCTACCAATACCGTCGATCCGTCGCGAACCCCGGCGACGGCGTCGGCTGTCGTTCTCACCTGCTTGTCGATCACGTTAAAAAGCTCCCTCGCGCGGCATTGTCGTTTGAAGTCCGTGGCTTATGCCAAGACCCCACAAGACCCCAATTGGCGCGGAATAGACCATCAAGTCCGTCGTCGAGAAAGCCACAAATTTGCAGCCGTGCTCCGCATCGCGGCCCTTACGGGTCCCGGCGTGGCGGAAACGGAGTTCGAAGCGCAGATGGCATCACGATGACCTTCGCGACGAAAATCCTAGTTGCAAAGTCGCGCCCCCGTGCCTCTAATTGGAATAATTATAAAACATCGGGAGGTATCACGCGTGTCTACCATCAAATTGACGGTGAACGGTAAGGCGGTCTCGGCCGATGTCGAGGACCGGACCCTCCTTGTCCATCTCCTGCGCGAGAATCTGAATCTGACCGGTACCCATGTCGGCTGTGACACCAGCCAGTGCGGCGCCTGTGTCGTGCATATCGATGGGCGGGCGGTCAAATCATGCACGGTGCTGGTCGGACAAGCCAACGGCGCCAACGTCACCACCATCGAGGGCATCTCGAAGGGCGACGAGCTGCACCCGATGCAATCGGCGTTCCGCGACAATCACGGGCTGCAGTGCGGTTATTGCACGCCGGGCATGATCATGTCGGCGATCGATATCGTCAACCGCCACGGCGGCAAGCTCGACGAGGACACCGTCCGGCACGAGCTTGAGGGCAATATCTGCCGCTGCACCGGCTACCACAACATCGTCAAATCGGTACTCGACGCCGCCGGCCGCATGCAGGTTTCGCAGGCCGCGGAATAGTCAGCCCAATTCGTGATCTAAAAAGATTCGACTTCGAAAACCAAGCTGACTGCGATCTGCGCCGACAAGATGCGCTGACGATGCGGTCCGACAGGGAGAGATACGATGGGTGTTGAAGGTATTGGCGCAAGCGTAGTGCGCAAGGAAGACCGGCGCTTCATCACCGGCAAGGGCCGCTACGTCGACGACATCAAGCTGCAGGGCATGACCCACGCGCATTTCATCCGCAGCCCGCACGCACATGCCAAGGTAAAGAGCATCGACTCCTCGGCGGCGGCGAAGATGCCGGGCGTGGTCGGTGTGCTGACCGGACAGCAGATCGTCGATGACAAGGTCGGCAATTTGATCTGCGGCTGGGCGATCACATCCAAGGACGGCACCGGGATGAAGATGGGCGCGTGGCCGGCGATGGCGCCGGAAACGGTGCGCTTTGCCGGACAGGCGGTCGCGGTCGTCATTGCCGAGACCAAGAACCAGGCGAAGGATGCGGCCGAAGCCGTCGTCGTCAATTATGAGGAGCTTCCCGTTGCGGCCGATATCCGCGCCGCGATCAAGCCGGGCGCGCCGCAACTGCATCCGGAAGCCCCGGGCAACGTGATCTACGACTGGACCATCGGCGACGAGGCCGCGACCGAGGCAGCATTCAAATCCGCGGCCAACGTGGTCTCACTCGACATCACCAACAACCGGCTGGTGCCGAATGCGATGGAACCACGCGCGGCGATCGCGGAATACAACGACGCCGAAGAGCATTTCACGCTGTACACGACGTCGCAGAATCCGCATGTCGCGCGGCTGGTGCTGTCGGCGTTCTACAACATCGCGCAGGAGCACAAGCTGCGGGTGGTGGCGCCCGATGTCGGCGGCGGTTTCGGCTCGAAAATCTTCATCTATCCGGAAGAAATGGTGGCGCTGTGGGCCTCCAAGAAGGTGCGGCGCCCGGTAAAGTGGACCGGCGATCGCTCCGAGGCCTTCCTGACCGACGCTCATGGCCGCGATCACCTCACCAAGGCCGAGTTGGCGTTCGACGCTGGCAACAAGATCACCGGGCTGCGCGTCAAGACCTACGCCAATCTCGGCGCCTATATGTCGCTGTTCTCCTCCTCGGTGCCGACCTATCTTTATGCGACGCTGCTGTCGGGCCAGTACAACATCCCCAACATCTTCGCAGAGGTGATCAGCGTCTACACCAACACCACCCCGGTCGACGCCTACCGCGGTGCGGGCCGGCCCGAAGCAAGTTTCGTGGTGGAACGGCTGATGGAAACGGCGGCGCGGCAGCTGAAGGTCGATCCGGCGGAATTGCGCCGCAAGAACTTCATCACCGCCTTCCCGCACCAGACGCCCGTGATCATGGCCTACGACATCGGCGATTTCGGCGCGTCGCTCGACTCCGCGATGAAGGCGATCGATTATGCCGGCTTCGCGGCACGCAAGGAGAAAGCCAAGAAGGAAGGCAAGCTGCGCGGCATCGGCGTCTCCTGTTACATCGAGGCCTGCGGCATCGCGCCCTCCAAGGCCGTCGGCAGCCTCGGGGCCGGCGTCGGCTTGTGGGAATCCGCTGAAGTGCGCGTCAATCCGGTCGGCACCATCGAGATCCTGACCGGATCGCACAGCCACGGCCAGGGCCACGAGACGACATTCGCGCAACTGGTCTCCGAACGCCTCGGCGTTCCCGTCAGCCAGGTGCAGATCGTCCATGGCGACACTGATAAAGTGCAGTTTGGCATGGGCACCTATGGCTCGCGCTCGGCGGCTGTCGGCCTCACCGCGATCCTCAAGGCGATGGAAAAGGTCGAAGCCAAGGCCAAGAAGATCG
>DATHHQ010000617.1:0-6887 GCA_035490095.1 Bradyrhizobium sp.
CTGCTGGCGTGGATCGGAGCCGGCATGCTGACTTTCGCAATGGTCCGGCGCGTCTGCCTTGCTGAAACCTTCGCCGCAATATTTGCGGTGATCGCCGGCGCATCACTCGGTCTATTGGCACTCTTCATCGAATACAATCCAAGCAATGTCGTCGTCGTTCTCAACCCGATTGAGGAGATGATGACCTTCGCCGACCAGTCGGCGGCCTCGGCAATCGATAGCAAAAATCCCTTTGCCGCTATCGGTCTGTTTCTTTCGGGCGTGGCGAGTGTCCTGCAACGATATACGTTTGTATTTTTCACCTCGCCGCGTCCGACCGTGTTCCTCACCTGGCTGATTATTCCCGGCATTGTCTATGCATGGCGGCGAGGAGAGAGACAGACGGCCACACAATCGGCCCTGTTCATGCTGTGTGCGATTGCAATTGATTCACTTGGCATTCGCCGGGGACTGAAGGTCGAGTACTTTATTTTCACTGATCCCTTGATCATCATTGCCGGCATGGTCCTTCTGGACCGGATGAATGATCTCCGCTTTCACAAATGGGCCTATCCGATTGGCGCGACTTTGGTCGCCTTGCATATCGGCGTCAGTCAGGCGGAGCCGATAAGGATGGCGACGGCACGGCGGGGGCCCGAGCCCATTTGCGAATGGAATCAGCATTACTTGCCACTGTTGCCGATGCCGTGGTGCGAGCTACCGGCCAAGCGCCCATGACCGTCATGAAGCGCGATGATCAAATCGCCTTCAGTTTGCGATAGGCGAACCACACCATTTTCAACAGCAGCCAGCCGTCGCGAAAACGGGAAATCTGAGTCTCGCCGAAGGTGCGCGCCTTGTAGTGGATCGGGGTCTCGATGATCTTGAGATTCTGTTTGGCGGCACCGAAGATCAGGTCGAAGTCGCCGAACGGATCGAAGTTACCGAAATAGCCGCGCTCCCGTGCCAGCATCTCGTAATCTTTTCGCAACAGCACCTTGGTGCCACACAGCGTGTCCGTCAGCCTGGTGTTGACCAGATAGCTGAACAGGTATGCAAAGCAGCGATTGGCGATCAGATTGAGCGGGCGCATCGCCTCGTGCTCCATCGGGTAAATCAGGCGGGTGCCGTTGACGAATTCGGCCTTCCCGGTCTCGATCACCGCATGATATTTCGGCAGCGCTTCCGGCGGCATCGTCAAGTCCGCATCCAGGATCATCAGCACGTCGCCAGTCGCTGCGGCAAAGCCCTTCCGGACCGCATCCCCCTTGCCCTTGCCGTCCTGCTTCAGCACCTTGATATCCCAACTATCCTTGTGGGCATCGCGGACCCGCTCGCACTCTTCGTAGGTGCCGTCGCTGGAATTGCCCTCGACGAACAGGATTTCCTGAGCGGACCCAAATTTAGGCATCCGCAGAATCGCGTTTTCGATGTTGCCCTTCTCGTTCCTGCAGGGAATGAGAATGCTCGCGGACAGTTTTCGATCGGGAAATTGGCGGACGGGACGCCCGACGATATAGGTCCGCAGGCACAACTGCCTGATACCGGGCAGCGGCGCGATGAACCGATTGATGAACGGTCCGAGGCCGAGCCAGCGCCGCGGCAGCAATTGCCGCCGCTCTTCCCGGATCACCTCGAAATCCGCCAGATCCATCAGGTTCAAAAAGTCGGCGGTGGCGATGTAATTTATTTCTGGTTGCTTGCTCCGCAGCTGCAGCGCTTCGGCAAGCTTGAGGACCGGCTCCCACAAATGCGAATAGTAGGAGATGATGATCCGCGTCGACGGTGCGCACAGCTGATGCACCAGCCTCAACGTGCCATCGATATCCTCGAACATGCCGATGGTGTCGGCGATCACGATGTAATCGAACGGCCCCTCGATGCCTGCCATCGTATCCGGGGCTTCCACGTCGCCCAAAACAAAATACAGATCGGGATGACGGGCGTTCGCCTTGGCGATCGTTTCGGCACCGAAATCGATCCCGACACCGTAGGATGGCTGCAACGCGGCGAGCAAATCTCCGCGGCCACAGCCCAGTTCCAGCACCCGCTTGCCGGGCGGGATCAGAAACCGCATGAACTTGGTGTCGTCTTCGTGGTAGGCCGCATTGAACTTGCGCCAACGATCCAGTTCGTCACCGTTGACCTGGTAGTGGTCGAGCAGATCGCGCTTGCGCTGACTGGATAGCTGCAGTGAAGCAGTGGCATCGGATGGCTTCAGATACATTGCAGCCTCGAAACCCAAAACGGAGAGTTCTCTTAGCCGAAGGGGTCTGACCTGTAAAATCGGCAAGGCAGCCCGGATCGACTGGTTTTGCCGGCCCAACTTGTAGAGTTCAAGAGCTTGAGCAGCGGAGCCACAAGCGCGCCGGGCGACCAACAATACTCACCCAAATGCCTTTGCCGACGCCAATCCGCCCAGCCGGCCGGTGATGGCGAAAAACTGCGCCACGGTTTCCTCGATGATTTGCTGCGCCGATTTCACCGCGCCGATCAGGCCCGCCGATTGTCCCGCCAGCGCGGGTGCAGCTTCCATGTCGCCGTGGAAATAGACGTCGCGAATTCCCTTTAGGGCATCCGGCGGCATCAGGCCCTCGTCATGAATCGCCCTGGTGCGCTCCGATTTCAGGGCGCGAATGCACGGCGTCGATTTCTTGTTGAGCACCAGTGTGCCGGTTTCCCTGGCCTCGACGATCGCGTTCTTGTAATTGGCGTGTACCGGGCTCTCGGTGCAGCTCACAAAACGCGTGCCCATCTGGATGCCCTCGGCGCCGAGCGCGAACGCCGCCGCCATGCCGCGCCCGTCGCAGATGCCGCCGGCGGCGACCATCGGCACGTCGGTGCGGGCGCGAATTCCCTGCAGCAACACCAGCGTCGAGACCTCTTCCGGGTTCTTGAAACCGCCGCCCTCGGCGCCTTCGACCACCAGGCCGTCGACGCCGGCCTCGACGCATTTCATCGCGGTCTCCACCGTCGGCACCGCATGATAGACGATGATGCCCGCGGCCTTCAGCGGCGCGATGAATTTCGCCGGGCTGCCGGCGGAGGTGGTGACGAACTTGACGCCGGAGTTGCAGACGAATTGTAGCATCGCATCGTCGCGCAGGAATCGAATTGGCAGGTTGACGCCGAACGGCAGGTTCAACGCTTTCATCTTGTTGATCTCGGCCTGACAGGCCTCGGTTTCGCCCGACGAGGTCTCGATGATGCCAAGGCCGCCAGCGCGTGATACCGCGGAAGCAAGCTGGGTGCGCGCGATCCAGCCCATCGGGGCTTGCACGATGGGGTATCTGGCGCCGGTATGGGCGAGAACGCGGTTCATGACTATCCGTTGCTGTGAGGGTGAGACGGGCGGGAGAATTCCAGGACGCTATGGCAAGTTCGGTTGGGCGACAATCCCGGCGCAGATACCTGACCGGGTCACTTTGTCTTCGTGCCCCAGTGAGCTTAAGGTGCGCGCCGGGGCAACGCTCGAATGACAACACAGAAGCCGAAAATTCTTCTCAGCGAGGGCTCCAGCCTGTCGTCGCGCGAAGCCATCACGGCATTGGGGCTTGGCGGCCACCGGGTCGAACTGGTCTCGAGCAATCCGATCTGCCTTGGACGCTTCTCGCGGTTCGTGACTCGGGTGCATCAGGCTCCGGCGTCCGGCGCCGATCCGGACGGCTATCTGGCGGCGGTGATTGAAATCGTCAAAACCTATCACATCGATGCGCTGATCCCGGTACAAGAGCAGGCTTATCTGTTTGCAGCCTCGCGCAAGCAACTCCCAGCCGTTCTCGGAATAGCGCTCGCCGATTTCGAGGCGTTCGAACAGGTCCAAAGCAAGGCCAGTTTCGCAAGCTTGCTGACGCGTCTGAAAGTGCCGCAACCCACCACCGAAATCATTCGCTCGGCGGATGAATTCGCGGCCGAGCGGCCCTACCCGTTTTTCGTCAAGGCCGCCTTCGGCACCGCGAGCGCCGGCGTCTGGCGGGTCGGCGATCTGCACCAGCGCGATGCGCTGCTCGTTCAACTCCAGGCCCTTGACGCGTTCGCTCATGGCTTGCTGGTCCAGGCCGCGGTGACCGGCGCACTCGAGCGCACGCAGGCGGTATTCGATCGCGGACGTCTCGTCGCCAGCCACATCTATCGTCAGGTGGTGGAAGGACCGGGCGGCGGCGACGTACTCAAGATCAGCGTCGTCAACGCCGGGGTTCGCGACACCGTCGAGCGGATCGGACAGGCGCTTAAGTGGCACGGCGCGCTGTCGTTCGACTACATCCTGGATGACGCAACCCATACGCCGCATTTCATCGACGCCAATCCCCGTCTCGTCGAGCCGATGAATGCGTGGCTGAGCGGTGTAGATCTGGCCGGCGCCTTGTTGCAGATTTCGCTCGGTGAAACGCCACCGGCGCAGCCCGACGGCCGCGAGGGCATCCTCACCCGGCTTGGATTGATGGGACTGCTGGATGCCGCGCGGCGGCGCAGCCGCAGGCGCGACATCTTGCGCGAAATCGGTTTGCTCGCCGCCGGTTCCGGGCGATATCGCGGCTCGCGCGAGGAACTGGTGCCGCTGCTGACGGATCCATGGTGCGCGATCCCTCTTGGCGTCGTGGTGGCGAGGCTGCTACGCGCGCCTGCAACGGCCGCACGATTTTCGGAGACCACGGTGGCAGCCTACAGCCTGACACCGCAGGCGATCCATCGGCTGCGCGGATGGCACGACGCCGCATAGGCCCACGGCGCGCCTCACTGCGGAGGTCGCAGCTCGATTCCGTAACGGGCGTAGATCCGCGCGATGGTGCCATCCGCCAGCAGCGCCTCGATCGCCGCATCGACACGCTGTCGCAGCTTGTCGTCGGGGCGAAACAGCCCCGCCGCGATGTTCCAGTTCAAATCCGGATCGTTGTCGAACGCCGGAATCAGACGCAACGGCTTGTCGGCGTGCTGCTGGTTGAACCAGCCGACTGTCGCCGGTGTGACCGCGGCCGCCTCGATCTCGCGATTGGCCAGCGCCGCGACGATATCGTCCTCGAACACGAACGGAGACGTGACGGTGCCACCCTTGTCCAACGTCATGGAGACCAGTGAGCCGACCGGCACCCCGACCCGCTGATCGGAGCCGAGACTGGCCAGCGACGATGCGCGCGAGTCGGCCCGCACCGCGAGCACGACACCGCTGCGATGATAGGGACGCGATACCTGCACGCCGCCCGCGGGCGGCGTGTCCTTGCGGGCGATGGAGTCGAGCACGAGGTCGCAATCGGCGCGGCGATACTGGATCGCACTGATCACCCACTCCCGCGTCAGCTTGACACCGAGTTGCTGGGCAATTTTCTCGCCGAGCTCGATCTGAAATCCCGGCACCGGTCCGGTCTTGCTGGCGAACGGCAGCGCGTTGGGGTTGGCGCAGAGCGTCAACGCCCCGCGCTCGGTGATGATTTCCAGCGAGCGGGCGTCTGCCGCAGCACTCCCGAGCAGCAGCAGACAGATGCCCGCCACGTATCGGGCGAGGTGGTATCGCGGTTTCCACGCCGCGGTCCGGCGATCGCCGCTCAGTTTCGCCCGCGCGCCCGAGCCTTTTCCGTTTCGATAGAATCGAAACCGGGCTCTGGATTCTTCATTTGACGCGTTTTCCTGACGCGAACCGGTCTGCACCCCGGATCGCGTCCGGGGCAGGCTTTCGCTTGAAAACGCTCTAATCATCGAGCCCCCGGATGTAGGCCAGGATCGCGATGATCTGGCCGTCGCTAAACACTTCGCCAAACCCGGGCATGGCGCCGGTCTTGCCCTTCCTGATGCGCTCGATGATGTATTCGTCGCTGCGTTCGGACTTCGACAGCTTCGGACCCCTGCCCGCGGCGCGGCCGCCATCCTGGTGACAAAAGCCGCAGGTGGTGGCGAACATTTGCTGGCCATCGATGTCGTTCGGCGAGGCCTCGGCCTGAGGCGCTGCAGATCCCGCGGAGGTCGATTGTTCGGCAGCGGTCGAAAACCATGGCCAGGTGATGGCCAAGGAAGCAACAATCACAAACAATATTCGCATTCCGGCATCCGTGTTGACCGGCAAAGGCGGCAAGGAGCGATCCTTGCCGCCAACGCCGTCGTCATCAATGTTATCTCAGCGCGAACACAATCAGGGCGCCGGTGTTCTTCGTCATGCTCTTGTAGGGCTCGCCATAGAGCGCGACAAACTCGTCGGCCACCAGGCTGCCCCAGCCCGCCGGTATGGCGATGTACTGCTTGCCACCCGCCATATAGCTGATGATGCCGGCATTGTGGCCCGTGCCGTTGTTGCGTGACCAGAGCTCCTGGCCGCTCTCCGCATTATAGGCGTGCACGACACCTTCGGCATCCGGCACGAACACCAGATTGCCTGCGGTGGCGAGGACGCTGGCGAGCGGCGGCGCCTTGTAGTTGACCTCCCACTTCTTGACGCCGGTAACCGGATCGCGGGCGTCAAGATGACCACGGGCCGGCCCGTCCGGTGGTGCCACCAGCTTGAACTGGGCGCCGATGTTGAGCTGCGCCATCGGCTCGAGGATCGGCGTGGTCTTCTCCACGGTCAGATCCATGCACCATTCCTGGCCGATCTTGTAATAGAGCTGGGTCTTCGGGCTATAGGCACCAGAGTTCCAGCTGATGCCGCCGGCGATGGCCGGGCACAACGGACTATCCGCCTTGCCAGCCACGAGGTCGCGGCGACCGATCAGCTCGCCGGTCTTCGGATCGATGCTCTTGACGAAGTTGATGTTCTTGACCAGCGGCCAGACGTTCTCGATCTTGGCGTTGGAGCGATCATAGACGAACACGAAGCCGCTCTTGTTGGGGTGCACCACGAGCTTCTTGTCGCCACGGTTGATCATGACGAACTCGCCCACCGCGGAGTCGAAGTCCCAGGCGTCGTGCGGCAGCTCCTGATG
>DATHHQ010000618.1:0-2905 GCA_035490095.1 Bradyrhizobium sp.
GCCATCAGCTTGTCGTCGGGGATGACGCGGCTCACCAGTCCCATGGCCAGCGCCTCGGGCGCGCGGAACTTGCGCGCCGAGCACAGCAGGTCCATCGCCGCCGGCAGCCCCACCAGGCGCGGCAGCAGCCAGCTCACGCCATGCTCGGCGATCAGCCCGCGCTGGGCGAAGGCGGTGGTGAACACCGCCGATTCGGCGGCGAAGCGCGGGTCGGCGTAGAGCGGAATGACGAAGCCCAAGCCGGCCGCGGGCCCGTTGATCGCAGCGATGATGAATTTCGGAATCGCCGGGAAGTACGAATAGTTCATCCTGAATTCGGGCAGGGCGCTGCCGCCGGGCAGGCTGCTTTCAGCCTTGGTCGAGCGGTCCGCGCGGGCGCCCGCGCCGATGGCCTGCAGGCCTCCCATATCCGCGCCGGCACAGAAGCCGCGGCCGGCGCCGGTCAGAATGATGGCGCGGACGTCAGGGTCGCGGCCCGCTTCGTGCATGGCGTGCTTGAGGTCGAGATGCATCTGGTGCGTCCACGCATTGAGCTTCTCGGGCCGGTTGAGCGTGATGGTGCATATGCAATCGGCGACGTCGTAGAGAATCGCTTCATACGCCATCCGGGGTCTCCTCATGTGCATTCTTGTGGCTGGCATGATGAGGAAAATGCGGCGACGATACAAACGGGACCCGATCGCTACAAATGGCACCCGATTGGAGACTAGCGACAGGGACCCCTCGACTATGATCGCATTGCGGATGTTGGGGCTCGCTCGCGAGATAGAGCGAGAATTGTCCGCAAGCGTTTGATTTCGTGATATATTGCAGGGGCGAGGCAATAAACAGTGCCGAGGTAGGAAATGGCAAAAAGGGAATTCGCCCACCCGAATGAAATGCACAAATACGTGGGCCAGGAAATTGGGGTCAGTGATTGGGTCGAGGTTTCTCAGGATCGCATTAACCAGTTCGCCGAGGCGACCGGCGATCACCAATGGATCCACGTCGACGTCGAGCGGGCGAAGAAGGATATGCCGGGCGGCAAGACCATCGCCCACGGATTCCTGACCCTCTCCTTGATCCCGATGCTCAATCACCAGATTTCGCACATCAACAACGTCCGCAACGGCATCAACTACGGCTGCAACAAGGTGCGCTTCACCAGCCCGGTGCCGGCCGGCTCCAAGGTCCGCGCGCGGGCCAAGCTGATTGCGGCCGACCCGATGACCGGTGGCGGCGTGCGGCTCACCAACCAGGTCACGGTCGAGATCGAGGGACAAGAGCGTCCGGCCTGCGTGGCCGAGACCATGTCCATCGTCTACGGCGCCTGAGGGAGTTGGGTTTTTGCTCAAACGTGAAGAACTGACGGCCGAGCGTATCGAAGAGATCGTCTCGGATGCCCGCAAGGCCGGTTACGACTTCTTTCTCTCCGCCGAGGAGCGCGAGGCCAGCCTCAATGAGGCACTGACGCGTTATCAGCCTGGCGATGACGCCTGGGTGTTCGCCTACGGCTCGCTGATGTGGAACCCGGCCCTCGAATTCGCCGAGGCGCAGCCGTGCAAGGTTGACGGCTGGCGCCGCTCCTTCTGCTTCTGGATGCCGCTCGGTCGCGGCACGCCCGAGCTGCCCGGCCTCATGTTGGCGCTCGAGCGGGGCGGCGATTGTGAGGGCATCGCCTACAGGCTGTCGCCGGAGCAGGTGCAGAGCGAGCTGGCCATCCTGTGGAACCGCGAGATGCTGGCGGGTGTCTACCAGCCGCGCTGGGTGCCGACCCGGCTGCGCGACGGGCGCACCGTCACCGCTGTGACGTTCGTGATCGACACCGCGCACTGCCAGTATTGCGGCGATCTGCCGATCGAGCGCGCGGCGCACCACATCGCCTTCGCCGAGGGCCGTCGCGGCGCCTGTCGCGACTATCTTGCCAACACCGCCGCCCATGCGCGCGCTCTGGGCATCAACGATCCCTACATTGAAGAGCTGGTGCAACGCGTCGGTGCACTCAGGGATGAGTACGTCATTCCGACGGTGTTGCCCCACGCTGAGGCGGTCGGCGAGGCCTAGCTTCGCGCTCCGAAAGGGCTGCCTCTAGCGAAGGTGCGGCGCTACAGTCGCTATGAGATAGTCCCGGCGTGTCTCGTCTCGTCGCCCGCTGGCTCAGCCTGACGCCCAATTTGCGCGGCATCCTTTGGGTCGCTATTTCGGGCGTGCTGTTCGCGCTGTTGAATGTCTTCACGCTGATTCCGGCGCAGCATCTCAATTCATATGTGATGGCGTTCCTGCGCTATTTCTTCGGCTCGCTGTTCCTGCTGCCGATCATATTTCGGCTCGGCCTCTATCGTTCGCTGCATACCAGGCGGCTGCCGCTGCATCTCTTCCGCGGCGCGATTCACACCTCGGGCATGATGCTGTGGTTCGTCGCCTTGCCGCTCACCACCCTCGCGGAGATCACGGCGCTGGGCTTCACCGGTCCGATCTTCGTCACCATCGGCGCCGCCCTCTTCCTGGCCGAGGACGTCCGACTGCGCCGTTGGATCGCCGTGCTGGTGGGTTTCGCCGGCGCCATGATCATCATCCGGCCGGGTTTCTCCCAGATCCATCTCGGCGTGCTGTGCATCTTGATCAGCACGCCGATCTTCTCGGCCTCCAATCTCATCTCCAAGGCGCTGGCGCGCACCGATTCCGCCAATACCATCGTGATCTGGCAGAACATCGTGATCGTGGCCTGCGCCGCGCCCTTCGCGCTCTTCTTCTGGCAGACGCCGGACCTCGCCGACCTGCTGTGGTTCGTGGCGGCGGGTCTGTGCGGCACGCTCGGCCATCTCAGCCAGCAACGCGGTTACCAGCTCGCCGACATCACCCTGCTGCAGCCGATCGGCTTCCTGTCGCTGATCTGGAACACGTTGCTGGGCTATTTCCTGTTCTT
>DATHHQ010000619.1:0-23355 GCA_035490095.1 Bradyrhizobium sp.
ACGGCGAATCGAACTGCCCGATCAGGATCAATGCGACCGCCGCACGGCAGCGGATGTTTGCTCACCCGGTCCTGTGCTGCGCCATGTCCGCCGGCGCGCCGAGCATACTGCGAATCTTGCGGTGCTCGCCCCAAAAGCTCGCTTTCCTCGATTAGTCCTCTTCGCAGTGGATGGAGGAGACTGCAGCGGCTTTCGCCGAGCTCGGAGCCGCTGAGATCGTCGGCCTACGTGCAATTGCCACCGACACCATACGCGACGATAAGCTCCTTAGTCGCGTAACGATGGACGTTTGCCTGCTTCTTCATTTGTCGGAGAGGAACTACAGAGAATTCTTACAAGTGGTTTAGGAGAACTGGTTTTCAGGACATTCAGTGAGGTGCCTAACAACTGGCGGACCCGAAGCTTCAGAATTGGGTCGGCTCATACGGCTGTCCTGCCAGACCAGACGGCAGTCCCATAGATTGCGACCGTGTTTATCACGTACGGTGAACTCCAGCCTTTCGAGTTTGGCAGACAGAAAGCTTCCATTTTCGTATTTTTTCTGTGATACGATGCGTGCAGTCGATCAAAGGTGAACAACCCCTATGATCAACGCAATCAATTTCAAATCTGGCATCCATTCCCGCTTCAATAACCGGCTACGGCTATCGCTCGCGATTGTCGGTTCGTTATTTTCTTTTGCGGCTTCGGCACGAAGTTATCCGGTTAGCGGCGTATGGGTCGCAATGGACAATCATTTTTCCCGATCGAGAACGACGTTGTGTTGGACTCTAAAAAAATTCGGTATTGATGCTCTTCTTGACGAGTCCTTCCCAAAGCTAATGATTTTTTCAGTAGCAAGCGATACGAGGCACGGGGGGACTACCAGGTAGAAAGAGCGATCAGATCCGTCCAAAGTGCAGCGGATGGCGGCTTTCGAATTACGGAATCGCTTAGCAAGCACGGCAGGTGGTCACCTTGGTCTAAGAAGCAAATTTACACTCTGAGAATTGTTGACCCAATGACGATCGAAATCACTGAAGGAAAGGTCAGCACTCGATTCTTTAAGTGTTCATCAAGTAGCCCGTCACTCTGACGATCGAGTGCCGTTTTTTCCATCCATGCGTCCAAAGTGCGGGCGGGTCCCGGTGCCGGAACATAAAACCGTGTTCCGGGGATTCCGAAAAGACTGCACCTACGACGCCACACAACACTGACCGTCTGGTTGCCATTCTTCTGGTTCGCCCGGAATCAGGTCGGTATCCGATCTGGCCAATAAAAACATTGCGATAGATCACTGGCAATCTGCTTCTGCCCCCAGTGTCCGGACCGCGATCGTGGCAGCGGGGGCGGCTGAAGTCCAAATGAGCGAGAGCCAAACGATGGCGATCGACCGGGTGATCAGTGGAGAAGTGCCGCCTGCAGTTCTGACTTTAGTGTCTCCAGAAGCGGCGGAGACCCGTTCGTAAGGCAGTGAGGTTCATCATTTTGGCTCGGAGAGCGCGGATAAGCGTGGCCCGGGTGTGCCTTTGATCAGGATATAACGTGCGGGCGCTGCAATAAGCTCAGTTTTAAAGGGATTGGGTATCTTGCCGGTCCAGCTTCGGAGGGCAAAGCTCATGGGGTTAGGCTGCCGTCTGAAACAGCAATTTGAGATGGTTGCAGGTCCCCGTAACCGGGCGAGAAGACGCGCAAGAACAAATAGCAGATCCGCGCGCACACAATTGTGGTCTTCTTCGTCACCCGAAGGGAGAGCCGCCCTCCACGGGAGCGGCACGCCCATTTCAGATCAGGCCTAACCGTCGGCACTCACCCTCAGTGGCTTCGCCAACTGTAAATAAGCGTCCAAGATTGACCCCTCCATCGCTTGGTAGATCAATTGCTTGGCTCGCCGATCGGCGTCGGGACCCCACGCCGATAAACAGAAAGGTTCAAGCTGGGCTCCTTCGTGGGCCTGCTAAGGGTATCCTGGAGTCGAAAGCACCGGATAAGCCACTTTGGATGAACTCCAAGGGAGTGGTGACATATGTCATGGATCGACCGGTCAGACATCTTGAGAAGCCCAGCAATCTGGGAAACGGACGGGACGTCGCGATTGTCCTTAAGCAGGTCACCGCAGATCCCGCAGCCTCAGTCGTGAGAGCACAGGATCCCGGGAGTTAATGATTTGGAAGAATGATTTCGGCATGCGCTGGGGCTTCGGCCATACCAGCGTTTGAACGAGCGACTGAATGCGCTGAGCTCCGAATAGCCGAGCATAAGCGCGATGGTCGTCAGATCGTGATGGGAACTCTCTACGTGGCGCATCGCTACGGTTTGCCGCACGGACAATACGAACTCATCATACGCCACGTTGCATTCCTTCAGTTGTTGGCGAAGCCCATGCACCGTCAGGCCCAAGCGGCTGGCCACGGCGCGGATGGACGTATCACCCCTCTTGCACTGGCTCTCGATTATATGCGCGAGCAGACCCAGCCTACTGTCCCGGTCTGTGTGCAGGACAGCTCCACGGTCGGCGAGGTGGCGGCTGATTAATGCCTGAACCTCGGCGAAAACGCGCGCGTTTTGCCGGGGCATCGGCAGGTCTAGAACCTTGGAATCGATTAGGACCGCATTGGTATTCTGGTCAAAAACCGTCTCTCCGAATACTCCTTGATAGTCTCTCGGTGAGCCCCCACGACCATGCTCGAAATGAGTTTCAAGGGGCTGCCACTTCGGACCGAGGAAATGTCGGATCAATGCGCACAGCGCCGCAATCGTTAACTCGGCGTCCTGTTGCTTGTGCAAGATGCGCGCATCGCAAATCTGATATTCGAGCGAAGCGAAGCCGTGATGGACCGTGAAGTTCAGGTTGGAATTCTCCTGAATCCAGCGATAATTGCCTGCAAGTGCCGATAGGCCATCGCGAAGGGTCGAGGAGTTGACAACGAGTGTACCAACCGCACTGAAATGCTCCGGCGTGAACCACTGCCCGAAGCGCGCACCGAAAAAGTCGTCGCCGGTTTCACGTGCAGCGATGTCGAACAGCCGACAGTAATCGAAGAGTCCCAGGCGGAGGGATGGATCAGCAACCCCGGCCGGATCGACGTCAGCAAGTTCGAGGACGCGATGCGAGTCGATGCCTGTTGCAGCTATCGCGCGCTCAACGTCCTTGGCTGCTGCGGCCAGGATCAAGGGGTCCGCTATCGGCTGCACAAACGAACGATCCGACATTGAATGTCCCATCCGGTTGGCGCCTCGCGTGCCCGTCTCGGGTGTCAATGCTCGATCACCACAATTCTCTCAGCAGACCTTGAGAGATGTCAAGCGGCGAGGCGGGTGTGCGGTTCACGAATATAGCTCCAGTTGGCATGCTGCAGCGCCGCAGGGCCTGCATGGCAGTCTGTGTACGCAACGATGATCGACGATTATAAGCTTTCTCGGCGAGACTTGGTTGGAGCGTTGGCGCTTAGTATTGCGAGCGGACGCCCATCGGATTTGATCAGCGGACGGGACGAAGACGGGTCCTTTGGTGGAGCACCGATGACGTTAGATGAATATTCAAGCCACGATGCGCTCGGACTCTCTCAGCTCGTGCGTCGGCGCGAAGTCAGTCCGCGCGAGATCGCCCAAACGGCGCTTGCAGCCATCGCTGCAGTCAACCCGAAGATTAACGCCGTCGTTGAGACGTTTCCAGAACGAACCGCAAGCGCGACAGGGTCGGGTCCGTTGGGAGGCGTGCCCTTCCTGCGGAAGGACATCCTCATTCAGGAAGAGGGTGGGTTGACCGAGTTTGGCAGCAGGTTAGCTGCTGGCTTGAGGATGCCAAATACGAGCGAGCTTGCTCTCCGTTATCGACGCGCCGGACTCGTCACACTTGGGCGAACAACGACCCCCGAGCTGGCCTTCAATGCCACTACAGAGACGGTGAAGGATGGTGCAACGCGCAATCCGTGGGATCTGAATCGAAGTTCCGGCGGGTCTAGTGGCGGCGCGGCGGCAATCGTCGCTGCTGGAGCCGTTCCGGCGGCTCACGGCAACGATGGCGGCGGATCGATTCGTATCCCAGCGGCGTGTTGTGGACTCGTCGGACTGAAACCTACACGTGGACGTGTCTCACTCGGGCCCGACCATGGTACGGTCTTGCTGGGTCTCGTCGTAGAACATGCGCTGACACGGACCGTTCGCGACAGCGCAGCCATTTTGGATGCGACCCAAGGCGCAGCTCCTGGTGATCCCTACGTGATCGAACCTCCGGCGCGACCGTTTCTGGAGGAGGTGGGTGCCCCTACCGGTCGACTGAGAATTGCTTACACGAAGAAGCCTTGGACCGGCGTAGATGTCGACCCAGAGGTAGCGGCAGCAGTAGATCGCACGGCGAATCTCTGCAGCGATCTCGGGCATTATGTTGTGGAAGCGGGGCCTTTGATCGACGCCGAACCCTTTGGCCTCGCCACGCAGAATATCTGGTGCGGCTTTCTTGCCCTTGGGATTAAGGGGCTCTCAGCGGCAACCGGGAGGGAGCCGGGCCCAGATACCCTTGAGGCAAGCAGTCTCGCGTGTCTCGAGTACGGAAAATCGCTGACGGCCGTTGATCTCTATTTCGCCGACGATGTCATGAACCGTGTATCACGCGACGTCGCCAAATTCTTCAGTGCATACGACGTGTTGCTGACCCCAACGATCGCTCAACGCACGCTTGCTATCGGCGACGCACTTCTCAATAGCAACGCGTCTGGTTTGACCGCCGAGAAATGGGTTCGACAGATCTTCACTTATGCGCCCTTCACATCGCTCTTCAACACGACGGGCCAGCCGGCGATTTCCCTGCCGCTCGAGCGAGACAGCGCCGGGTTGCCCATCGGAATGCAGTTCGTCGCTCGTTACGGCGATGAAGCTTTGCTGTTTCGACTTGCCGCTTCACTAGAAGAAGCAAAGCAATGGAAGGAACGACGTCCAGCAATCTGGGTCGGGAACAACTAATAAAGAGCGAGTGCTAACCGTGCAATACAACAGAAAGCGTCTTTGGACACAAACATTTCGGGATGCAAATTTGTCTCGAGCCGCCGCGATGAGGGTGGTGGTGGTGGGGCTTGTTATGTTAGCGAGCGGGTGGGCCGGAGCCGCACATGCTTGTTCGTGCGAACAAATATCTCCCGGTGAGGGCTTCGATCGAGCTCAGTATGTCTTCGCCGGCAAGGTGATCGAAATCACCGGTCATACTTGGACCGTAGACGTGGATCGGGTTTGGAAAGGAGCAGATAGGCTCGCCAAGCGCGTTAGACTTCTGGATGTCTACGCAAGCATTGACTGTGAATTTTATTTCGAACTGGGTCGCGCCTATCTCTTTTTCGCGATCGTGGCGAAGAGCAGCCGCTACGTTTATTACCAACCGGAGGTATGCAACTGGACGCGGGCACTGCGCTCGACGCGCGTCGCAGGTTCGCATGGCGCTGTTTGGCTTGAAGACCTGATTGTGGAGAATTACGGCCCCGGCGAGCCCGCAACGGCGGAGGATCCCTGGGAACGTCATTCGGGCGCGACCGCGGTGCACTGACGCATTTAAGCTGCTCCGTCGATAAGCTTAGCGGGTCTATGGCCGAAGCTGTCGTGGGAGCGGTTCAACGCAATCCTGGAGGTCTTCCCATACCGATCGGGCACGTACGCGACTGGCGTTACCAAGTGGCCTGATCAAGTGACTCGTCAGAGGAGCCGGATGCGGGAGAGCTGCACGTCGGGATCTGTGAGGGGGGCGTCGAGCGATCGACGCCTCTACTCGACCCCATTGATCGACATCTAGGCGGACCGACTCTTCCTGTTTGTTCCTTTATGCCGACCGCATATGTGCCGCCGCGTGGCGTCGATAAGAAAAGAGGGCGTTGTCGTAAGTGGGTTTCGCGACGTAGCGGTCTCCCGACTCGAACCCCCGACGGCGAAAAGTTTGCCAATCGCAAAAATACCTGTTGTGTAATCACATCCTCCACCATTCCAATAGCGAAAGCTACTTTTCTTCTAGGAAAACTGCCCAGTGGTTCATGAGGGGGCGGCGACGTTCCACGGCCTTCATGCGCCGATAAGATCGTTCGCTATCATCGCCTAGTGTATGGGCGAGGGCGTGCTCAGCAAGCTCGCGCGGGTATTCGGTCTCTTCGCCGACCCAATCGCGGAAAGAAGAGCGCAACCCATGGGGGGTGTATCCAGGCTTAACGGCCTTTAAGGCATGGGCCATGGCGTTGTGGCCCAGCGGCCTTATTTCATCGTCGTTGGTCAAATTAACCCCTTCAAAAACGAACGGCCGATTGGGCTTCAAAACCATCCGCAGAATCTCAACGGCCCGTGGGGCAAGCGGTACCGTATGTTCCTCATTGTTCTTCATGCGCTCAGGAGGCACTCGCCAATTCTTCTTTTCAAGGTCTACTTCGGCCGGTGCCATCAGGCGAACTTCGGTCGTGCGGGCGGCGGTCAGGAGCAAGTATTCGAGGGCCAAATTGACGTTAGTGTCGGCGTCCTTATGGCGCTCACGGATTGCAGCCACAACCTTCGGAAGTTCGGGGTAAGGGACAGCGGGGTGCTTCCGAATGCGCAGCTTGCGCTTGGCCTTCGTCTCTTTGCCGAAAACGCTATCAAGGTTGCCGCGCCAGCGGGCGGGGTTTTCGCCCTGCCTATGTTGTGGGGTGGCTGCCTGTAGAATGGTTTCAAGGCGGGCCCGCAACTCCCGCGCAGTCTTTGCCTTGGTCGTCCAAATGGGAGTCAGCACAGAGAGCACTTCGGGCTTGCCGATGGCGTCCAGCGCCAGCGAGAAGAGGGGCGCGGCGTTGATTTCCAAGACCCGCTTCAGTTCCTTTGCGCTCCGGGGGTTCTTGAAGCCCATGGCGTAGACGGGGAGCCAATCGTCTATAGCGTAGTCACCGAACGTCTTCTGGGGCGCTTCCGGGGCCGCAGCGGCGGCCGCCTTCTTGTCTGCGATAGGGTCACGCCCGGCGCGAAGATCGGCCCTCAGCGCTACCGCCCGGTCACGGACCGCCTGAAGGGGCACGCCGTCCGGTCCAGCGGTGCCAAGCCCCATGTCTCGTATACGATTGCCGCCGCGCTCGCGAAATCGGAATACCCAACTTCGGCTGCCGGACGGCCGTACCGAAAGAAAGAGGTTGTTCCCGTCGCCATGGAGGCCGGGAGCGAGTTTGTTGGAATTGACGAAGAGGACGGTCAGCCGGTTGGAGCTCTTCTTGGCTTTGTTACTCATGGGTGGACTCAGATTCCCTGTCGCGCCCACACATTCGTCCACACACAAACGCCGGATCATGGCGGTCTCCGGCGGTTCGTGGTGGTCCTTGGCGGACTCAGATTAGAAGGTGATTCGCGCGACAAAAATAAACGATTTCAAAGATATAGCGCAAAAACTGCTGCGATTACAAGACGGTCTTTGGCAAATCGGCAGGGTGGCTTTTTGGGCTAAAAATTGGTTCGATCCCTGTCGCGCCCACCACTATTATCAATGATTTGGCATTTTCACTAACCGCCACGGCAACGATTGCCGCTATGCCGTGCCCGTCTTTCTTTTGGAAAAAGCATTCCCGATGCTACGTTGATGGTCCGGGCGATGGTGCCCGTATGTCGATTCCGGCGTTGTCATAGCCGCATGTCCGGGCAGCCGGCCGGCCAGTGGCCTGCGTTGAAAACGCGGGGAGCCCGATTTGGCTAATATCCAACCTCTGCGGCGGGTCGTTCACCGTTCCGCCATCTGCTAGGCTTTCCATACTGACCCAATCGACGGTTCACATTCTTCTACCCACCTCGATCAGACGGAACGCCTCGAGGCTCTTTGGATGTACAGCGGGGATCGAACATGAAGGGATCGGATCTTCTGGTTGCCGCCCTCGAGAACGAGGGCGTCGATCGAATCTTCGGGGTGCCCGGTGAGGAGAACCTCGATGTCGTCGAAAGCCTTCGGCGGTCCTCGATCGAGCTCATCGTCACCCGCCATGAGCAGCCGGCAGCTTTCCTGGCAGCAACCTATGGGCGGCTGACGGGAAAACCGGGGGTCGCGCTCAGCACGCTTGGGCCCGGCGCGCTCAACTTCGTCACCGGCGCTGCTTACGGATTTCTGGGCGGCATGCCGATGGTGCTGATCACCGGTCAGAAGGCGATCCGGCAAAGCCGCCAGGCGCATTTCCAGATTGTCGATGTCGTGGCCGCGATGCGCCCGCTGACGAAACAGTCGCAACAGATCGTGAGCGCATCGAGCATTCCGACGCTGGTCCGCAACGCCTTTCGCATCGCCGCCGAAGAGCGTCCCGGCCCGGTGCATCTTGAATTGCCCGAAGACGTTGCCGCGGAGGAAGCGGGCGACGCCCCGCTGGTGCCGGCCCATGCGGCGGAGCTGCCGGTGCCGTCGCCGGAAGCGATCAAGCGCGCATCCGATCTGATTTTGGCCGCGAAGTTTCCGCTGCTGATGTTCGGCGCGGGTGCAAGCCGCCCTCAATTGGCGCCGGCGCTTTCCGATTTCGTTCGTCGCGTTCGCATCCCCTTCTTCAACACCCAGATGGGGAAGGGGGCCGTCGGCGGCGCGTCGGACTTCTATCTCGGCACTGCTGCGTTGAGCGAACGCGATTACGTCCACAAGGCGATCGATCGCGCCGATCTCATCGTCACGATCGGGCACGAAACGGTTGAGAAGCCGCCGTTCCTGATGTCGCAGGGACGACATCAGGTCATTCATATCGGGTTCGTATCGGCGACGATCGAAGAGGTGTATTTTCCTCAGGCTGAAGTCATCGGCGACATCGCCAAGGGCCTCGATCTGCTCGCCGGCCAGTTGGAAGGCGGGCTGAAGACGAATCCGGACTGGGCCGCTCTGCGCAAGGATATTCTGGATCACATCACCGACCGTGCGGAAGAGGATCGCTTCCCCCTCACTCCGCAACGCATCGTGCACGACGTCCGGCAAGTCATGCCGCCGGACGGCATCGTGGCGCTCGACAACGGGATGTACAAGATCTGGTTCGCGCGCAACTACCGCACCGATGTCGCGAACACGCTTCTTCTCGACAATGCGCTGGCGACGATGGGAGCCGGTCTGCCTTCCGGGATGATGGCGGCGCTGCTTTATCCGCAGCGTCGCGTGCTGGTGGTGGCGGGCGATGGCGGGTTCATGATGAACAGCCAGGAGCTTGAAACCGCGCGGCGGATGAAGCTCAATCTCGTGGTTCTGATCATCGAGGACCATGCCTATGGCATGATCCGGTGGAAGCAGGCCGTCGATGGTTTCGCGGATTGGGGCCTGACCTTCGACAATCCCGACTTCGTCGCCTACGCCGCCGCCTATGGCGCGCGCGGCCGGCGGGTCACGACGGCATCGGGGTTGGCCCCGGCGCTGGAGGAGGCATTTTCAGCGGGCGGGTTGCACTTGATCGCCGTCCCCATCGACTACAGCGAAAACATCAGGGTGCTTGTCGACGAGCTCAGGCATATGCAGGATTAGTCTAGCGAGGCTGACCTCAACGTGTTCGTGCCGGACTTGCAGTACGAGCAGGGAATCGTCCACTTCTTCCGCACGCATCGTGGTCAGCCGCTACCGTCTGCGGCGCTGATGAGCCCGATGACGCGAAGCTTTGTGGCGGGCGTGCGGTTCGCGAGCTACGGCTTGGCAAGCCATGCTGCGATCATCAACGGCAAAGACAGCCGCAAGGGCCGGCGGCTCTCGCTTCCAACTAAAATATCGAAAACAACCCCATGCAAAGTAGCATGGCGGTCGCTGGCATGGATGCTTTGAGCGAATCCCCTCGAAAACATTTTGACACGTCGGGCAAATCAGCGGCACTATTCCATCATCGCGCAATTTGCAAAACGCCCATGGCCCTGCCCGACAACGGGCTGCAGCCAAAAAATCCTTACCCACAATTGAAGTTGCACCGGCTCGTGAAGTTGCACCGGCTCGTGAAGTTGCATCGGCTCGCCGAAGTTGCATCGGCTCGCCACAGCGAAGGGTCGCCTCTCGCGTTGCCGAGCCGCGCGCGCTTTCCGATGCGCGAGCCCGAGGAGATATCGACGTGCACACAGTTCCAGACCTCGACAAGGCAACGGCACTAGTACCCGGAATCACAAACCGGTATTGCAGCCCAAGAGCAGCATTTCCTCACCGAACATTCCGACATCTTGACAAATCGAATAGTACGTATTCTTATCATTAGAAGTCGTATCATCTGGATGTGCCATGCGCGAGCCCCGCTCTGCATCAACTGAAAAATCCCCGGTGCTGCCCTCGCACCAGGTGCCCGCGCATCTGGCCCGCCGCTTTCATCAGATCTGTCTTGGCGTCACGGCGGAAATTCTCCTGCACGAGGATTTGACGCCCATGCTTTGGGGGGTGATGGCCGCCGTGCTGGAGCAGCCGGGAAGCGGCCAGCGGCAGCTTGCGAACAGCATGGGGGTAGATGCGGTCAACTTCGGCCAGATGATCGATTTCCTCGAACGGAAAGGCCTGATCAAGCGACAGATCGATCCCGACGACCGGCGGGCACGGCAGCTCTACGTGACGCGACGCGGCACTGACTTGCGCCGCCGGTTGCGCCCCTCGCTGCTATCAGCGCAAGAGCGCCTGCTGGCGCCGCTGTCGAAAACAGAACGCACCGCCCTTCTGGACATGCTGGTGCGGGTGATCGAAGCCAACGATTCCTATGCGCGTCCCGGCAATGGTCGCCGAAAGCCGCGTCGAAAATCCGATTCCCGGCCGGCCGATCAGGCAGCGCGATGATGATGTTTCGCCGCAAGTTGATCTTCGCAATTCCGCTGGCCGGTTTCTCCAAGGGGAAATCCCGCCGAGAACAGCCGAACGCGGGCGCCGGACGGCGAGCACTCTTCCTGATCGTTGCCCTGGCTTGCAGCGTGGTGTTTGCTTTCCCGATAGCTGCACGTGCCGAGTGGCCGGAACGTCCGGTGAAACTGATTGTGACGTTCCCGCCCGGAAGCGCCAACGACGCAGCGGCTCGGATATTCGCCGATGCGCTTGGCAGGAAATGGGGCAAGCCGGTCGTCGTCGAGGACAAGCCTGGTGCGGAAGGCACCATCGGGGTTGGATCCTTTGTCTCAAGCCAGGATGACCATACGTTGCTTTATACCGTCGGCGGATCGGTAACCGTGGCCCCGTTGTTGATCGACAAGCTGGCTTACGACGTCGAGCGGGATTTGCAGCCGATCGCAGCCACGACGGCGATCGTTTTGACTCTCGCCGTGAGCAACGATCTCTCCGTTCGCAGCATTCCGGAATTGATCGACGCATTAAGATCGAACCCGGGCAAATATACCTGGACGTCCGGACCGACCCTGCCGCGGTATGTCTTTGCTGCGTTTCTGAAGCGAAACGGTTTGCAGATGAACTTCGTGAGTTATCGCGATGCGTCGCAGCCGCAGGCCGATCTCGGCGAAGGCCGGATTCAGGTCCTGGTGACGTCTCTGACGGCGTCGTCCTCTCCGGTGCAGGCTGGAAAGGCTCGCTTTCTCGCGGTCCTTAACCCGACGCGCGCTGCCGTGTTGCCCGATCTTCAAACCGCGCGCGAACTCGGTCACCCCGAACTCGAAATTGACGGAATGGCCGGAATTTTTGGCGGTAAGGCCATCAGCGACGCCTTGCGAAATCGGATTGCCATCGACGTCGTTGCGATCTGTCAGCAGCCGGAAGTTCGCCGCAAACTGGAGGCGGGCGGGCATAAAGTTCTCGGCGGGACCACCGAGGAACTGAAAGCGGGCATCGCCAAGCAACGAATATGGGTCAGCGAGATCACCAAACTTATCGACATCCGCAACGCGCAGTAGCGCAAGCGATAAGGAGCCATTGATGTCCTCCTCCACAGCAGCTCTCAAGCTTTTTGACCTGATACAGTCCCATCGTGTGACGGCCGTGATCTATGTCGCGGCCGAACTCGGTATTGCCGAGCTGTTACGTGACGGCGCTCGATCGCTCGACCAACTCACCGAGGCCACCGGCGCGGATCGCCAGGCATTGGGACGTCTGCTCACCGCGCTTTCGACCGTCGGTCTGTGTTCGCGGGTCGATGCGGATCGGTATTCGCTGACAGAAATAGGCGCAGCATTGGATAGCTCTGCGGAGAAATCCTTCAAGGCGTGGGCGATTTTCGAAGGCGACATGCTTTTCAAGTCCTGGCACGGCCTGCTGGAGACCATCATGACCGGCAAGACCGCCGCGCATCTCCTCGGCGTGCGCAACAGCTTTGACCTGATGGCCCGCACGCCGTCGAACGTCGGCATGTTCAATGCCGCGATGGCCGACCTGACGCGTCTCGTGACGCCGGATGTGCTCGGTGCCTACGACTTCGGCCGCATTAGTCGCCTGATGGATGTGGGGGGCGGCTCCGGCGAACTTATCGGGGCCGTGGCCAGGAAATATCCGCATATCCGCGCAATCGTTTTCGATCTGCCCAGATGCGAAGAAGCCGCAGCCCTTCATCTGCAACGGGCTGGCGTCGGTGACCGCACGAGTTTCACGGCTGGCGATTTCTTCGAGGCCATTCCAAACCTCGCTGACGCCATCATCCTCAAAAGCGTCATTCACGATTGGAACGATGAACGCAGTTCGGTGATCCTCCAGAACTGCCATCGCGCCCTGCCGGAAAATGGAACGTTGCTGCTGGTGGAACGAATGATGCCCGAAGCGCCCGGCGCCAGCGCCGAGGACAGGGCTCAAGCGATGAGCGACTTGAACATGCTGCGCGGGCCCGGCGGCCTTGAGCGCACCGAACAGCAGTACGGCCGGCTACTGAGCGAATCCGGCTTTCATCTAGGCGCCGTTTTTCCGGCTGGCCGCTTCAGCGTGATCGAGGCGCGCGTATGTTGAGCGATTGTGCCTTTGGCGCGGCATTGTCCCCAGCGCTCAGGGAAGGCCCCTTGCTTCGATTTCCCGGACCAGTTCCAGGGTTTGCTCGGCAAGGCTGCCGCCGGAGGTATCGAGCCCAAAGACCGAAGCCAGACTGTCGCGAGCCCTCAGCACCGTCAGGTGCGGGCAGTGGGCGGGCGAGTTGCAGAGCTGCTCTTTAAGCTTTTCGCCTTGCGTGATGAGGTGCGGCGGGTCGGTCGCGGACCACGCGAGCAGGAGCGGCGTATCGATGTTCAGGATGCCGGGAAATGCCGACCTCTCATCGTATTTGCTGGCATCCGTGCCAAAGTAGGATTTTTCCGCCGCGTTGGCATCCGCGCTGAGACGGTAAAGTCCCGACACCAATACCACCCCGGCGACATCGGAATCGCGCGCCTGGAATTCCGGGTGAGCCAGGAAACTCGCCACATGGAATGCGCCAACCGAGTAGCCGACGGCCACGATCTCATCGGGATTTCCTCCGAACAAGTCGATGTTCTGTCGGACCCACGAGGCTGCTGCCGCGACATCCCTGGCTCCAGCGGGCCACGGGTTTGCGGGGGCGAGCCGATAGGTCATTTTCACGCCGACCATTCTGTGGCGCGCGGCAAAACACATCGCCTGATCCTGCATCGTGCCCGCGATATCAAGCGCGCCGCTTTCGCTGGCGAAACTTTCGCCCGCCACGAACAAGAGCACGGGACGCGAAGCTGGTTGCGGGGAATCCTGGGATGCCACCGTCGCGACATCAAGCACGTTGAGATCGTCTTCGCCATACTTCAGGCTGCGGGAAAACGTCACACGCTCGCAGGATTTTGCCTCGTCCGCGGTGGCTTCGGCAGGTGAGGCGCTGGACTCCTCGAGCACCAGCCCGACCCTCACGATCGGAGCCGTATCGCGATAAGACGCGGCCTCGGAACCGCGAACCGAAACACTCGTCGCAAGCAAGAGGCAGAGTGCGAGATATCTTGTCATCATAAGCCATGCACAACCAAGCGCGGATCCATGCTATCGACAGCTCTGATGGATTAAGCACGATCCGCATTTTTGGCGATTTGACGGCGGGCCCGCCTGAATGATCCTGCCACAATACGGTTTCCGTCTCTTGCTTTTCACAATCACCCGGTTTTGACAAAATGGCAGGGAGAACGGTTCGTATCTGACTGACCCTGCCACCATCAAGATGGTGACGCGATCAGCAGATCGCTAGCGGACGAGACGGGAGAAAGTGGCGTTCTCCCATAACATTCGATGCGCGGCTTAAAGATCCCTCAGCAAATCGTTGCAGAGGGATCAATTCGTCTTGTTGGCTTCTCGCACGAATGAGGTCAGCTCGGTGTTGAAACGTGTTGTGTCCTCATAGAACGGGGCGTGGCCGATCCCCTCATAGATCGAAAGCCTGGCGCCAGGGATGACCGAGGCGGTGTACTTCGCGGCGCCGACCTTGGAATTGCGGTCTTCCGCGCCGTGCGTCACCAGGACAGGCAGCTTCAACTTGGACATGATCTCGGTGGCATCGAGCGGACGGCCGCCGAGCCCGGCGCGAACTTTGGGCGGGACCATCATGTTGAACGACAACATGATCTCGAAATCGTCGGCAGTTGGCTGTTTGGAGAAGCAGCCGTGCACGAAGGCACGTGTCGCGGCGATGTTGGTGGCGAGATCTTCCGACGCCATGATCGGCAGATTTTTCAGATTGTCGCCGGCCAGCGTCGGATCGGCCTTGATCCCGGCGTCGACGAAGTTGATGCCGGCCAGCCCGCTTGCCCCATGGGTCGCAACATAGTCGGAGATAACGCGGCCGGCGTAGGACCAGCCGACCAGGACCGGGCGCTTCAACCCGGCGGCGTCGATCACCGCTTGCACCTCGTCGCCCCAGGCCTTGGAATCCCGGTAGCGCGCCGGATCAAGCGGCTTGTCGGAATTGCCGTGGCCGCGCAGATCGTAAGTCACGATGCGAAACTCTTTGGCGAGGTCGCTGTCGACCTGGCGCATCCACGACAAATGGCTCTGTGAGAAACCGTGGATGAACAGGATTTCCGCACCCGCGGGATTACCCCATTCCTGCGCGGAAATGGTCAGGCCGTCGGGCGTCTTCACGGCGATCGGTTTATACTTCAGGTCCTGCCCGAAGCCCGGCTGCGCTACCGTGGCCAACAAAGCGGTCGCGACCGTCATTTTGATGAGGCGACCATCGCAAACGGATATCGTCATCGAAACCTCCCTTTTGTTTTTTGTTGTGAGCGAAGCTAGCACATGCGTAAAACGGGTGAAAGTCGGGCGGGGGCGTGGGCTGATTGGCCGGACGGAGATGCATCCGACCGGCATTCCAGAATACGCGGCAGGCGGCGGATGTAATCAACAGGTGGTGCGATGCAGTTCGGCATATTCGATCAAAACGACCGCGGGCCCTATCCGCTCGGCGAACAATACGAAAACCGTCTGAAGCTGATCGAGTTCTACGATGCTGCCGGATTTCGCACCTACCACATGAGCGAGCATCATTCGACGCCGCTGAGCCAGACGCCTTCGCCCGGCGTATTTCTGGCCGCGGTGGCGCAGCGCACCAGGCGTCTGCGGTTCGGACCATTGGTCTACGTGTTGCCGACGCATCATCCACTGCGGCTCGCCGAGGAAATCTGCATGCTCGATCATCTGAGCGGCGGCCGGCTGGAGATTGGGGTTGGCCGTGGGGCATCTGCCCACGAACTGCAGTATTTCGGTATCGATCCGGATTCCGCGCCGGCCATGTATGTCGAGGCCTACACCATCCTCAAGCAGGCGCTGACGCAGCCGGAGGTGAATTTCAACGGCAAATACTACAATTTCGAAAACGTGCCGATCGAAATGAAACCCGCGCAGCTGCCGCATCCGCCGTTCTGGTATGCGGTCCCGGTGCCGGACGGTGCGGTGTGGCCGGCGCGAAACAACATCAATATCGTTTGCGCCGGGCCGGTGGCGAGAGTTCGCGAGATCACCGATCGCTATCGTGCCGAATGGATGGCTGTGGGCAACTCGCCCGACGATATGCCATTGCTCGGGATCAACCGCTTCGTGATCGCGGCCGATACAGATCGCGAAGCGATGGCGCTCGGACGCCGCGCCTGGCCGGTGTTCCATGCGAGCTTCATGAAGCTCTGGAACAAGCATGGCACGCAGCCGCGCTATGCAAGGATACCGGAAGACTTCGATACCATGGTCGGCAATGGCGGCGCAGTCGCGGGATCTCCCGGCACGATCCGCGACCATGTGAGGAGCATGGCCGATGCGGCGGGCGCGAGCTATTTCATCGCACAGTTTTCCTTCGGCGACCTGTCACATCACGAGGTGCTCCATTCCGCGGGCATCTTTGCCCGCGAGATGCTTGCCGCGTCGCGGGAGCGCGTGACACATGCGGTTTGAATGACGGCGACAGTCGGGCACAGAGTGCCAACCGCCGGGCAGGGATGTTGCAGCCATGATCATCAGGATATCCGCGCCGAGCAAGACAATCGAGATCGACGACGCCTGTAATTTCAAGGCATTTTCGGTTCGCGTCGAAGGCTCGTTCGACGATCCGGCCGTTGAGGCCGAATTGCTCGGTCGCGTGGCGTCACGCAGCGACCGCGAACATGCCTGGATTTCGGAGAAGGTGCTGCGCGAATGGCCGCAGCTGTCAGCCGAAGCATGGTGGCAGGAGGGACTATCGAACATGATCGCAGCCGTGCAACGGTTCGGCTGGATCGATCAGGCCAATCATGCCATCCGCGCGCATATCGAATACGCGCCGTAGCGGGCCGCTTCTCAGCCTTCCAGTCCAAATGCGATATAGCTGCCGCGATGGTAGCCGAGCGGTCGTTTGGCCGGAGAATGTCCGAAGCTCAGCACCTTGCCGATGACGATCAGATGATCGCCAGCCTCCACACGGTCATGTAATTCGCAATCCAGCCACGCGCTGGAATCGGGAAATATCGGGCTGCCGGTAATGCCGGACACCCACGGCAGATCGGCGAATTTGTCGGCCGCTTTCGAAGCGAACGCCCTGGACAGCTGTTGCTGTTGCTCGCAAAGGATATTGATGCCGAAATGGTTTGTTGCGGCGAAGGCGGGATAGCACCTTGCGGTCTTGTCGACGCAGATCAGCACGAGCGGCGGGTCGAGCGACACCGACGTAAAGGAGTTGGCGGTAAAGCCTCTCGGCATTCCCTCTGAATCTAATGTCGTCGCCACGGCGACGCCGGTGGCGAAGCTGCCGAGCGTTTGTCGCAATTCACCGACATCCAGCGCGGTGACACTGGCTTGCGGGATTTTTTGATGCTGCATTATGGGCTTTCCCTGAAGGGCAAGCTAACCTCCAGACTGCATTGCATGGTGGCGGCTTTCGAAAACATGTCGAACGAACTGACGAAGTCTGCGCGAAGGGTTTTTGATATCCTCGAACTGTTTCGCGAGCGGCAATGCCCGCTTCGTTTGAAGGACATCGTCGACTCGCTGGAAATGCCGACCTCGAGTGCGGCGGCGTTGCTGAAGACCATGGCGCAGTTGAACTATCTGTCGTTCGAGAGCACGTCGCGCGCCTACTTGCCAACGCTCCGGCTGTCGCAACTCGGCAGCTGGGTGACGGCGGCAAATTACGAGAGCGGGCCGATTCAGGAAGCCGTCCGCAGGATCGGACGCAAGGTCGGGGAAACCATTCTGCTGGGGACCGTGACCGACATCTATGTGGAGATCGTCGACATCCTGAGGGCCAGGCAGCCGCTGCAATACTATACGACCGTCGGAACCAAGGTTCTGCTGGTCCATTCCGGCGTCGGCTGGCCATTTCTCAGTGGCGTCAGCGATGAGGATATCGCCCGGATTTACCGGCGAACCGTGAGGCTGAAAAAGATCGACCGCGGTGTGTCGTCGCTCAACAGGTTGAAAGCCGGAATCGAAAAGGTGCGCCGCGACGGTTATTGCCTGTCCCGCGGCATGGTGACGCGAGGCGTCGGCGTCGTCGGCATGGTGGTGCCGACGCCGCCCAATCATCGGCCGCTGGCCATTGGCGTCGCAGGCCCGATGGAACGGATCGAGAAGAACTTGGCGCGAATCCTTGCCGCGATTCGCGCCGAGAACGCGCGACTGGCGCATTTCGCCAGCACGATCGACTGACGCAGGCCAATCCGGGATCGGGTAAGCCGGTGTCACGTCGCGCGCTCGCAGACGTTATAGCGTGCGATGGAATCGAATGCTGCGAGGATGCGCGCGTGCCGTTGCTCAATCCACGCCCGCGGCTCCTCATGCGTGAAGATGAAGAATTCGCTGGCGGCGACGGCATCGAGAACGCGGACGCCGACGTCATCGGGAGACAGCCCGGCGGATTGCCACGCCTTGGCGGCGTCGGCGCCTGGCCGTTCGTAAGGTCCGCCCAACCGCGCCGGGCGTCGCCGCGACGAGGCATGAAGCGTCGTGGCGACGAGGGCGGGGCAGAGCACGGAAGCGCCGATGGCGCTACCTTCGAGATCCAGCGCCAGCGCTTCCGACAAAGCGACGATCGCGTACTTGGTCATGGCGTAGGAGCCGTTGCGCAGCTTCGGGTTGACCTGGAGCCCGCCGATCGATGCGGTATTGACCACGTGTCCGGCTTCGCCATGCTTCCGCATCCGAGGCACCAGTGTCCTGATGCCATTGATGACGCCTTGAACATTGACGTCGAATATCCATTCCCATTGGGCGGGCGTCACCTCCCAGAGCGGCATCGCGCCCAGTGACACGCCGGCATTGTTGAACAGGAAGTGGATGTTGCCGAATTCGGCCTCGGCTTGGTCCGCCGCCCGCTCAAAGGCGGCCGCGTCGGAAACATCGACTTCGATCGCGCGGGTGCGGATGTTGAAGGTGGCGAGTTCGCGCCGGGCAATCTCCAGCTGCGCCCGTTCGATATCGGCGAGCACGATGTTGACGCCGTTGCGCGCGAGCGCCCGGCAAATGCCGAGGCCGATACCGTTGGCGGCACCGGTGACAAACGCTGTCTTGCCGGAGAACTCCATTACGATCGTCCCGACCGAACCGCTTCCGGCCGCGATGGTTCCGAAGTTTTCACAGACCCTGCAGCTTTCACAGACAATGCGTCGAAACCGTCCATCATCAATTCGAAGCGCCGTTCGACATCGGTTCGGCGGTCGGCATGCGTGAAGACATAGAGCCGGCGCGCCTCGATCGCCTCGCACACCAGTTCCGCGACACAGGCCGGATCGAGGCCGCTCGCGAGCGCCGCAGCATATCGTTTGTTGCGCTCGGCATTGCCGCCGTCCATATCGAGCGAAATCGGCCCGCCGAAATGCGCCGGGCGATTGCGGCCATTGTCGAGCATGCGGGTCTTGACCCAGCTTGGGCAGAGAACGCTGACGCCGATATTGCTCCCCTGAAGTTCCGCGGCCAGCACCTCGGATATCCCGACAGCGGCAAACTTTGTCGCGCTATAGGGGCCCGCGAGCGGCGCGCCGACGACCCCGTTCATCGAAGCCGTGTTGACGATGTGGCCTTCTTCGCCGTGCGCCTTCATATGCGGAACAAAGATCTGCAGGCCGTGAACAAGTCCCTTGAGGTTGACGCCGATGACCCAATCCCAGTCCGACGTGGCGATGCCCTCGATCGGACCCGCCCGGGATACGCCGGCATTGTTGCAGAGGATGTGGACGTTGCCGAACGTCGAGAAGGTTTTTGCCGCCGCCGCAGCGAGGGACTCGCGGTCCGACACGTCGCAGGTCACCCCGATGACCGGTATCCCTTCGCCGCGAAGCGTTTCAACGGCTTGCGCACAACCTGCCGCCTCGACGTCGGCGATTACGACGTTCATGCCGCGCCGACCGAAGGCGCGGCATAGCCCGAGACCTATGCCGCTGGCGCCGCCGGTGACGAAAGCGGTCTTTCCCTTGAATTGATCCATCGAACGTTTCACTCCGGCCCGACGCTTAAGGCCTGCGTCAGGCGCCGTTTCTCATAGGCTGGGCCAATTCGGTCGCTTCGTCATCATGCCGTTCCGGTTTGGGCCGCCGGCGCCATCACGTCGCGACGTCTAGCGGCTTTCACCGTGAGCAGGAGCGTGGCGCAGGCGGCGATCAGCGCCGGACCGCAGGCGCACAGGAATATCTGCTTCGGCGGCAGGCCGAACGCCAGCAACGCGCCGCCCAGCGCCGGCCCCGCGATGCCGCCGAGCCGCCCGATGCCGAGCGCCCAGCCGACGCCGGTCGACCGGATCCGCGCTGGATACAGCGCCGCGACCATGGCGTTGGCCCCAAGCTGGCTCCCGATCATGGCCGCACCCGCGCCGAGAATGGGAATCGCGATGAAGGGTGCCGGCAGGTTATAGAGACCGACCGCAAGGATGAAAATCACGCCCGATGCGAAGCTGCATGCGAGCACGCGCGGGGCTCCGAAGCGGTCGATCATGGGACCGAGCAGCGCGGTACTGAGAATGCCGCCAAGCTGGAACATGCTTGCGTAAAAGACCGCGGATTCAGGCGTCAGTCCGGAGAGCGTGAGTACCGTGGGCATCCAATAGCTGAACAGATACATGTTCAGAAGATTGGCGAAGAACACGATCCAGACCAGGATTGTCGAAATCGCAAGGCCCCCTGTGAACAGCTGCTGCACCGGGTTGCCCTGCGCGACGTCGACCAATTTCGAGGCCGCCGCCTGTGCGCTGACGTTGAGCTGCCTGAGGATCTTTTGCGTGGCCGGTGCGTCTACGCGATGCGCGATCAGAAACCGCGGCGATTCCGGCAGGTAGATCATCAGGATCGGAATCAGCAGCAATGGCGGAATGCCGCCGGCGAGGAAGATGCTCTGCCAGCCGAAAATGGGAAGGATCTGCGCCACCAGCTGTCCGCCGAGAAAACCTCCGAGCGTATTGCCGCAGAACATCAGCATGATCAGCGTGCCGCGCCGGTGGATCGGGCTGTAATCGGAAGTGAGCGCGACCGTGACCGGCATGGCGCCGCCGATGCCCAATCCGGTCAGGAAGCGCATCACGGTGATCGACGGTATCGACCACGCGAAGGCGCTGAGCACCGAAAAGATGGCGATGAAGGCAACGCTGATAATGAGCAGAGGCTTGCGCCCGAAGCGGTCGCCGAGAGGGCCCGACAACAGTGCGCCGACCAGGATGCCGACGCTCGACATCACGAATGCGGTCGTGAACAGCGCTGGAGCGACGCCCCACGCTTTCGAGAGCGAAGGCGCCGCCATCCCGATGGTTCCGAGATCGAAGCCGTCGAATGCCTGCACCAATGCGCAAAGCAGAACCACGCGCAATTGCAATGCGCCGAATGGCTGGTTCTCGAGCGCCTCTTCAACGGGCGATCTCAGCTCACCGCTCATAATTACCTCCCCTTTGGTTTTGACGCGGTGTCGTTCCGAGAGGCCGACACACTTATTTTTTTACGCACGTCCAAAAACGAATCCTGATCGATCGGCTGCAACGGCGATCGCGGCTGAGGCGGCCGTACATCGTTACGCCGCGATGTCCTCCCCGAGCGGAACGCGAACCACTTCATGGGCTTGCAGGGCCGGCAGCACCTCGCGCGCGAAGCGCCGGATCTGCTCCATGAACATTTCATGCGGCAGCGCGCCACGGTTGAGGCTGATCTGAACCTGGTTCGCGCCAGCGGCCTCCGCCGCACTAATGATCCTTTCCGTGACTTCCTTGGCGGTGCCGAGCGGCATGTTTTCCGCCTGCCGCTCGAAATCCGCCATCGTCATGTTGCGATAGTCTTCGCGCAATCCCGCCGCCGCCTTCATGTTCTCCGGACGCACGTAGTCGTTCGAGGTTTGCGAGACATAACCGGCGTCGCGCTGCTTCGCCGTTTCGGTGAAGTTGCCGTGGCTGAACAGCGTGCGGTTGAAATAGAGATGGTAGGGGGCGAATTCGCGCACCGCTTCGGCCTTGCTGTCGGCAACGTAGGCGGACAGCGCGATCGACAGATGGTTGGGGGTGATCTGGTGGCCGTTGTTGGCCAGGCATTTCGCGAAGTAGCGGATGATGTCTTCCTGCAGTCCGCCACGGGCCAGCCCCGGCGTGATGATCGCGTTCTTCTTGCCTGCGAACTCGATCGATTCCTTGCTGCCCACGATCGGAATCCAGATTTCCGGTCCCGGCTTCTGCACCGGCCGCGGCCAGATGGCGACGTCCTTGTAGGACCAGAACTGCCCGGAATAGGAGAAGATATCCTCGGACCAGGCGCGGGTGACGATCTCGTAGGCTTCCTCGTAGCGCGCGCGGGAATCCTTCAGCGGCACATTGTGAACTTGATATTCGCGCGGAATGCCGCGCGCGAAACCCGAGATCAACCGGCCGTTCGAGAGGCAGTCGAGCATCGCGAGTTCTTCGGCCAGCCGCAGCGGCTCGTGTAGCGGCAGCAGGTTGCCGTAGATCAGGAGTTTCAGTTTTTTCGTCCGTTGCGCGGCGGCGGCCGCCATCAGGTTCGGCGAGTTCATCAGCCCGTAAGGCGAACAGTGATGCTCGTTGAAACCGACGCCGTCGTAGCCGAGGCGGTCCATTTCCTCCCAGGCCTCGAGATGTTCGGCGTAGGTGCGAACCGCAACGTCGGCCTTGAAGTATCGGTTCGATAGCGGATAGGGGAGCTCGCTGCCGACCTTGAGATGGTCAAGTTGTTCGCCGTATGCGAGCAGATCGAAGACGAAAACTTTCATGGACGCGTTTCCCGAAGAATGTTGCGATCCTGCCTTATGGAGGAATTCGAGGGTCAGGTTACGGCCGGAGCCGGCGCCCCGCCAATAGATGCAAAAAAATTCCACATATGTGGAATGGAGGATTCCGGTGGGGTATTGTCGGTGTGCCTTATCGGGGTTGAACACTGCCTTGCTGGCGAAACAGCCTTTTCAGGCTGGCGGCATTCCCTCACATTTGACGCGCGCGTGATGTCCGATGGCGCTACCTTGCCGGTTGACGGCCGGCTCGTGGAGGAGGCGATCATGTTGACCATGTCCCATGCTGCGGGTGCGAACGAGCCGGCGGTTCGCGACATCACGCTCGGTGGGCTGCTGCAATGGGCGGCGGAAACCACACCCGACCGGATCGCGCTGATTGCCGGCGTTCCCGATCCGGACAATCGCCGGCAGTGGACTTACGCGGAGCTGTACGCGCAGGCGTTGCGAACCGCGCGGGCGCTGCGGGCGAGCTTTGAGCCGGGCGAACGCGTCGCGGTCTGGGCCCATAACATTCCCGAGTGGATCATGGTGGAGTTTGGTGCCGCCATGGCGGGCGTCATTCTGGTGACCGTCAACCCGGGGCTGAGATCGGGCGAGGTCGAATATGTCTTGAAGCAGTCGCGCGCGGCGGGCGTCATGGTGGTCCCGGAATTCCGCGGCAATCCGATGCTGGCGACCGTTCAGGCGCTGGCCTCCCGCTGCCCCGAATTGCGCGAGATCATTCGCTTCGATCGATGGGATGAGTTTCTGGCATCGGGCGATCTTGCAAACCCCGAGCTTCCTATCGTGCGATCGACCGATGCCGTGATGATCCAGTACACGTCCGGCACAGCGGGCTTCCC
>DATHHQ010000620.1:0-18757 GCA_035490095.1 Bradyrhizobium sp.
ATCGGCGAGGTCGAGGCGCGCGAAATAGCCGCCAAGGCGATGGGCGTCGGCTTGGAGCGCGTGACGCTCGCCGCCACCACGCCGCGGATGCGCGTGTTCCAGGGCGAGGTGGAGGAGCGGTCGTGGCGGATATTCACCAAACGCCGCAGCCCGGTTCGGGCGGTCGATCTTGACGGCGTCATCCGCGTGCAGCGCAGCCATAGCGTGGTGCGCTCGGCTTCCGCGCGTACCGGCTTTGCCGACGTCCGCCGGCTGTGGGAAGATACCACGATCTACAACGGTGACAGCGTCATCACGCCGGATATTTTCGTGATCATCGGCAGCCAGATTATCGATCTGTCCGGCGTCAACTCGATCGACCAGGCGCTGGCCATTACCCGCAGCGAGTTCGACGGGCTCACCGCGAGCGAACCGGTGGCGCTGATCAGCATTCCGCCGACGCGTGGGCTGTAACGTGGTGTCGCCGGCAACACGCCCGTCCTGGCTGGCCGGCATCATGGCAGCGTCACCTGAGGCGCTCGGGCTTGTCATGCTGGAAGCCGACGTTCACGCTTGGCGGCTGGATCGCGCCACCCAACTCGCGGCGGTTCGCGATGCGCTTGCGGACGGAGCCGCGACAGCGGAAGCCCTCCGGGCGCGTTTCCCCGAACTCGCGCCGCATGAGATTGCCGCCGAGCTTAACGTGCCGGTGGCAGAGACCGATGCCGATCCGCTGGTCGGCTCGCTCTGGCGCTTTGCCGAATATCAGGGGCGGCCGGCCCGCATTCTGCTCTACAGCCGCGGGCTCGCGCCGCTCGATGGCGTGATCGCAGGCCGCTTGGCCGCGCGGTTGCTCGGGCCGGCAACGCCGCGAGAGGTTTTCATAGCCCACGAGCTGTTCCATCACATTGAGGCGACCCGAAGCGAGACGCCGATCGCACGGCGCTACCAGCCGAGCTTGTTTCGGATTGGCGGCTGGCGTTGGCGGACCGGCATTGCGGCGCTCGCCGAGATCGCGGCCGGTGCATTTGCGCAGTCGCTTCTCGATCTGCCCTGTCACCCCAGGGTGCTGGATCTCCTCGCGCTCGAGGCCGTCGCCCCGAACGCCACGGCCGCCCGGATTGCTGCCCGTATCGCAGCAACAGAGCAGATGAACGGCGACGCTGGCCGCAAACTTTTGCCTTGATGCCACCGGCTTATGGCGGCATCGAGCTTTCGCATCGTCAGCTTTGCCGGTACAATCGAGCGATGGCGAAATGCACTAGATCTATCAACCGGACGCATCGCAGCCGGATTCCGGGATGAAGACGCGGGCGAGCAATCTCATGATCGGATCCATGACGCTCGCGGTCATCGCCGCGGCGTTTGTCGGCTTGCTCGGATACCGGAAAATCCATGGCATCGCGCAGCAAGCTCCGCTTCGCATCGTTTTCGAAGGCTCCGCCAGCGGTCTGCGCAAAGGCGGCAGCGTGAACTTCGATGGCGTTCAGGTTGGAGAAATAAAATCCCTCAAGCTCGACAACCCGCGCAAGGTTGTCGCCCTCACCATGGTGGACAACAGCGCGCCGATCCGCAAGGACACGGTCGTAGGCTTCGAATTCCAGGGGCTCACGGGCGTGGCGGCGATATCGCTGACCGGCGGCGCGGCGGCAGCACCTCCGGTACCGCTGGATGTGGACGGCATTCCGACCCTGACCGCCGACCTCAGCGAGATCGAATCGATTCGCGACACCCTGCACAATGTCGACCGGATCCTGTTCTACAACCGGGCGATGCTGAGAGACGCGCTGCTTTCCTTCGAGACCTATACCGCGTCCTTGGCGAGCAGGGGCGACGCGATCGATAGCATCATGGGCAAGGCCGATGGTGCGTTCGAGAACTTCGACAGCGCCATGACAAAGATCGATAGCTTCGTGCCGGGCCTGGCGCACGGAAGCGCGGAGGAACTGTATGATAAGGTGCGGAACATTCGCGAACTGGCCGACAGCTTCAATAAGCGTTCGGGGGCCTTCATGGAGGAGGGCCGCCGCTCCCTGCTCGACATCAGCCAGTCAGCTATCAAAGTGACTCGCAAATTCGACCCGCAAGCCGTCGGCGGAGATAACCCGCCGGCGCCAAGACCCCCGCGTCAAAAGCGACAGTAAGCCTCCGCGCTAGAGCCCTATTTCGTTTCGATGAATCGAAACGGGGCTCTAGATTCTTGATTTGACGCGTTTTCTTGACGCGAACCGGTCTCCACTTCGCTTGAAAACGCTCTACAGCGCCGAACCCCACTGGCGGGCGGTCTGCACGATCCAGTCCCGGTAAAGCGTCAGCGGCGTGACGCCGGTCAGACCGCCGCAGCCCGCGGTGCCGTTGGGTCCGGTCGACCAGCTGATGACGCCGACGATGACGGGGCCGTCCTGCCGATCCTCGAATACGGGACCACCGGAATCTCCGGTACATGCGCCAAGCCCGTCGCGCGCCCCCTGTCCGGCAGGATCGACGAGGCGAATCTGCAAGCTGCCTGGCCGGCCGGCTGCGACCAGGCCGGCGACGCGAATGGTGCCTCCGCTGCTGCCCTCACCGCGGATCGTCACGCCGATGCCGGCTATGGTGAACCGGCTGCCGACCACAATCGGAACCTGAGGCACGCCGAGCGTCGCCGGATTTTTTCCCTTCGGCGCGACTTCGAGCTGCAGCAGCGCCACGTCGGCGGTGGCGCGATGCGCCGTCATCGCCTGCATGTTGAACTCCGGGTGAATGGCCGCGCTTTTCACGTCTTGCAGCTGAGGCTGCCGGTCGGCGCCATATTCGACGATCTTGTAGGTCGCCCCTGGCTGCACGCAATGCGCCGCCGTCAACACCAGTCTCGGTGCAATCAAGGCGCCGGTACAAAAATTACCGCGCGAGCCGACAATGGTGACGATGGAGCGGCCGACGCCCTCGGCGGACGGCGCTCCACCGCCGACGATCGCATGGGCGGGCGCGGAGACCAGCAACGCCAAACCCGCAATCGCCTGGAGCATGATTTTCATCTCGACAGCAATAGCCCGCACGGCACGCATCGCCAAGGGGCGATCATGCGGCGATCGAGCGGCGATCGAGGCTGGTCCCCGCGAAGGTGCCGTGTTAGCCGTTTTCCCAATCGGCGTTCACACGGCAGGGAATGATGATCGAAGCAGTGATCTGGGATTTTGGCGGCGTGCTCACCACGTCGCCCTTCGAAGCGTTCGCGCGCTTTGAGATCGAACACGGGTTACCCGCCGATATTATCAGGCGCACCAATGCGAGCAATCATTGGGAGAATGCCTGGGCGAAATTCGAGCGCGCCGAGGTGGACCTGGAAACCTTCGATCAATTGTTCGCGGCCGAATCGCTGGCGCTCGGCGCTGAGGTTCGAGGCAAAGACGTCTTGCCGCTGCTGTCGGGAGATCTGCGGCCCGAGATGGTCGAGGCACTCAGGCGAACTGGGACAGAACTCAAGACCGGGTGCATCACCAATAACCTTCCCGCCAACGCCATCGGAAGCCTGGCCGGCCGATCGCTCTACGTCGCGGAGGTGATGGCGCTGTTCGATCATGTCATCGAGTCGGCCAAGATCGGCCTCCGCAAGCCTGACCCCCGCATCTACCAGATGATGGTCGAGAAGCTCGGCGTCGATCCGAAAGCTTGCGTTTACCTCGACGATCTCGGGGTCAATCTGAAACCGGCGCGCGAAATGGGCATGACCACCATCAAGGTGCTCAACGCGGCGCAAGCCATCGCCGAGCTTGAAACGGCGACGGGGCTGGCGCTGCGCTAATCGCGAGGGTGGCTTTTCCCGGGCCAAATCGACCGCCCGCAATTCCCGGCATGGAAGAGCAGACCGTCGAGCGCAAGATCGGTTTCATCGCCGGGACCGGAATCGGCAAGCTCGGCGATGGCCGCGTCCTCGAGCGCCGCCGCCGCATCGCTGAGTTCGGCAAAGCCATAAATTCCACCGGCTCCCGAAAGGCCGTGGGCGATACACTTGATCCGATCGAGCGTGCCCGGCAGCCGGCTTCCATCCTTCAGCGCCATGCGATCCCGCGAAAGCGCGGCCACATCCTTTTTGACCCTCAGCAGGAATCCGGCGCGCAAATCGTCGAGCGGATCCTGCGCCGGCTGCACGTAACTGCGCACCGATGCCGCCAGCGTCATCGGATCGAACGGCTTTGGGATAACGCCGAGGGCGCCGAGCGAACGAAAGCGATCGAGCTCGCGGGTCTGGGCGCGGGCCGTCATGAATATCACCGGGATGTTTGCCGTCAGCACGTTCTGCCGCAGTCGCATCAGCGTGGCCGGTCCGTCCATCACCGGCATCATGACGTCACACAAAATGATGTCGGGCTGCCAGTCGACCGCTGCCCGAAGGGCTTCCTCACCCGAGCCGCAACTTCGCGTCACAAGACCCGGATCGAGGCCAAGCGATATTTCAACGACTTCACGCATGTCAGGCTCGTCATCGACATGAAGAATCCGAAGCCGACGATCCGGCGGAGCAATCACGGCGTCACCGGCCTTTCGCCGAGCGCCATGCGAACCAGATCTGCCGCATTTTTGGCCCCGAGTTTCCGCATCACCCGGGCGCGATGACTTTCGAACGTCCGCGGGCCGATCTGCATCCGGATGGCGCCCTGCCTGTTGGAACATCCCTGGCTGACATGGCTCAGAACCTCCCGCTCCCGCGGGGTCAGCCGCGAATGGATGGAAGGCGACGAAGCGGCTCCCGCGGGACCGCCTCCGTTAGCGGAGCCGCCGCTTTCCGCGCTGCCGCTCCGCGACCACCAGCTGATCACATCGCGGCCAAGCGCGGCGGCGGTTTCCGGATATAGCGGCTCCTCGAAAGTGTCTGTTATCAGTCTCATCATGGAGCAAAGGCGTTCGGTTTCCTGGAACGCAGCCTCCACCATCTGCTGCATGTCTTGCGCTTCCGCCGTCTCGCAAAATCGGTCGCGGTTCTGTCTGATCTCGCCGATGTAGAGGCGCAGCGCCGTCAACGGTCCGTTGAGTTGATGCGCGATGGCGGATCCCACTTCGTTCGCCGCCTGCGTTCGCTCCGGGGAGGGCCGGTCGGTCTCAGGCTGCTCGGCCCGCTGCCCGCCGCGCTCAACACATTTCAAATAGTTTGGATAATCGGCTTGGTTCTCCGTCCGTGTCATTGCATTGTCTTTTCGGTCGATGACATCAGGCCAAGGCTTCGGTCAATGGCCGCAACCAATTGCGGCGGCGAGAACGGTTTGCGCAAAGAGGTTGTCGCGCCGCGCAGCATCGCCATGCCGAGGAAATCCTGCTCGGGATCCAGCGAATTGCGCAGCCGGAAGCCGGACATGGCGATGATCGGTACCGCCGACCCGCTTCGAATTCGCGTGATGGTGTCGAGTCCGTTCATTCCCGGCATGAACAAGTCGACCATCACAACGTCAAACTGCGACGCCTGGAGAGCGTGCATGCCGGCATGGGCGCGCGACGAAAGCGTGGTGTCGTATTGGTGCCAGGCCAGGATGGCCTGAATTGCGGTACTGACGCAGGCGTCATCATCGATGACGAGAATTCGCGCCACAGCTTTAGCGAGATGGGGCATTCGCTTAGCGTCGCGCAGGTGTAACGCATCCATGGAGCGACCTCATGCAGAAAAAGGTACGATGGATTACTCGACAATATTGCGGCACGCATCGCTTCGAACGTACGCCTGTTCGGCGCTACACGCGATCGGAGTAAATCTAACGGCCCCCGCCTATGTACGGGTTAACTCTCGCTTGCGTATAAATACTGGTGCCGCTGCCATCTCATTCAATCGAATAAAATAGCGCACGTTTGAATGTACTCATCTTCACGATGGATTCATTACGCGCATTCTCCACCACGATGCGCTCTCGCCGCAGCGGAACAAGGAGAACGCCATCAACTTGTCAAATGAATCGCGAAATCTCACTGGCGTTTAAGGCCTGACACGGAAGCTGCTGGAACGAAGGAGATCACATGCACGCCGATCAATTCGAAACCCGCCTGGCCATAGTACGACACCGCTTTGCAACCACGCTCGAGAGCAAGATCACAGACGCCGTCGTCTCGGCCGTCCACATGTCCGGCAGCGGCGATGCTGTCACCAAGCATGTCTCCAAATCCTATCGCCTTTTGCACGGCATCTGCGGCATCGGACCGACGGTCGGATTCACCGCCACCAGCGAGGCTGCGCACGCTGCCGAAGTGGCCTTGATGCCGGCGCATCACGAAAGCCGCGGACCAACCCAAACGGAAGTCATCAGCCTCAAGAGAGCGCTTGAACGCTTGCGGGTTGCCGCCGCATCGGAACTCCGATTGATGTACCGCCGAGGCGGATAGGCCCGATTCAAGGTTTTCGGCGGCGGCTCCCCAAGCACCAAACGCACCGTGCGCTGGGCGAGTTCGGGCTCGCGATAAGGCTTGGAAGCTAGCATCAGGCCGTCATCGGGCCGGACATTGTGCACGATCGCATCGACCAATAATTTCGCGATGTGTCCGCACGCAAAGCGTCGGATACTCACTGGTAGAGCAACTCGCCGTCCAGGTTGCTTGCGAAACCACAGAGTCTTTGCAGCGTTTCAAATAATTCGCTGGCGTCGGGGGACTTCTGCAAAATTCGCGCCGCGCCCGGTTGACCGCAAATCTCCTGCCGCAGCCTTTGTTTGATCGCGTCGTTGAGGCGCCGCCCGCTCTGCACAATGACAGGAATGTTCCGGGTCTCCGGCACGCTGCGCAATCTGGTCAAGAGATATTCTGCGTCGCCGTTCGGCATACAGTAATCGGCGACGATGACGGTCGGCTCCTCGCGCCGCGCCTTCCAGAAACCCCGGTTGCCGTCGGCTGCGTATAGAAGCTCCGCCCCCAATTTCTCGAATTTCCTGAAGAAGAATTTCTTGACGCTGATGTCGTCGTCCACCAGCAGAACCCGCGGGCGTTGCTTGACTTCGATTTTCGCCGATCGCTGGCCCGACTGTTTTATGGCAACAGCGCTTTGGGGATATATCTCGGCGAGGCGGGCCTCGAACTCGTTCCAGAAATTATTTCCCTTGTGGATGCAGGAAGCGTCGAACCCTTCGCATCGCTCGGCAATTTCCTGACCGGGATTTCCCGTAACCACCAGCACGTGGAGTGACTTCTTCGCCATCTCCATCAAATATGCCAGAACCGAAAGACCATCCACCTCAGGCATGTGGACATCAATGACGAGAACATCGGGCTGGTGTTGACTGGCCTTGATCAGGGCCTGGAGTCCGCTGGCCGCGGTTTCGACGTCGAAACCCATCCGGGTACATCGGTCGGCGACAGCCCTTAGAACACAGGGATCGTCGTCGGCAATGAGCATCTTCGGAGCCAGCTTGTTCGTTTCGAATTTATCCATCGTACCTCCAACGCGAGCGTCCGGCGGTCCGTTTCTTCACAAAGGATCGCACCGTCAACGCAACCAAAGACCTGAAAATACGGATTTGGTTCCAGCAGTATCGGGAGCCCGGTGTTCCATATCGATCAAACCAACGTTGCATGAAGGCCGCGATAAGGGTCGTTTACGTAGGAGTACGCAAGATGGTCGAGGCGCCTGGCGTCGACCCTAAGCTTGCGTTTACCTTGATGATCTCGGGGTCAATCTGAAACCGGCGCGCGAAATGGGCATGACCGCCATCAAGGTACTCAATGCGGCGCAAGTCATCGCCGAGATTGAAGTGGCGAAGGGGTTGGCGCTCCGAAGATTGCTGGCGAAAAATGCGGTTTCCGAGTGGGAATTGCTCACTCCGCACCCGCAAGCGCTGCAGGCGTTTCGAAAAGTCCGTTTTGCGAGGGTTAACAGCACCAGTATGCGGCCGGCTTGATTCTCATTTTAGCGAATTTTTAGCTAATATACTTTTTTGCCTCCTTTACCGAAAAGTTCTCTTTGCCGGGGTACGATCGAACCGCGCGGATAGTGTTGTGCGCATTTGCTGCGATTTGAGGCCTGCTAAAATGAACCACGCAAAATCGTTTCTGCGAGATCTTGACGACGCAGTTTCGCGAGGAACAGCCGATAGCCGAACGCGGGCGCTGTGGCATGCGACCGATCTATTGATCGCCGGCCGGTATAGTGACGACGAGATATGGACCTTTGGCGAGGTCATTGGATTGTTGGCGGATGCGATTGAAGTCGCGGCCCGCGCCCAGCTCGCAAGGCGGATGGCCCGTTTCGACAACGCCCCGGTCAATATCATCCATAAACTTGCCTTTGACGATTCGATCGATGTCGCCGGCCCCGTACTGCAGGAGTCCGAGCGGCTCGAGGCTTATGCTCTGGTTGCCAACGCCTGCATCAAGAGCCAAACGCATCTGCTCGCGATCTCGAAACGAAAATTCATCGAGGAGACGGTCACGGACGTGCTCGTGACGCGTGGCAATCAGGAAGTTGTCAACTCCGTCGCAAGTAACAATGGCGCGCGTTTTTCGGACTTCGGCTTTCTGCACATGATCACGCGGGCTGAAGGCGATTCCATTCTGGCAGAGCAGCTCGGTCTGCGGAAGGACATCCCCCGGCATCTGTTCCAGCAACTGATCGCGAAGGCGTCGGACGACGTGAAGAAGCGCATCGAACGCGAACGTCCGGAAATGGTCGAGCAAATTCAGACCTCGGTGACCGATGTCACCGGCGCGCTGCATTCCAAGTTCGGTCCCGCATCAAGAAGCTATTTTGTCGCAAAACGGCTTGTGACGACGCAGCATCAGCACGGCAACCTCAATGAGAACAGCATTTTTGACTATGCGCGATCTCACAAGCTCGACGAGGTCACGATCGGACTATCCCTGTTGTGCTCCCTGCCGGGCGACGTGATCGAACGCGCCTTGCTGGACAAGAACCGGGAAATGATACTGGTTCTGACCAAAGCCCTCGACTTCTCGTGGGCGACGACAATGGCATTGCTTTTTCTTGGCGCCAAGGATCACCGGATCACCGCCCAGGAGCTGAGAGATCTGGAAAGCGAGTTTGGTCGCCTCAACGTCGAGACATCCCGGAGCGTTCTGAAGCTCTATCAGACCCGCAAGAATGCCGCGGGTGCCGATTCCGGCCCGACGCGCCAGGCGCCGCTTCCCGTGCATTGAGATGTAGGATTGGCAGCGGAACATCGGCGATGAACACAACCCTCTTCGGCAGAGCCGCAAGCGAACGCCCCGGCATGATTTCCAACGAGCCGGCGTCTGACCCATCCTCGGACGTCGCCTGGATGGTTCTGGAAGCCGCGAACGATTTCGGCGACGATACGACCATCGAAGCATGTCGCCGGGTCATCGACGCGAGCCTGAGCGGCACGCCGGCCTCCCAATCCGATTTGCACGTCGTCTCCGATTATTTCCGGTGACTGCAGGCGGTTTTGGACCGGCAAAGCACGCCTTTCGGCGGCTTCCGATCGCTATTTACCCGAAGCCGGTTGGAAGCGAAGATGTGGGACTGCCCGAATCAGCAATGGTCCTGTCATAATCGTTGACAGGCCTCTCCGTGAGATCCATCGATCCGGTGGCGTCGCATCGAAGGCTGGTCTTCGCAACCGCATTATTCGGACAACCTGGACCGCATGCCTGTTCCCGCCCTCAACGCCAAGTCCGACATCGCGCCCGACGCGCTTTCCGTTCTGAATTCCGTGTTCGGCCTGCCGGCCTTTCGGGGTGAGCAGGAAGAAATCGTCAGACACGTCACGGCTGGCGGCAATTGCCTGGTGCTGATGCCCACCGGCGGCGGCAAGTCGCTGTGCTATCAATTGCCGTCGCTGTTGCGCCACGGCTGCGGCATCGTCGTCTCGCCGCTGATCGCACTGATGCGCGACCAGGTCGCAGGACTGCTCGAGGCCGGCGTCAAGGCGGCGGTGCTGAATTCCACGCTGTCGTGGGACGAAGCCTCCTCAGTCGAGACGCGGCTGCTGGCCGGCGACCTCGATCTGCTCTATATCGCGCCCGAGCGGCTGGTGACGCCGCGCTGCCTCGCCATGCTCGGCCGGGCGCAGATCGCCTTGTTTGCGATCGACGAAGCGCATTGCGTGTCGCAATGGGGGCACGACTTTCGCCCGGAATATATCGGCCTGTCGGTGATATCGGAGCGTTTTCCCAATGCGCCGCGCATCGCCCTGACGGCCACGGCCGACGACCTTACTCGTCGGGAGATCGTCGATCGGCTTGGGCTTGCCGGCGCGCCGAATTTCGTTGCGAGTTTCGATCGCCCGAATATCAAATATGAAATCGTCGACAAGCAGAACGCGCAAACCCAACTCAAGGCCTTCATCACCGAGCGCCATTCCGGCGACGCCGGCATCGTCTACTGCCTGTCGCGCGCCAAGGTCGAAGACACCGCCGCCGCACTGGCCAAGGCCGGCGTGCAGGCGCTGCCCTATCACGCGGGCCTTGACGCCGGCGTTCGCGCCCGCAATCAGGATCGCTTCATCAATGAGGACGGTGTCGTAATCGTCGCCACGGTCGCATTCGGCATGGGCATCGACAAGCCCGACGTGCGCTTCGTGGCGCATCTGGATTTGCCGAAAAGTATCGAGGCCTACTATCAGGAAACCGGGCGCGCCGGGCGCGACGGCAAGCCGTCCAGCGCATGGATGGCGTATGGCCTGTCCGACATCGTGCAGCAGCGCCGCATGATCGACGAGTCGAGCGGCGCGGAAGCGTTCAAGCGGGTGTCGATCGGCAAACTCGACGCGCTTGTGGGTCTGGCCGAAACCGCGAATTGCCGGCGCACCCGCCTGCTCGGATATTTCGGCGAAAACCTCAACGCCGCCAAATGCGGCAATTGCGACAACTGCCTGTCGCCGCCGATGCTTCGCGACGGCAAAGTCATCGCGCAGAAGCTGCTGTCCTGCGCCTATCGCACCGGACAGCGTTTCGGGGCGATGCATCTGATCGACGTCCTGGTTGGCCGTTCGACCGAGCGCGTCAAACAGTTCGGGCATGACAGGATTTCCGTATTCGGCATCGGCGCCGAACTCAATGAAAAGCAGTGGCGCGCCGCCCTGCGCCAGCTGGTGGCCCTGGGCCATCTGCGGCCCGACAGCGAAGCCTTCGGCGCGTTGAAATTGACAGACTCCGCGCGCGGCGTGTTGAAAGGCGAGACCGAGGTGATGCTGCGCGAGGAGCCAGCCGGCTCCCGCATTCGCGCCAGCCGGACCAAATCCCGGCGCGGCGATATTGCACCCCGGTCCCCCGGACGGACCGAAGCCGGCGATCCCGCTCTGCTCGGCGTTCTCAGGGCGTGGCGTTCCGAGGTCGCGCGCAAGCGCGGCGTGCCGGCTTATGTCGTATTCCACGATGCAACCCTGGACGGCATCGCAACGTCGCGTCCGACAACGCTGGCACAGCTCCGTGGCATCCCCGGCATCGGCGACAAGAAGCTCGAACATTACGGCGACGAACTGCTCGCACTGGTGAACGCTCGCCGCGCCGATGCGTAAGCAAAGGCAAGTTGCGGCGTGCTGAGGACACCAAGGTGCGTCGCTGCGGCCAAGCGAGATCGGCCGCGCGATTGTCCGGCAACGTCAACGCTTGAACCATCAAGCGCGAGGTCAGTGAACTCACCTCCGACCGCCTCGATGCTTCCTCGGGAATCAGCGACATCTGGCCGCTTGGCGCCGTCTATGTCAGTCGGGCGCACCTTTAATGTGTCGCAGATCACGCAGCGCACGCGCTGACCATCGTAGAAATCAATCGACCACGACTGTCTCGAAGCAATTGCGCGCCATGACGCACAACCGACCAACAGTTCTGCCGGCCAGCGAAAGTACGGATTCGCCGCTGTTGCGGGTTTCTCGCTGTGCGAACCGCCGGCGACCTTCTTCACCACGAAAGACCGGAACGCGAACCCATGAGTGCCTTCAACAGAGAAAAAGTTCTTTCGGTCCGGCATTGGACCGACACCCTGTTCAGTTTCACCGCGACCCGGAATTCCGGCTTCCGCTTTCTTAATGGACAGTTTGCGATGATCGGCCTTGAGGTCGACGGCCGGCCGCTGCTGCGCGCCTACAGCATGGCGAGCGCCAATCACGAGGAAGCTCTGGAATTTTTCAGCATCAAGGTGGCGGACGGCCCGCTCACCTCGCGGCTGCAGAAGATCAGGGAAGGCGACACCATCCTGGTCGGCCGCAAGGCCACCGGCACGCTGGTCACCGACAACCTGATCCCTGGCAAGCGGCTGCTGCTGCTTTCGACCGGCACCGGCCTCGCGCCGTTCGCCAGCCTGATCAAGGATCCGGAGATCTACGACAAGTTCGAGACCATTGTTCTGGTGCACGGCTGCCGGCAGGTTTCCGAACTGGCTTACGGCGAGCAACTGGTGGCGAGCCTTGGCGACGATGAGTTCTTTGGACCGCTGATGCGCGAGAAATTCGTCTATTATCCCACGGTGACGCGCGAGCCGTTCCGCAATCGGGGGCGCATCACCGACCTCATCACGTCGGAGCAGTTGTTCCACGACATCGGCCTGCCCCCGCTGGATATCGAGACCGATCGCATCATGCTGTGCGGCAGCCCCGGCATGCTGGAAGATCTGCGCCAGACGTTCGAACAGCGGGGCTTTTCTGAAGGCAGCCATGCCGAGCCCGGCCATTTCGTCATCGAGAAGGCTTTCGTCGAGCGCTAGGGTCGCAACATTTGTCCTCCGGTGCCACGCTTTGTCGGTGACGCGGAGTTGCTGGTTGACGGTGGCCACATCGAAAATGTCGCAAGCCCAGAGTTCAAATGGCAAATGGCTACGAACACTGCGCTTCATCGCCAAGAAGATTGCACGGAGAAACGCTGCGTCGGCAATTTGGCGGGCCACGACTGACGATGATGAGCACTATGTCTACGCCATAGCCCTATGATTGGGTCCAGCCTCGCTCAGCGACGGAACCGGCGGAAATTATCCGCAATGCTCATTGCGATGAAGGCTCTCGCCGGTATGGTTTGCGATTGAATTGCTCCGATGTTCGCTCATGGTGGCAAAGCGGACTTGCCCCACAGAATCCAGCTTTCTGGATGCCCCGTGCGCCGTGGCCCCGCTACACCGACTGAGATGCCCGCGGATCGGCGGCGCAAGTTTGCAATATCGGCGGCAAAGATTATTCACGATCGGTTCAGGCAGTATAATCTTAAATGATCGGGCCTGGAGGACCATTCATGAGTGCAAAGTCATTAGCCCTGCTAAGCGCAACGGCGCTTCTCGCTGTCGCTTCCGCTACAACTGCTCTTGCGCAAGGTTGGCGCAACGATGGTGGTTCCGGCTACGGATATCGTCCCCGCTGTCTGTCGAGCTATGGCATCAACGAAAGCTTGGCGAGACGTGGCCTATACCCCCTCGCCAATGTGGGAGGCGATCCATATGGAAGATACATCTATATGCGGGTTGCTCGGGGGAATGAGCAGTTTGTCGTGACCGTTGACGGCTGCACTGGACAAGTCATGCGATAAGCCAGAGGCGGTTATTTCGCATCGCCGAGTGGTCTATTTCGGCCAGTTGCCAGCGACGAAATCTCCCACGCAGCGACGTGGGACGAGTGCACGATTTCCAGAAAACGCGGACGAAACTCTTCGCGATTGGGACCACAAACTCCTAACACGGTTGTATATTAATAAAATCAGATACTTATATAGTGCTGGCGGAGAGAGTGTCAGTCAACCCCTATTGATGTACAAGCTGTTTTTCATCTCAGCACGTGGGCACCTACGGTCCTCGCTACCAATAATTGGCTCATCCCTGCGCCCGCTGCGCCTCAAGCCTCTGTGTAGGATGGCGCAAGAATTAGTGAGAAAGAGTAGCAGAGGTCCGCTACATCGCTAAATCCACTATTCCGGAGCCCCCTGTTTTCTTATAGACGGCCAGCGTAACTGGATTTGGACGATGTCTGCCAAGCTGCACCCACGTTTCCAGATGATTCCGATCTTCATGATGATGTCCCTTGCGAATGTGGAAGAGCGCCCGCCTCATCGTGGACCGGCGGGCGAATGCATCGGGCCTGATGCAGCAGACTGTTTACCCGGACTTGCCGAGTGCTTTCAGGATAAAGCGAATCTGGTGCGCAGGCCTGCTTCGATATCTTCGCCGTGTTGAACGCAGTGCTCGATCAGAACCGGGTGGAAGAATGGCATAAACGCGGATCTGACCGCTCGCGCGGCTTCCGCGGCATCGTCGACGTCGAACTCGCCCGCTTCGACGCCCTCGCGTATGATCGCCTCGAAGATCGTCACCATCCGCTCGACGTGCGCCTTGATGATCGCCCAGTTCTCCTGCGTAGCAGCGACAATCAGGTCGTGCATGTGCTTTTCTCTGACCAGCGTCATCTTGTTGTGCTGGTGAACGGTGGTCAGGAGTAGGTCGAGTTTCTCCACGGGGCGCGCGTTCGCGCGTGCGATCGCAAAACCGATGTCCGCAACCTCGTTCACAATCCGCCCGCAGATGGACTCGTTGATCGCATCCCTGGAGGAAAAGAATCGGTAGACGTTCGCCGGGCTCATGCCGAGTTCGGAGGCGATGTCGGCCACCGACGTCTTGTGATGGCCGATCCGGCGGAAGTGCTCCTCCGCCACCTTCAGGATGCGCGCGCGCGTCTCGTCGCGGTCTGTTCCCATTCCGACAACAGAGCTCTACTCAGCAGCCGTTGCTGTTCGCAATTCCGGCTCCGCCGTAGAATCCTCATGGATTGCATCTGCAGTCGGCTTAATCCGAAACCACGCGGCATAAAGCGCAGGAAGGAACAGCAGGATCAGAACCGAGCCGACCGCCGTGCCGCCGATCAGCGTGTAGGCCATCGACCCCCAGAAGACGGAATGCGTGAGGGGAATGAAGGCCAGCACGGCGGCAAGTGCGGTCAGGATCACTGGCCTCGTGCGTTGCACCGTGGCCTCGATGACCGCGTGATAGTCATCAAGGCCGGCAGCGCGGTTCTCCTTGATTTGTTCGGTCAGGATGAGAGTATTGCGCATCAGGATGCCCGCCAGTCCTATCAGGCCCAGAATGCTGTTGAATCCGAAGGGCTGATTAAAGGCGAGCAGCATCGGTACGACGCCGACGAGGCCAAGCGGTGCCGTCAGCATGACCATCGCCATCGTCGAGAAGGATCGCACCTGAAGCATGGTGACGATCAACATGGCGGCGATCATGGCGGGAAAGACCGTCGCCAACGCGTCATTGGCCTTGGTTGCCTCTTCGATCGATCCGCCCAATTCGATGCGATAGCCGGCCGGAAGGGATGCGATCAGCGGCTCAAGGGCCGTCTTGATCTCCTTAGAGACCTCTGGAGGCTGGGTCGCCTCGTTGATGTCCGAGCGAATCGTGACGACGGGTGTGCGATCGCGGCGTTTCATAATCGGCTCTTCGAGACGGACCTGAGCATGGCCGATCTGGTCGAGCGGAATCGGGCGGCCGTCCCTACTCGTCAGTGAGAAATCCGCTAGACGCGTTGGATCCATCCGTTCGCCGCCTGCGCTGCGTGCCACGATGGGGACATTGCGGATGTCCTCACGGACCTGCGTAACAGCGATGCCAGTGAGGAGGAACTGCAGCTGCCGGCCCACCTCCGCCGACGAGAGGCCGATGAGGTTCAGTCGATCCTGATCCGGGATGAAGCGGAGCACGGGTGTGCGATTACCCCAATCGCGGTTCGCTTGCCGCACATCGGGAACGCCACGCATGACATCGAGAGCTTTGTCAGAGATGGCGTACAATTGCGCGGGGTCAGGCCCCATGACGCGAAACTCGACCGGGAACGGCGTGTAGGGTCCGAACACAAGCTGAGTGACGCGCACGCGAGCCTCAGGCGCAAGCCCATCTGACACCGCCTGTCGGAGTCGATGCTTCAAAGCCTCGCGCGCGTCGGCGTCCGGTGTAAGCACGACGATCTTGGCGAAGGCCGGATCAGGCAGCTCAGGCGCCATCGCGAAGAAGAATCGGGGAGCGCCCTGACCGACATAGCTCGTAACGATCTTAGCCTCCGACTGGTGGTCCAGCCAGTACTCGAGCTTTTCGACTGCGGCGGTCGTCGTCTCAATGCTGGTGCCTTCCGGTAAACGAACCTCTACCAGCACCTCGGGGCGGTCGGACGTCGGAAAAAATTGCTGTTTGATGGCGCCCATGCCGACGCCGGAAAGCGCGAAAGCGATAGCGACGATGCTGCAGGTAACGAACTTGTGGCGCACGGCGAAGGTGATGATCCCTCGCAGGCGCCGATAGTTCGGTGTGCCGTAGATCGCGTGGTGACCGCCTTCGATCGGTTTGATCGCCGGAAGCATCTTGACGCCAAGATAGGGCGTGAAGACCACCGCGACGATCCAGGAGACAATGAGGGCGAACCCCACGACCCAAAAGATGTTGCCGGCGTATTCGCCGGCCGTCGAGCGCGCGAAGCCAACCGGCAGGAATCCGGCGACCGTCACGAGTGTACCGGACAGCATCGGCGCCGCAGTGTGGCTCCACGCATAGGCCGCCGCCTTGATGCGGTCCATGCCCTCTTCCATTTTCACCACCATCACCTCGATGGCGATGATGGCGTCGTCCACGAGAAGACCAAGCGCCAGGATCAGGGCGCCGAGCGTGATGCGATCGAAGAACCGGCCGGTTTCCAGCATGATGAGGAACACGACGGCAAGCGTCAGAGGGACGGCAGCCGCCACGACGATGCCGACGCGCCAGCCGAGGCTGAGCAGGCACACCAGCAGCACCACGCCGAGCGCCATCGCGAATTTCATCATGAATTCGTCAACCGCCGAGGTGATGTTGACGGCCTGGTCGCTGACCTTGGCTAGAGTCATCCCGAGTGGCAGCGTCCGAGCGATAGCTGCGGACCTCTCCTCCAGCGCCTTGCCGAGCGCGAGGCCATCCCAGCCCTCTTGCATAACCGCCGCGAGCATGACGGATGGCTCACCCTGGTGTCGAATAAGGTAGGTGGGAGGGTCCTCGTAGCCTCGGCGGACCTCGGCGATGTCGGCGAGTTTCAGCGTCCGCCCCGCAGCGACGATGGGCGTGTCGGCGATCGCCTGGACGCTGTCATAAGCGCCGTCGACCCGTATGAAAACCTGCGGCCCCTTGGTGTCGATCGAGCCTGCCGGTGTGACGGTGTTCTGCCGCTGCACGGCGGCAACGATATCCTGTGCCGATACACCGAGGGTTGCCAATTTGGCGTAGGAAAACTCGATGAATATCTGTTGGGGACGTTCGCCGAGGATGTTGATCTTCTTGACGCCGGACACGTGTAGGAGGTCCTGGCGAATGGTTTCGGCTTGCCTGGCGAGTTCCCGCATCGGCATGCCCTTCGCCTTGAGGGCATAAAGGGCGAAGCTCACGTCCGAATATTCGTCGTTGACGAAGGGGCCGAGCACACCAGACGGCAGCTTGCGCGCTTCATCGCCAAGCTTCTTGCGGGCCTGGTAGAACTCCTCCTGCACGCTAGATGGCGGTGTGCTGTCCTTCAGCGTAACCGTCATGTACGCGTAGCCTGGCCGTGTGGTCGTCTCCACCCGGTCGTACCAGGTCAGCTCCTGAAGCCGTTTCTCCAACGGTTCGGCAACCTGGTCCTGCATCTCGCGCGCCGTCGCGCCTGGCCATACCGTCGTGACCGTCAGGGTCTTGATGGTGAAGGAGGGGTCCTCCGCCCGTCCGAGCATGAGGAAGGCGTAGGTGCCTGCGGCCGCCATCAGGAGGATGAAGAACAGGGTTACGGCCCGTTCGCGAACGGCGATCGCGGAAAGATTGAAATTCATCGTTTGGCGACTCCTGTTCCTCGACGTTCGTCCTGACGTTCGCCGTCTTGCGGCAGGTGGGCGCCGAGTGAACCGCGCTGACCTAAAGAACGCGGGCCTCTGACTGCGCTTCTGCTAACTTACGATGGGTTCGGCGGCAGCTTCTTTGAGGCCAGCTGCCGCTTGAGCGGCAAGCCCACGGGCCGCTGCCTGTGAATCTTGAAATTCCTCGAGTGCATAGACTCTACCCCACCGCAGGGTGAACACGTGGAGACCACGGTTGACGTACGAAGCGTCGCCGTTGAGCAGCGTTGCGGCGCCGTCCCACTGAACAAACACGGTGGTGTGCCACGGCCAGCCCTTCACCCAGATGTTGTTGACTGTGAGATGGAGATCGGGAAGGACGCGTCCGAGGCGCTCAAACCAGCGGCGCATGGCTTTTTTGTCGTGGCGCTCACCACCAAGCGCGTGGGCGCCGGAAACGCGGTGATGGACATGCGGCGCGACTGCTTTCACCGCTTCATCCCAGCGATGGTTGTTGACGTGGTCGAAGGTCTTTCGGATTTCGTTCTTTACAATGTAACCGTATACCATTTGACGTCTCCAACGGCGGTCGCGGAAAGATTGAAGCTCATCAGTTGCTCCTGGTTTCAGAGGCAGTCCTGACGCGAGTGCCCTCGTGCAGGAGGTGAGCGCCGAGGGAAACAACCCGATCATCTGAGCTCAATCCGGAGATCACGGCGGATTCGCTGGTCACGCGTGCGAGCTTGACGGGCCGAAAGTGTACGGTCGAGGCAGCGCTATCGAAGACCCAAACGCCGGTCTTTCTGCCGTCGTCGAGCACAGCTCCGAGCGGCACCTGGACTTCCGGCTGACTCTCCTGGCTTGCAAGCCGAATGGTGACCGTCGCGCCGAGCGGTGCCGCCGCGGCCTCACCATCGAGCACGTAGCGGGCCTCGTAGGTGCGGGTCTGGGCATCGGCGGAATCCGACAACTGCCGGAGATGTGCCGTATAGCGGCGCCCGTCGCTCCCATACAGGCTCGCCTCAGCGGGCGAGCCGATCGCCGGCCGGAT
>DATHHQ010000621.1:0-4959 GCA_035490095.1 Bradyrhizobium sp.
CTATGAGAGATCGGTTGTTCGCTTGCTGCCCATGCTTCGAGACGCTCGCGTCGCTCGCTCCTCAGCATGAGGTTGTTGTGTTTCAACAAGTTAGACCTCATCCTGAGGAGGCCACGAAGTGGCCGTCTCGAAGGATGGGCTGCAATCCCGATTTGTGATTCCAGGCACTGCGATCAAATCTCAACCAGTCTTGTCGGCAGACAGCTTATAGATTTCGAGCGCATCGGCATCCGCGCCACGCGCTGATTTCGCCAGTCTGAACAATTGTGCGGCCAGCGCCGACATTGGGACCGGGCTCGATGTGCCGCGGGCGACGTCGACGACCGTATCGAGATCCTTCAGCATCGTTGCGATATGGCCGAGCGGCGGCGAATGAATGCCCTGCACCATCCGCGGTACGAATAGTTGCAGCGGTATGGAATCGGCAAAGCCGCCGGCCAGTGCCTCCGGCAGCCGCCTGGCGTCGATCCCGGCATTCACTGCAAGCCGTGTCGCCTCCGCGAGCACGGCCATGGCGCAACCGACGATCACCTGATTGCAGAGCTTGGTGGTCTGGCCAGCTCCGGTGGGGCCCATATGCGTGAACCGTCGCGCCATTGCCAGAACATAGGGCCTTGCTCTTTCGATATCGGCGGCATCGCCGCCAGCCATCACCGCCAGCGTGCCTTCCTCGGCGCCAATGGTGCCGCCCGAGACCGGCGCATCGATCCATCCCATGCCGTTGGCCAACTTCAGCCGCGTGGCGATGGCGCGCGCCGCATCCGGGTGGATCGACGAGAAGTCGACGACGAGCGTTCCGGAGCCGGTCGCTGTGGCAAGGCCGTCGGGGCCGAACACTACCTGTTCCACCGCGGCGGCGTCGGTAAGGCACATGAAGAGGATGCTGGCGGTAGCGGCAACATCGCTCGGATGCAATGCAGCCTTGGCGCCCGCAGCGACCAGTGCCGCAGCCTTGCCGGGGGATCTGTTCCAGACCGTGACGTCGTAGCCCGCGCTCACCAGGCGTCGTGTCATCGGAAATCCCATCATCCCGAGTCCGAGATAGCCGAGCTTTTCCGCGCTTCGCGCGTCGGTCCCGCCAATTTCAGCCATTGCACTTCTCCCGTTACCTGCATCCAGAATAGCGACCAACCCCGAAGAAGCTATGCGCCCAATACCACGACATGCCGCGGCTCAACGGTAATGTAGACTTCCCGGCCTGCCGCCAATGGCTCCATCGCGGCGCAGCGGGCGATCAGGTGCTGCGGGCCCCAACCGAGGTGAACCTGCGTGAAGTCTCCCTGAAACACGGTCTGCCGCACCGGCACACGCCAGACGTTTTGCGCCGCGGCCGGCGGTTCCGTCGAAATGCGAAGGTGCACGGTCCGCACCGAAACCACCAGTTCGGCGCCAACGGGGCGTCCATAGGCCATGCCGTGGACGATGTGTCCGGCAGGTGTTTCGAGCGCGATCAAGCCGTCGGTGTCGAGATCGGCGCGATGGCGGCCACGAATGAGGTTCGCCGAGCCGACGAAATCCGCGACAAAGGCGCTATTCGGCAGCCGGTAGATTTCGTCGGGCGTCCCGGTCTGCTCGATCAGCCCGTCACGCATCACGACGATGCGATCCGACATCGCCAGCGCTTCTTCCAGGTCGTGGGTCACGTAAACGGAGGTGATGCCGAGTCGATGCTGAAGCTCGCGCAGTTCGATGCGCATATCGGCGCGCAATTTGGCATCGAGATTCGATAGCGGTTCGTCGAACAAAAGAACCGAAGGCGAGAACACGAACGCGCGCGCCAGCGCAACCCGCTGCTGCTGTCCGCCCGACAGTTGCGCCGCCCGCCGCGATGCGAAACTGCGCATCTGCACCATGTCGAGCGCGTGATGCACCTTTTCCGCGATCTCCGCTGCTCCAGCACGCCGCACGCGCAGTCCATAGGCCACGTTTTCGAATACCGTCATGTGGGGCCAAATGGCGTAGGATTGAAACACCATCGACAGGCCGCGCTTTTCGGCGCGCATGTTGATGCGCTGTTCCGCCGAATAGACGGTGACGCCGTCGATGCGGATTTCGCCCGCGGTCGGCTGCTCAAGACCGGCGATCGCGCGCAATGTGGTGGTCTTGCCGCAGCCGGAGGGGCCCAGCAGCGTCAGTTGCTCGCCGGGCAGGACGTTGAAACTGACGCCGCGCACCGCCGGAACGCTGCCATAGTACAATTCAAGCCGATCGACCTCGATGTGTGGTTTCGACGGTGAAGACGATGCTGGGGCCCCCGGCAGCGACGCTGGCATGATTCCTGACATCCTAGTCGACGGGGTGAGCGCCGACGCGGCGCGTGACAGCGACAAGCACGATCATGGCGATGGCGACCACCAGCGTCTGGATCAGCGCCAGCGCCGCGGTGAGCTCCGAACTGGTCCCGAACCATGATTCGACGATCGACGGCGTGATCACCTTGGAATGCGGGCCCATCAGCAAGATAGAGGCGCCAAGCTCGCGGATGCTGGCGATGAACAGCAGCAGCCAGGCGGCGATCAGACCCGGCATGAGCAGCGGAATTGTCACCGTTCGCACCCGGAACGCCCAAGGCGCACCGCACATCTGCGCGCATTCCTCGAGACTCTTGTCGATCTGCAGCATGACCCCGGCGATCGTGCGCACACCAAGCGGCAGAAACACCGTGAGGTAGGCCAGCAGCAGCAGCCACAGCGTTCCGTAGATCGGAATCGGGAAAACCACCCAGGCCCACATCAGGCCAAACGCAAACACCAGCCGAGGCACCGCCTGCGGAAACATCACGACATATTCGATCAAGCCGCTACCGGGCAATCGCGAGCGGTAGATCAGCCAGGCGAGCAGTCCCATCAGCACGACGCCGATGGTCGCGGTACCAAAGCCGAGCAGCAGGCTATTGGTGAGTGCCGAGCGGACGGCATTCATGGTCATGGCGACGCGAAAGTTGTCCAGCGTCCAGTTTTCGGCAGTGGGGAAGGCGACGGCAATCTTCTGCAACGATGCGTAAAGCAGCGTGACCAGCGGCAGGCCGACCGCGGCGAGCAGATACAGCACGCAGACGCCGAGCAACACGTAACGCAGCGGGCCGACATCGGCCACCCGCGGCCGGAACGCCTTGCCGGTAATGGTAACGTAACTGCCGGCCATCACGATGCGCCGGTACAGGAACAGCATGAAGAACATCACGGCGAACAGCGACACCCCCATGGCGGCGGCAACCTGGATCTTCGGCGGATATTGCTGCACCAGCTGGTAGATCGCCGTGGTGATGACATAATAGCGGTTGGGCGTCCCGAGCACGAGGGCGGCGGCAAACGAGCCCAGCATTTCGGCAAAGACAAAGATGGCGGCGCCGAGAACGCCGGGGATCACCAAGGGCAGGGTGATACGCAGCATGGTGCGGAGGCGGCTCGCCCCGATGATCTGCGAGGCCTCCTCGAGCGCAGGGTCCATCGACTTCATCACCGCGGCTATCATGACAAAGGCGACGGAGCCCTCGAACAGCGCCATGACCCAGGCGATTCCGTACGCTGTATTGATATCGATGAGATGGCCAGTGCCGCCGAGTGCGCGCCAGATCTGGTTGATGAAGCCGCTTTCTGGCGAGCCGAGCAGGCTCCAGGCCAGCGCACCGAGCAACGGCGTCAGATAATAGGGCACCGCCATCAGCTGTTCGAATAGATGGCGGCCGGGCACATTGGTCCGCGTCAGGATCCACGCCATCACGAAACCGAACACCAGCGCCATCACCGTGGCGGCAACGGACACCGTCAATGTGTTGAGCAGGATCTGCGGGTATTGAAATATGCCGTTGAAATTGTCGAAACCGTATGCGGTCGGCGGCCGCACTTGCGGGTCGCCGACATCGAGCGCTGCCTGAAATAGAAAGAAGACCGGGTACAGGACCAGTACCGCCGCAACGGCCGCAACTCCATACCCAGCCATCTGCTGGGCGGAGATTGGCGATCTCACAGATTGCACGGCTGCTTCGCTCACAGGCCGAGCATGCCGTTCCATTCCTTGGCAAAGACATCGCGGTTCGCCGCGTAGTCGTCCCAGTCGGCGGGGTAGAGCAGCTTGAGATCACCCAGCCGCACCCCGGTCGGCATTGGCGGCGCATCGGTGCGCACCGACCCATAATAGAGATTCGGGTTGGTTTGATACCAGGCCTGGCCGCGCTTCGACATCGCCCAGTCGACGAACAGCTTGGCCGCTTCCGGATGCGGCGCCTTGCTGACGGCGCCGACAATCAGAGGCGTAGCCGGCAACCCGTCGGCTGGTGCCACGAATTCAACCTTGGCGCCTTTGTCCTTGAAGAGGATGTAGGCCGGATATTCTCCGATCGCGGTGATCGTATCGTCGCCCTTGGCGAGCCGATCGAACAACTGGACGCGGGAATCGAACGCATGCGGATTCTGCTTGGCGAACTCTTTCCAGAAGCCCGCCCCATACAGCTTACGCAGCGTGTACCACTGCACGAACTGCAAACCGGAGGCGGAAATCTTGCAGCTGATCGAGCCCTTCCAGCGCGGGTTCAAAATGTCCTGCCATGTCTTCGGCGCGTCCGCGGCGGAGACCTTGGTTGTGTTGTAGGCGATCCCGGCGGGGTCGACGCCGGTCCAGAAAAACGAGCCAGCCGGCGAGCTCAGATGGTCCGCCTTGTAAGCCGGCGTCTCCGGCGACACGTAGTGTTCGTAGCCGCCCTTTTTCTGGAAATCGACAGCCGGCGCGAGGTCGGATAGTTGAATGACGTCAACGTCGAAACGGCCGGCGGAGCGTTCGGACAGGATCTTGGTGTAGAGCGCGCCGGTCTGCGCTCGGACGTAGCTGGTGTTGATCTTCGGGAAATCCTTGCGGAATCCTTCCATAATGCCGGCGGTGCCGGGCTCGTTCTCGTGACAATAGAACACGAGCTGACCTTCCTGCTCGGCCTTTTCCACGTCGGCGTTGGTCATGAAATCA
>DATHHQ010000622.1:0-12048 GCA_035490095.1 Bradyrhizobium sp.
CGCCTATCGGCAGGCCTGCCTGAACGCGATCGAGTACCTCAAGAAGTTCGGCTATTCCGGCGCGCAGGCCTATTCGATCCTGGGAACGGCGCCGTGCCAGGGCCACATCTCCGGCGTGGTCGACGTGCCCAATGCCTGCGCAACGCTGTGGCTGCCGACGGAAATCTTCGACTTCGACATCATGCCGTCGTCGGCTGGTCCGATCAAACATATCAAGGGCGACATCCAGATGCCGCTGTCACAGGACAAATAGCTCCCCGCGCGACGGGATGCGGGACGGCGCGTTTCTGCCGCCCCGCATCCGCCGCGGCGAACGGTTTTGAATTAGAGCTCGCGCGAGGAATGAAAATGCCGGTCTACGAATATCTCTGCAACGATTGCGGCCCGTTCACCGACATGCGGCCGATGGCCGAATGCGATGCGCCGCAGGACTGTCCGCATTGCGAAGTCGAGGCGCCGCGCGTGATCCTGACGGCGCCGAATTTCTTCTGCATGCCGTCGGACAAGCGCAAGGCCCACGCCACCAACGAGCGCAGCGCCAACGCGCCGAAGACGGTTGGCGAGTACAAGGCGTCGCATGGGCCCGGCTGCGGCTGCTGTTCGACCAAGCCCTCGCGCTTGGTCAAGCAGACCAGAACCGGCGCGAAAAGTTTTCCGACCGCGCGGCCGTGGATGATCAGCCACTGAGGTTGTAGCTTCGAATTCGGTTAGGGCTACCACCGATTTGCCGGTGGGGCCTGAGACCTGTCCGCGGCAAAAACTGGCATCGGCTGCCGCAAGTTGAACATAGATCGAGCCGGTTTTTTGACTGCACGGATGCTGCAATCGCCCACGGATACCGGGAGGCTCTTATCGCGGTAGGGTGGTGTCGCGGCGGACTCCGCCGGCGGATTCGTCGCGCTTGACCTCGGGGAACAGCCACATCGCAAAAATCATGAACAATCCGAGGAAGGCAATGACGTACTGGATGCGATCGTGCCCCAGCATATGCTGGAAATAAAACGCAATCGCCGCCACCACGACGACAAGCAGCGAAAGGCCAAGCTTGATTTTTACAGGCATTGCTTATCCTCCCAACCGATCACGACATCGTCGCCCACGCTGGACCGCCGACCTTCGCCAGGGCCGCGAGAGCCAGCCCCTGGATGCCCACCAATACGATCAGCCCGGCGCTTCCATCGCGCAGCGGCAGCGGCCACGCCTCGAAAAGTCCGGGCGCGAACAGCACGACCAGGCCGCCGACAACAATCAGCGTGCTCCATCTGAGTTCGGCATAACCGTACCAACCGGTGCCGGTCAGAAGGACGATGAGCAAAACGGCGTTTCCAACGACCAGCAGCGTCGCCAAGCCCGATTTCGCCGAGTCGGGGCGGGAGCGGAGCGGAAACATGCCGGCAACGACGAGGAAAGCGACGGCGCAGGTCGTCGCGAACGCCGTGAACCAGAGCAGTGAAATCCAGTGCGGTTCGATGGCATCCATGGCTTTGCTGCCTTTGGTTTGACGAAATCGAAGCTATTCGGCTGGCGCAGCAAATCCCGTCGGGTGTCCGGTCTCGCTCGGCCGTGGCGTGCGGGAAGTCTTGCGCATATTGGTCTTGACGAAGCGGGTGTCGTAGCCGTTCAGGAGATGGCCAATCAGACCCCGATCGAGATCCGAGGTGCCGAACAACCAGTCCATCACCGGGAACGTCAGGTTCATGTTCCGCTCCATCATGATCGACTGATTGTGATGGGCGGTGTGATGACGCCTGATCGTATTGACGAAGGGGGCATTGCGTACGAACCAGTTTTCATCGACATGGCAGCAGAAGTGCATGAATTCATAGATCAGATACATGGATGTTGTCGTCGAGATCAGCAGCCAGCCGACATTGGGCGAGATCAGCCAGCCGAGAACAAGCGCCGGCGGGATCGACATCATCGTGAAGGTGACGAGGGCGTAGGGCGGAAAGAACGTCACGCGCCAGTCGTGATGATCGGCGAAGCGCATCTCCTGCTCGGTGAAGAACTGGTGATGCATCAGCGTGTGCCGGTTGTAGATCGCGCGGAATGCCCTTATCTGCGACGGACGGTGCATGACGAAGCGGTGGATCCACCATTCGAAGAAATTGGCGGCCAGAAAAGTCACCGGTACGATCCCGAGCTCCCACCAGCGCAAGTCGCTGATGTTGGCGAAGTAGACCGATAGTGCGGTGAATCCGATCACATAGATGACGAAAGCATGGAGCCAGCCATTGTACCATCCCGCGATGCGGTGGCGGTACGTCGCCCGGTAATTCCGCTGCCGCTCGGTCATTGGACTCGATGTTATCTCCATCACGCCGTCTCCGCCGTTTGCGATCGATTTTGCGTCTGATATATCACCAATCTATTAGCTCGGCAACCAGCTTTTCAAGGCCGTTTGCGGGCACTGACCGAAAAAAGCGCTTGATGCGAAGTCGCTGATATATTTATGGTATGGCAACAAACGCGCGGACTGAAGCGCCAAGGATAATGGGAGGCACCGATGAAGCTCACGCGCCGCTATTTTTCCAAACTCACAGGCACCGGCGTCCTCGCAGCTGCGGCGCCGGGGTTGTTCGCGCCTGCCTTGGCGCAGGACAAGCCGCTGCGGATTGGAATTATTGCGCCGCGATCCGGCGCCGCTGGCACCGCGGGCGAGTGCGGAATTCGCGCGGTGCAATGGGCGGCCGAGCGGATGAACAAGGACGGCGGCATTGCCGGGCGCAAGATCGAATTGGTGTTCGAAGAAGAGACCAACCCAAAAGATACGATCGAGCGTTTTCGGCGTTTGATTCTGCAGGAAAAGGTCGAGGCCGTGCATGGATTGATCTCGACCGGCGTCAGCCTCGGGGTCGCGCCGGTGGCGGAGGAAGAGCAGGCGCTTCTGGTGATGTGGGACGGCACCACACAGGACGGCGTCAAGGAAATGATGCCAAATCCGCGCTACGTTTTCCGCTCGACCGACAACGAATGCGAAGCGGTGATGGGATCGCTGCTGGCGATCAAATATTTCAAGGGCAAGTTCAAGCGGGTGGCCGGCATCAATCCCGACTATTCCTATGGCCGCAACAATTGGGAAGCCTTCAGGCAAATCCTGGCGCGCTACGGCGTCGAGGCGGAGTTTGTCGCCGAACAATGGCCGAAGGTCGGGACCATGGATCTGACCTCGCATATCGCAGCCCTCAAGGCGGCCAAGCCCGATCTGATCTTCTCCTCCATGCTGTTCGCCGATCTGCCTGTCTTCATGAAGCAGGGCCATGCGGCGGGCCTGTTCGACGGCGTCAAGATGGTGCTGCCGGCGGCCGGTTGGCAGATCAACCAGCTCAAGAAGGAATTCATGCCGGAAGGCGTGGTGTTCGGACACAACACGCTCTATTTCGATCATCCGCAGGCCTCCGCGCTGCAAAAGGCATTCGTTGCGGATTACATGGATCGCTACAAGGAAGCGCCGCATTGGGAGGCGGACAGGGCGTATTTCGCACTGGCCACCTACAAGGCCGGTGTCGAAGCTGCGCAAAAGGCGGCGAGCAAGTGGCCGACGCCGGAGCAGGTGGCGCAAGCGATGCCCGGCCTGGAGGTCGAAAGCCTCGGCGGCAAGGGCCGCTTCCGCAAGGACAAGATTGCCGAACAGGTTTTCTATCAGGGCCCCTCCACCAACACCAATAAATACGATTTTCCGACGCTGGCGTCGATCGACACCTTCCAGGCTGAACAGCTGCAGAAGCCGCCGGGCGCGGATTTCTGGGAGTGGATCAAGAGCGCCAAGATGCCGGTCTGAGGCATGATCGAATTTGTGGACGTCGTCCTCGGCGGGACGTTCCACGCCGCGGTGCTGTTTCTGGTAGCCGCGGGGCTGCAGCTGGTGTTCGGTGTCCAGAAGATCGTCAATCTGGCCTGCGGATCCTTCTATGCCCTGGGCGCCTATTTCGGAATCACCGCGGTCGGCCTCGCGATCAAGCTCGGCATGTCGCCGCTGTTGTTCTTCCCGGTCCTCATCATAGCCGGATTGGCGATCGGTCTCGTCGGACTGCCGATCGAGCGCGTTTTGCGCACGATATATCGCCGCGACGAGAGTTATCAGCTGCTGATCACCTTCGGCTTTCTCCTGATGTTCCAGGATGCGTTTCGCTATTTGTGGGGCGCGACGCCGCGCACCATGGATAACGTCTATCTCGCCTACGGCACCGCGCATATTCTGGGAGTTCGGGTGCCGACCTACAATCTGCTGGTGATCGCGGCAAGTCTTGCCATCGCGGTGGGGCTCGGCCTTTTTCTCGAGCGGACCAACACCGGACGTATCGTGCGCGCCACCGCGGAAAACCGCGACATGGCCGAGGGGCTCGGCGTCAACGCCTCGAAAATCTTCGCACTTGTTTTCACCGTGGGCTGCATGCTGGGCACGGTTGGCGGTGCGCTCGTGGTTCCCTCCGGCGCGGCATCGCTCGATATGGCGGTTGAACTTGTGGTGGAATCCTTTGCGGTGGTCGTTATCGGCGGGCTGGGCAGCATGCGCGGTGCGTTGGTCGGCGCGCTGATCGTCGGATTGATGCGCGCGGCGGCTATTTCGCTGATGCCGGAAATGGAGATGCTGTCGGTATATCTGGTGGTCGTCGTGGTGCTTATTTTGAGGCCGGCCGGCTTGTTCGGGAAGGCAACCGCGTGAGCAACCCGTCGATCGACATCGCTCCCCCGTCAACCGTGCGACGGATGGCGCCGCGGCTCAACGGGTTGTGGGTCCTGCTCGGGCTGATCGTCGTGATGGCATTGCTCCCGATGGTTGCGTCGCCTTATGCGCTGCTCTTGATGTTGCCGTTTATTGGCTACGGCATTGCGCTGTTGGGATTCAATCTTCTGTTCGGCACCACCGGCCTGTTGTCGTTTGGGCACGCGCTGTTTTTGGGCGTCGGCGCTTACACCGCGGCGGCGCTGACTTCGAAATTCGGTGTGCTGAGTTTTGAAGTTCTGCTGATCACGGCCGCGCTGGTGTCCGGTCTGATTTCACTGGTGATCGGCGCGCTGTGCGTCCGCTATACCAGGATTTTCTTCGGCATGCTGACGCTGGCGTTCGGCATGTTGTTTCACTCGTTTCTGTTCAAATTCTACAGCATTACCGGCGGCGACCAGGGCATGCGGGTGCTGCGGCCGCTATTGCTCGGCATGGAGTGGCGCGGCGGCAAGACCGCGTTTCTGACCGGCCCGTTCTATTATTATGCGCTGGTCTTGTTTGCGCTGCTTGGTCTGGTGATGTGGCGGATCACCCAGTCGCCGTTCGGCCTGCATCTGCGCGCGATCCGCGAGAACGCCGGCAAGGCTGCTTATGTCGGGGTGCAGATTTTCCGCATGCGGCTGGCCGCGTTCGTGATCTCGGCCATCTATGGCGGCATCGGTGGAACGATCCTCGCCGTCACCACGGGACTCGCCGATCCCGAATTGGCTTACTGGACCCATTCAGGCAATCTCGTCTTCATGGCTGTCCTTGGCGGCAGTGGAACGTTTGCGGGCCCCGCGATTGGCGCGCTGGTCTTCGTGGTGTTGCAGGATTTCGTTATGTCGGTGACGCAATACTGGCGCTTTGTGATGGGTAGCGTGCTGGTGCTACTCGTGGTTTTCATGCCGCAGGGCCTGTCGGGCGCGATCGAGCTTCTCGCCAACCGGCGCCATGGAGAGCGGTGAAATGCAGCCCGACCGCGCATCTGCACCCGATACGGCGCCGCTGTTCGAGACCATCAACGTCTCGAAATCCTTTGGTGCGTTCAAGGCTCTCCGGAACATCTCCTTCGGCGTCAGCGACGGCGAGTTTGTCTCGATCGTCGGACCAAATGGCGCCGGCAAGACAACGCTGGTCAATGTCGTCACCGGTCTGCTGCGGCCGACCGCTGGAGAAGTTCGCTTCCTGGGCCGCGATATCGCCGGCATAGGGCCGGTCGAGCTCGCAAGGCTCGGAATGTCGCGCGCATTTCAACTGGTCAATATCTTTCCCGCTTTGACGGTACGGGAAACGCTTGGCGTCGCGGTCGCGTCGCGCTTGCGCCGCGTGTCCAATCCGTTTCGCTCCTTGAAGCGGGATACCGTGCTTCAGGCCGATACCGAGCGCGTCGCTGAAGTCCTGGGCCTGCGCGCCAAGCTCGATACCGTCGCGTCGACGCTTTCGCAGGGTGAGAAAAAACTGCTCGATATCGCCAGCGCCTTCGCGCTCAATCCCACCGTCATCCTTCTGGACGAACCGACCAGCGGCGTTTCGAGCGGTGACAAGCATGCCATCATGGAAGTTCTCGTTACCGCCGCCAAGGCGGCGGGCGTGCGCGCCATCGTTCAGGTCGAGCACGACATGGACCTCGTTGAGCGGTATTCACATCGCATCGTCGCGTTGCAAGCAGGCACGCTTCTCGCCGATATGCCGCCCGAGGCCTTCTTTGCCGACCCGGCCATGATATCGGCCGTTGTGGGAACGCGCCCAAGAGTCTGAACAAGAGTTTGAGCAAGAGTTTGAGCAAGGCTTGGAGTTACTCTTTGAGAAAGTCGTCCTGATGCTGAGTTTGTCGAAGCTGAAAGTCGATATCGACGGCAGCCGCATCCTCAACGGCATCAGCCTGTCCGTTGCGGCGGGCGAACTGGTCTGTCTCGTGGGGCGCAACGGCGCCGGCAAGACCACGACATTTCGCAGCATCATGGGTTATCGTCAGGCCGTGTCGGGCGACATTACATTCGAGAGCGCCGACCTGAACAAACTGCCGACCTGGCAGCGCGCGCAAAAAGGCATCGGGTTCTCGCCCGAGGAGTCGGAAGTCTATGCCGACCTGACCGTGGCGGAAAATATCGAACTCTCGACCTGGACCCGGCCGTCCGGGCGTAGCGCCGGCGCCCGCATCGAAGAAGCCTACGCCGTGTTCCCGAAATTGCGACAATATCTGGCGCGCGGAGGAGCCGAGCTTTCCGGCGGCGAACGCAAGATGGTGTCGATTGCCCGGGCATTGGCGCTCGATCCGAAATTGCTGTTGCTCGACGAACCATTCGAAGGGCTATCGCCCGCCATCATCCCCTTGATCGCAAAGGGGGTCGCTTCGATCCGCGCCACCGGCAGAGGGGTGCTGATAGCCGAATCGAACGTGCATCACATTCCCGATTATGCCGATCGGATCTATGTGCTTGAAAGGGGAGAGGTGATGTTCGCGGGCACCCTGGCGGAAGCGTATCGGGACCGTGACGTCATGCGCGTGATCGCGGGCAAGATCGAAGCCGCCTCGTGACCGGAGTGCGTGCCGACGTCCAAAAAGAGAGGAGAGCCGAATGAAGCGTTACCTGGGAGACCGGACCATCGACGGCGTAAAGGTGACCGTGGATGGCGCACCGCTTGATCCCTGCCTTGACGTCATGGAGTTCACCAAGAACGGTTTCGAGTGGAGCTATGAGGGGCCTGAGCCACGCCAATTGGCGCTGGCGCTGCTGGTCGATCATCTCGCCGACAACGCCGTGGCGATGGCGGCGGCGGAGCCCTTCATGCGCGCGGTGGTCGCGAATTTTGGCAACGAGTGGGAGATGACTTCGGATGACATCGACTTGGCTCTCACCGCGCTTGAAGGCAAGGCGGCAACGTAAATGACGCTGAAGTATCGTGCCGCGGTGCTGCATGCAGCGCAAACCCCAATGCCGATCGAAACCATCACCGCTGCGGCCTTGAGGCCGACCGACGTGCTGGTGCGGATTCGCGCGGCGGGACTTTGTCACACCGATCTGGAAGTGATCGAAGGCTCGCTGCGTTATCCGCTGCCGATCGTGCTCGGACACGAAGCCGCCGGGGTCGTCGAACAAGTCGGCCCGGCGGCGCGCGGCGTGAAGACCGGCGACCATGTCGTGCTGTCGTGGAATCCGCACTGCGGGCATTGCTTTTATTGCGACCGCGATTCGCCGATCCTGTGCGAGGAATATCTCGGCGGAGGGCCGAAGGGACGCGCCTTCGATGGCGAAAGCCGCGCCATGCTGGCCGACGGCCGCGATCTGCAGCAGCTGATGTTTCTGGGATGTTTCAGCGAATATTGCATCGTCTCGGATCAGCAAGCCATTCCGGTTCCCAAGGAGATCCCGTTCGACCGCGCTTGCTTGATCGGGTGCGGCGTGATGACCGGTGCAGGCGCAGCACTCAATCTGGGCGCGATCGCGCACGGTGACAGCGTGATGGTGATCGGCTGCGGTGCGGTCGGGCTCGCCGCGGTGCAGGGCGCGCGGCTGGCAGGCGCGGGAACGATCATCGCCGTCGATCTCGATCCGGCCAAACTCGCGCTTGCCGCGCGGATGGGCGCCACGCATGGCGTGAACGCGTCCACGGACGACGTGATCGCTGCCGGAAAGCGCGAGACCGCCGGCCGCGGTGTCGACGTCGTGATCGAGTCGGCCGGCAGCGCGTCGGCCTTTCGCAACACCACCGAAGCCGTGCGGCCCGGCGGCCAGGTCATCTGGCTCGGCAAGATCGATGTGAACAAGGACGTCTCGTTCCGCTGGGGCTCGCTGATGCAGGAGAAACGCATCCGCCGCGTCAGCTACGGTAACGCGCGCCCGCGCCGCGATTTTCCGCTGCTAGCGCGGGCCTATCTCGATGGCGCCCTGATGCTCGACGAGTTGATCTCCCGCCGCATTACGCTTGACGAGATCAACGACGGCTTCGATGCGTTGAAGCGCGGTGAAGCCATTCGCAGCGTCATTACATTTGACTGATGCGCTTGGAGCCCAGAGGCTCTATTGCTTTATTTAACGCGTTTTCTTCACGCGAACCGGATTCCACTTCGCTCGAAAACGCTTCAGGTATCGAGCGTCTTGCGCGCGAAATCCTCGATGTAGTCGATCAGCCGGTCCGACGCGGTCGCGGCGGCTTTCGCCTTCTTCTGCGCGACCGCCTCCGCGACCGCGGCGTGCAGCTTGGCGGCGAGCGGCAGATCCGCGACCTGCTGATAGTGCTGATACCAGAACCGGCGCGACAACGCGTTCATCAGCCCCATCGACCGCCGGGCGAATTCGTTTCGGGCCGCTGTCGCGATCAGGATGTTGAAGCGCTGGTCGAGCCGCATGAATGCGATGTCGTCGGCCTTTGCGGCCGCGGCGAGCATGGCTTCTGCCACCTCCGCGAATTCGCGACGTTCCTCCGGCGTGGCGCGCTCGGCCGCCAGGCTCGCCATCAGGCGCTCCAGTTCGCGCCGCACCTCGAGCAGCCGCAGCTGCAGCCTCAAATTGATCTCGGAGACCATGATGCCACGCCTGGGCATGATCACGACCAGTCCGTCTCTCGCGAGCCGCTGCAGGGCTTCCCGGATCGGGGTTCGGCCGATCTTCAGACGCACCGCAAGCGCCTGCTCGGACAACACCGTTCCGGGTGATAATTGCAGCGTGACAATCATCTCTTCAAGTACGCGATAGGCACGATCTGTCAGCGTACCGTCCTCGACCTCGATGGCCCGAGATCGGCGCTTGGTCGATGTTTTCGATTTCAAATCTTTCCTCACATTGCGCCGGCGAGAGGGCCGGCGGGTCGGGGGCTGCACACTCATCCCAAGCGTATATTGGCCATATATCATGACGCAACACCGCAGAGCGATCGCAGCGTTTGCCGACAGAAATGCGCTAATCGACTGGCCGAGATCAAGCAAGGCGCGGGGGCGGCGCGCTCATCTCCGCAGTCCCCCGCATTCGTCTCGGACGGAGAGTAATTATTACGATATTTCAATATGTTATGTGGGGCGTAGCAGGCAGGACCGGTCACTTTGCCAACCGGTCCGGCGCCCAGAAATTCTGCCCTTGGCGATCCGTGAAATGCTTGAAAGCTCCAGGGCGGACGGCGGATCGGGGATCGTTGAGAGCCGAGTATCACCCACATGCCAACAGCGGTTATCGCCGCGTATACGCGCTCTTCATTGACGTCGATCGCGGGCGCTTTGACTTTGAAAGCTTGGACATGAACGTGCCGATGAGGGCCGCCACCTCATCAGGCTTCTCGTCGAGCGCAAAATGACCGGCGTCGATCAGGTGGACGTCAGCGTCGGGAATCTCGCGTTTGTAAGCTTGCGCTTCCGCAGCCTCAAACGATTGATCGTATCGTCCCCACACCACGAGCGTCGGCGGCTTCGCTTGCCTGAGCCAGGCCTGCCATGCGGAATAACTTGCGACGTTGGTCCGGTAGTCGAAGAAGAGATCGATCTGGATGTCGCTTTCGCCAGATTTGTTGAGAAACGCGAACTCGTCCGCCCACAGGTCCGGGTCATAATTCGCGACGTTGGGACTAGAGCCGAGATGCCTCCTCTGCGCTCCGGCCAGCGACGTAAGGCTTTGTCTGAAGCCCGCCTCATTCGCCGCTCGGTCCGCCCAGAATTCCCGCATTCGGTTCCAACGCGGTCCCAAACCGTCATCGTGGGCGACGGCGTTCTGGATGATAATGCCCTGCACGCGTTCAGGATGCGCGACGGCGAGTCGAAATCCGACAGGACCACCATAATCCTGCATGTACATTACATAGCGGCTGGACCCGACCGCTTCCGTAAAGTGCTGCATGACTTCCGCGATATGATCGAAGGTGTAGGCGAACGCTTGAGGATCCGGCGCGTCGCTATGTCCGAAGCCCGGATAGTCGGGAGCTAACAGATGGAATTGCGCGGAAAGCCGCGCCAACAGCGGCTCGAACATCCGTGAGGACGAGGGAAAGCCGTGCAGGAGCAAGAGCGTCGGCGCATTCGCTGCTCCGGCTTCGCGATAGAAAATATCGAGACCATCGACTTTGACGGAACGATAGAAAACCGGCGCTGGAGCGCTGGGAGAAGGGAAGGGTTTGGCTGCGTGTGCCGATCCGGAGATCAGCAGTCCGAGACTGGCGGCGGCGAAGGCTCCAAAGATCAATCTAGGCATGCATCCTCTGAGTTAATTGTGTCTTGTGTCCCGCTGGTGGTGACCAGTAGCGGATCGAGGGGCTCGCGTCTATCGAGGCCGCTCGGATCGTTGCAGCCGCGCGCGTCTTCGCGCGATCTCCGCGAGACCGTCGTCGATCTGAGATCTGTAGATACCGATGTCTTTTAGCGCCCGGTCGTTGAGATGACCCAGCACGAAACGTGCCGCCTCGCGTTCGCGATGCGCGATCATAGCGGCGACCCAGCGATTGAGGAGGACAGTGAGCCGTCTCCGGATGGTCGGCGCGGCCGGTTGGAATGATCGGATATCCCTGTGCATCGTCATTGTCGTTTTCCTCTATCTGACGTCTCACGCTGCGCACGTGACGGCGAAAAAAATGAGCCGTCACGCGCGCGTGAAGCGTGAAGAAGCGAAACAAGGGCTGTCGCTCCACGATGTCCGTATGAATGGTTTGACGATTCGCGGCGTCATCCGGACGGGGGACGCAGATTGCATATCGACTGTTCCGCACCGATGCGGGCGATGTTATTCGACGCCGTTGGAATAATTTAGAATCGATCAAAGACAGCGCAAAATCCCGCGATGATTCCCCATCACGATTTGATGATCGCGACATCGTCCGTTCGGTTTCGCCTGGTCTGAAACGGCTGCGCTCTCACCAGAACGCCCTGCGAGCGCGTGAGGCCATGACTGGCGTTACGTCGCTTGAGCGAACTCCTGCATCGATTTTGTACAACACAATCCCATGTGCCAATAAGATGCTCGCGATCACACCTATTAGAAAAAGACGATTCAGCATGACTGTGTATCCGAATACTCAATTCAGCTCGCGCATTGCGAACGGGTGAAGCGACCTGGCTGATAGATGCGAGCATCGACCTTTGCCTCCAGTGCGCCGATACATAGGTTTTGGATCGCGATTCGTCATCAGGTCTTCACACCAAACTTGATGACGATCTGTTGAATCGCGTGTCGTTCAATTGGACGACGCGAATTGGGCGACGCGCGAGCGAGCGTGACATCTGGGGTTATACCCAACGCTGCGTCGGCGGCGCGATCACGGATAATCACAATGATTCACAAAGGAGGCCCGCAGTTTCCGAATCCACCGCGGCATGGCGCACCACATGCTGCGCTTCTCAACCGGCGCGCGCTGTTGGC
>DATHHQ010000623.1:0-2963 GCA_035490095.1 Bradyrhizobium sp.
GGGCGCATCGCGGAAGTCGCGGCGCGTTTCCACCTCGACGCCATGCCGGGCAAGCAGATGGCGATCGACGCCGATCTAAGCGCCGGCCTGATCGACGAGAAGGTCGCCAAGGAGCGCCGCAAGGCGCTGGAAGACGAAAGCGGCTTCTTCGGTGCGATGGACGGTGCCTCGAAATTCGTGCGCGGCGACGCGGTCGCGGGCCTGCTCGTCGTGTTCATCAACGTCATCGGCGGCATCATTATCGGCGTGGCCCAGCAGGGCCTCGGTTTCGGCGAGGCCGCGCGCACCTACACGCTGTTGACCGTCGGCGACGGCCTGGTCACCCAGGTGCCGGCGCTGATCGTCTCCACCGCGGCGGGCTTGCTGGTCTCGAAAGCAGGCGTCAGCGGCGCCGCCGACAAGGCACTGATGAAACAGCTTTCCGGCTATCCGCAGGCGCTCGGCATGTCGGCCGGCGTGATGCTGGTGCTGGCGCTGCTGCCGGGCATTCCGATGATCCCCTTCCTCTTGCTGGGCAGCGGTGCGGCGGCGCTGGCGTTGTCGGCGCGCAAACGCAATCGCGCGGCCTCGGAGGCTGAAGCCATCGAGGCGGCGGCTCCGGCCGCGGCTGCGGCGGCAAGTGCTGCGGGGGAAGAGCCGATTGCAACCGCGCTGAAGATCGACGATCTCAAGATCGAACTCGGCTATGCGTTGCTGCCGCTGGTGAATGGCCCCGACGGCACCGACCGCCTGACCGAGCAGATCAAGGCGCTGCGCCGCTCGCTCGCGGTCGAGATGGGCTTTGTGATGCCGGCGGTGCGCATTCTCGACAACGTGCAGCTGGAAGCCAACACCTACGTCATCAAGATCAAGGAAGTGGATGCAGGCTCGGGCAAGATCTGGCCGAACCAGTTCATGGTCATGGACCCCGCCGGAAATCAGGTCGGGGTGCCCGGCATTCACACCATCGAGCCGACCTTCGGACTGCCGGCTACCTGGGTCGACGCCTCCTTGAAGGAGGAAGCCACACTGAAGGGTTATACGGTGGTCGACGCCGCGACCGTGCTCTCGACCCACCTCACCGAACTGCTCAAGAACAACATGTCGGACCTGCTGTCCTATGGCGAGGTGCAAAAACTCCTGAAGGATCTGCCGAAGGAGCAAGGCGAACTGGTCAAGGACATCGTGCCGAGCCAGGTCACGATGTCGGGCATCCAGCGCGTGCTGCAGCTGTTGCTGGCCGAGCGTATCTCGATCCGCGATCTGTCGACCATTCTCGAAGGCATCGCCGACGCACTGGCTTTTTCGCGCAACCCCTCGACGATGGTCGAACACGTTCGCGCGCGGCTGGCGCGGCAGATCTGCGCGCAGAATACCTCCCACAACGGCTACCTGCCGCTGATCGCGCTGTCGGCAAAATGGGAGCAGGCCTTCGCCGAATCGCTGATCGGCCAGGGCGACGAACGCAGCCTCGCCATGCAGCCTTCCAAGCTGTCCGAGTTCATGACCTCGGTACGCGACCGCTTCGAACAGGCCGCCCGCGAAGGCGAGGCCCCGGTACTGGTCACCTCGGCGGCGATCCGGCCCTTCGTCCGCTCGCTGGTGGAACGATTCAGGTCGCAAACCACGGTTCTGTCGCAGGCGGAAATTCATCCGCGGGCGCGGCTGAAGACGGTCGGAAGCGTCTGACAGCGGGCAAAATCGAAGCGCTGGCAACGGGACTTTTTCGCCACAGGCAAACGATTTATCGGCCGGCGATGATTCCTGCCCTTTTGCGGCATAAGATGGGCGAAAGTATTAAACTACTGTAATTATTAAACTATTTTGCATTTCGAATGTTCCGATGGCCAAGCCAATCGCGGCAGATCAAGTCTTTTCACTGCCTTGTGATCGCCTCTTTGGAAACAAACACCGAATTCCTACGTTCCCTGCCATGAGATGTTGAACCTGCCAGCGGACGAAACCGACCAATCCGCAAGAGGCAGTAGGACGGCAGGAGCCTTCGATGAACCACTCGATCTACAGCGCGGATCGCACGACGCACATCAAGATCGTGGTCGTCGCGCTCGTTGCTGGCATCGCGGTGGCGGGCTTCGGCATCTCGGCCCGCACCAATTCGGACGAAGGATATAGCCAGACCGCGCGCGTCATGAAGGCCGGCAAGGCCGTGACGATCACGAGTTCAGACACATCCACGGTCCGCTAACAAAGGATTTTTCGGAATTCACGCGGCCTCTTTAGCAGCCCCCCAAAGTCGCCACGTGAGTATGTAGAAGACCCAAACTACCCCAAGTCGACTACCGAAAACGCCCGCTCCCCACGGGCGTTTTCACTTTGTGCGCCTGCGACTTCGGCACGCGCAAATCTCCAGACATGAATCAGATTCTAGAGCAGGATCCGGAAAAGTGGGCACCGATTTTCCGAAAAGATCATGCTCAAACAAAAAGATAGAGCGGGATGACGATTCGAAGAAAAGTCATCCCGCTCTATCGCGCGGGCGAAGGCGCTGCCGGCGGAACGGCCTCGATCAGCTTGCCGGTAAACACGGGCGCCGAGTGCGGGTTGCCATCAGGCGATCCGCCGGCCTGCTCGACCGTCACCGCATAGGTTGCGGTGTTGATGGTGTCGTTATCGTAAGACGAAAGCACCGGACGCGCGGTGAAGTCGCCGCCACCAATCACGCCCAGCGAGCGCGGTCGCTGCAGCTTGTCGGAGATCAGCCAGAGCTCGAAGCTCTTGCCGGGCTCGGGAGCCGCGCCCACCTTGCGAACGGTAAAATTCTTGGTTGCCCCGTCGACCGTGAGAATGAACGCCGGCGACCCGCCGTCCTTCTGCAACACGGCGACGTATTGCGCGGACGGCGTCGCCGACACGGCTGATGTCTTGACCTCAACCACCTGCACGCGCGGTTTCGGACGAACGCCATCGGGAAGTAAATCCGGCTGATAGACCCCGACCGCGATCATCGCGACCAGTGCTGCCGC
>DATHHQ010000624.1:0-7742 GCA_035490095.1 Bradyrhizobium sp.
GTTAACGAGATCGCACGCGCGCTGATATCCATGATGGTCCGGAGCAAAACAGCTCCAATCTGAGACCGGATACATTGATGCGAGACCGCTTACCGCCAGCTCGGCAAAATCCACTTGCAACGCACGGCCGGACCATACATATGGGTCAATCGCGTCGTTCCGACCGTGTGTCGGTCACTTCCGGTCTAACCCGCTAAGCAGACATTTTCTGAGCCCGTCGGCATGTCTCAAAGGTGCCAAAAGCGGTCGTGCCGGCATCCCCCACAGGTTCGAAGTAGGCCGCAAGTTCCTCAACAGGGTTTGTCAAGGCGCGTTAGTCTGAAGCGGCTGATTATTGCCTGCGTATTGGAAGCCCAGCGCCTTAGCGGGTTCGGTCGTGCTTGCATTCCGGAAGTTGTGACGTTCGCCCGGCATCTCCACGAACGCCTGACCTCCCCGAAATGTCTGCGGCGCCCTTTCCGTCAAGCTCCAGAACAACTGCGCCTTCGAGGACATAGACAAACCTCGGCGTCGGATGGAAATGCGGTCCGGTGGCCGCGCCAGGCGGGATGTCGGCTACCCACACTTGCATCTCCTTCCCCTCCATTTCGGGCAAGTACGTCTTCAGCAGGTCCGTGCGCTTGATTGGCTGTTGCTGAGCACCAGTAATTTGTCCGCCGAAGGTGCATATCACGGCCGCAGCGGTCAGTGTCAGGGCAGTCGTGAGCGCTTCAGCGGCGAGCATCGTGGAGGCCGTGACCCCGTGCGATCGAGTACGGCGGCTGGGCGACCCGCAAGACAAAACGGTCGGTGCGCTCGCGGATGTCGCGGGTTTCGACGAAGCCCGAAAGCTGTACCGAATACATCGGCCTCGCCAGCACGCCATGCGCGACCCGCACCGTTTTCCACGTCGCCACGGCAAAGCCCGCCGCCATGGCGGCGATCAACACCGCGATCGGAAATATCTTTTGCCGCCGCAGCAAAAACGCCGCCGCGCAGAACGCGATGGCCGCGATCGCGGCGACCCACGCGACCGGCTCATGATCGGCGCCGAAATAAAAAGCAATCCCGGCGCCGAATGCGATCGGAACCCACGGCAACAACCGGCCGGCGCCAGCTTCGGCACGAACCCATGCGCGCAGCGTCTCGAGGAGTGATGACCATTCGCCAAAACCCGACGGCGCAAAGCCGCCTGCCCGCGCCGCCTCGCGCGGCGGCCAGGTCCCCGCATAGCCCTGCGTCCGGCCTGGAGCCCTGCCCCGCTCTGCCATCCGGCTGTACCCTACGCAACATCACTGACCGAACCGGACGATACTTCGCATCGCCGAGGCGATCCCCAGATCGCGATGCTACCGCAAGGTGCGGCAGGACGGATAGCGGAACGGATCCAGAATACCTCTGGCGGCTGTTGCCTCCAGACTATGGCTTAGGTCGCCCATCACGACCGGCCGCTTGGCCTTAGCGCGCCCCCGGCTTTTTGGCTGCCTTGGACCTAGAGCGGGATGACTTTTCTTCGAATTGTCATCCCGCTCTATCTTTTTGTTTGAGCATGATCTTTTCGGAAAACCGGTACCCACTTCTCCGGATCATGCTCTAGGCAGATGAACAGGCGGGCGAGCGAATTCACTCGCGTTTGGGATCCCTGCGGCGCATACTTACGCCATCACCGCTCCGCCTCCCAGGCGTACCGGTGACAGAGAGTGTTGCGCTCCCGCCTACTCGAGGAGAAGCATCATGCCCGTATCTCAACGCCTGTCGTCCGCCATTCCACCGGTTGCATTCGAGCGCCCCGCCTGTCCGAGGTGTAAGGCCCGGATGATGCTCGTCAGCATCGAGCCGGCACGCCCAGGCGTCGACTTGCATACGTTTGAATGCGCGGTCTGCCATCACGTACTTGCAACCCCTGCCGCTTATGAAGATCCTATGCATTCCAGGGCCCTTGGCCGCTGGCTTCAAGGCGATCTGCACCCACCGAAGTAGTGCCGCTTCGTGACGCAATCACGCCTCGCATGAACTTATTCAGGGATCGAGAACAGGCGGGCGTTGTCGGAGGCCCTCTTGGTCGCCCGAAAAAGATCGACGCCTTCGTGAAATGGCGCAGTCGGGAGAAAGCGTATGGCGCTCGTGAGATAGCAGGGAGATGCAGGCGAAGGCGGCAGGATAGATAATCGTTGGAGCTTGCGATGCACAGAAGTGCCCTGATTGCAGCGGTCTGTGCGAGCCTGCCGGTCCAAACCGCCGTATGCCAGGAAGCCTTTCAAATCACCAACATAACGATCAAAATGATCAAGCACAGCGGCAGAGGCAACTTCCGGATAGACGCCAAGATTACAAATCCAAACGATTTCGCGGTTTTCGATGTGCGTGTCGACTGCAACATCAGAGACCGGCGGGGCAAAAAATTAGTGTCCTACGGATCTACGATTGCCGACGCTATCCAGGCAAACGAAGTTAGAACCGTCCGACGCCTCGACATCGGGGCGTGGCCAGATCAGGGGAGAACTGCCTATTGCCTATCGTCGAAAGCGAAGCGGCTGCCAGATAGATAATTGGGGCGAAATGACACGACCGAGACCGCCGAGGGGCGTTCGACGCCCTTCGAAGACTCCGCGATCTAGACCGAGGAGCCGTTTTCAACGAATCCGAGGGCCGGCGCCGCAAACCTGCGCAGGAACGAATCGTCTTCATCCCGCCTGCGACATCAATCCTTCAGCGTGAACTTCTTACGCAGTTCAGTGGCAATCCTGTCGGCGAGTTCCTGCGCGTTTCTGTTGTGCTTCGGCGCAGTGACGACCGTCGGACGCCAACCGAGGATGGGATCCTTGCGCACCGATACGAAAACACCGCCGATCAACAGACGCTGAAGGATCATCTCTTCAAGTTCCGCGTCGGTCCTCTCTTGCTTGCCCATTCGTAACCCTCCGGCGAAACAGCAGAAGTTACGACTCTCAGATAGTGCCTCGTTTCGAAACAAACATCACAAAGATGACTTTTCTTCGGATCGTCATCCCGCTCTAGCTTTTTGTTTGAGCATGATCTCCGGGCAAACGCTTCGCGTTTGTCCCGAGGGAAAACCGGTACCCACCCATCGGGTCGTGGCCCGAGGGCATGCTTTTCCGGATCATGCCCTAACCGAGCCGGTTTTTGTTTTGGGCGCCGTCGGCGGAATTCGCCACGCGGCCGAGCGCGCGACCGGCCTGATGGGCGGCGACTGGCTAGGGATCGATGGCGCGCGGCGTTAACCTTTGCTAACGGCACTGCGATAAGGTTCTCGAATCAATCGGGGGCTTGACGATGTCGCGCAGGATAATGCTGTCCGTTTTCGCTCTCATGGTCGCGGGGGTGAACGCGAGCGCCGCCGATCTGCCGGTACAGAGCCGGCTGGGAGCGATTTTTGCGGAGCCTGCCGAGGTTGGCATCCGCGCCAACAGCAAGCGCGAATATTCGGCCCCCATTATCGCCTACAATCGACTGCCAAATCCGATATGGGCTCGGGGTGGCTACTATTATGGCTCTGCGTGGTCCTACGACAGCGGCCCGTATTACCGCGGGCCCACCGTTTTTGACGGCGGCCGCCTGCCCTATGTCTGCGGCCTATACGGCTATTGCTGAAACCACCGGCGAGATGTTGTCCCATTCGCTAAAGCAGCGGGACCTTGGAGGAGACGTGATGGCTGGCGATTTTCCAATCGCCTGCTTCCCGAACAATGACCCAGGTTAGCTTGACCGTCAGCGGCGCAGCGCCTTCGCCGACGACGAACGACGCCGTGCCGGCGACGTTGATCAAATCAGGACCTACCGGCGCGGTCATGAGATCGGTGAATTGAACGCTGGGCGAACTCCATCTCGGCAGCGCGTTGAAATAGGCCGCCACACCTTCGTTGCCGCGATACAGTTTAGGGTTCGAGCCGTAAAAGAACGCGTTCTTCGAGTACAGCGATGCGAGCGCGTCGGCGTCGAGTTGATTGAAAGCTGCCGACCATTTCTCGATGATACCGGACACGGTGTCGTCGGCCACGTCTCGCATCGGATCATCCCATCACAAGAACTTCGGTACGCGCTCGATCAAGCCGCATCACCCCTTGGCTCCGACTTCCTTTGCAAAGGTATCGCGCAGGCCGATGGTGCGGTTGAACACCGGCCGCGCCGGCGTCGAATCCTTATCGCGCACGAAATAGCCCTGCCGTTCGAACTGCATCACGTCAGACGAATTGGCTTCCGCAATCGCTGGCTCGATCCGCGCATCCTTGAGAACCTCGAGCGACTGCGGATTGAGATCGGCGGCGAAGTTGGCGGCGTCCGGGTTCGGTTTGGCGAACAGCGGATTGTAGATGCGGATTTCGGCAGGGATCGACTGCGCGGCCGGCAGCCAGTGCATGGTCGCCTTGACCTTGCGCCCGTCGGGCGCGTTGCCGCCGCGCGTTAGGGGATCGTAGGTACAGCGCAGTTCGACCACCTCGCCGGCCGCGTCCTTGATGACGTCGGTACATCTAATGAAATAGGCGTAGCGCAACCGGACTTCAGTGCCCGGCGAGAGCCGAAAAAACTTCTTCGGCGGATTTTCCATGAAATCGTCGCGCTCGATGTAGAGCTCGCGGCCGAACGCGATGCGGCGGGTGCCGGCGTCCGGGTCGTCCGGGTGGTTGATGGCTTCGATCTCCTCGGTCTGGCCTTCCGGATAATTCTCGATCACCACCTTGAGCGGCCGCAGCACCGCCATGCGCCGCAGCGCCGACTTGTTGAGCAATTCGCGGATGCAGAATTCCAGCATGCCGACGTCGACGACACTGTTGGCTTTTGCGACGCCAATGCGCTTGACGAACTCACGGACCGCCGCCGGCGGCACCCCGCGCCGTTTCAATCCGGCAATGGTCGGCATCCGTGGATCGTCCCAGCCGGCGACGTGGCCGCCGCGCACCAGTTCGGTCAGCACCCGCTTTGACAATAGCGTGTAGGTCAGGTTGAGCCGCGCGAACTCGTACTGACGCGGTTTCGACGGCACCGGCAATTTGTCGAGCAGCCACTCATAGAGCGGCCGGTGATCCTCGAATTCCAGCGTGCAGATCGAATGCGTGATGCCCTCGATCGCATCGGACTGGCCATGCGCGTAATCGTAGCTCGGGTAGATCGACCATTTGTCGCCGGTGCGCGGATGCGTGGCGTGCAGGATCCGATAGAGCACGGGATCGCGCAGATTGATGTTGCCAGACGACATGTCGATCTTGGCGCGCAGCACGCGCGCACCGTTGGGAAATTCGCCCGCCTTCATGCGGCGAAACAGATCGAGGTTTTCATCGACGGGGCGGTCGCGAAACGGGCTGTTCTGGCCTGGTTCGGTCAGCGTGCCGCGCTTGATCCGGATTTCTTCCTGCGACTGGTCGTCGACATAGGCGTGGCCGGCACGAATGAGGCCTTCTGCCCATTCGTAGAGACGTTCGAAATAATCCGATGCATAAAAAAGATCGGTTCCCCAGTCGTAGCCGAGCCAGTGCACGTCGGCCTGGATTGAATCGATATATTCCTGCTCTTCCTTGGTCGGATTGGTATCGTCGAACCGCAGGTGGCAGCGCCCGGAAAACTCCTGCGCGATGCCGAAATTGAGTGCAATCGACTTGGCGTGGCCGATATGCAGGTAACCGTTCGGCTCCGGCGGGAAGCGCGTCACGATCTGACTGTATCTCTTGGCGTCGAGATCGGCCTGGACGATGTCGCGAATGAAATCGCGCCCCACCTCTGCTGCAACCGGTTCTGCTGTCATTGGGAGTTCCTGTTCGGGGATCAGCGGACCTTCTGCCAAATCCGGCCGCCCCAAGGAAGGCTTTAGTTATGCACGGTTCCTGCTATACACCACCGCGCCGTGCGCATGCCCACTTTCCCTCTTTGCCCGACCCGCTCCAGTAATGACCGATTCCGTCGTCACGCGCTTTGCCCCGTCGCCCACAGGCTTTCTCCATATCGGGGGGGCTCGCACCGCGCTGTTCAACTGGCTCTATGCGAAGAAACACGGCGGCAAGATGCTGCTGCGGATCGAGGACACCGATCGGGAGCGGTCGACCGAACCGGCGATTGCCGCGATCCTGGACGGCCTGAAATGGCTTGGGCTCGATTGGGACGGCGACGTCATCTACCAGTTCACCCGGGCGGCGCGTCACCGCGAAGTCGTGGAGACATTGCTTGCCAGTGGCAAGGCCTATTGCTGCTACGCGACGCCTGAGGAACTCACGGCGATGCGCGAAAAGGCGCGCGCCGAGGGCCGTACGCGCCTTTACGACGGCTTGTGGCGCGACCGCGATGGTTCGCAAGCGCCCGATGGCATGAAGCCCGCGATCAGGCTCAAGGCACCACAGACCGGCGAAACCGTGATCGAGGATCAGGTTCAGGGCCGCGTGGTCTGGCAGAACGAGAACCTCGACGATCTCGTCCTGCTGCGGGGCGACGGCAATCCGACCTATATGCTCGCCGTCGTGGTCGACGACCACGATATGGGCGTCACCCACGTCATCAGAGGCGACGATCATCTGATCAACGCCGCGCGCCAAAAGCAGATCTACGATGCGCTTTCCTGGGACATTCCGAGCATGTCGCACATTCCGCTGATCCACGGGCCAGACGGCTCAAAGCTCTCGAAACGCCATGGGGCGCTGGGGGTGGATGCCTACCGCGCCATGGGGTATTTGCCGGCGGCGTTGCGCAATTACCTGGTTCGGCTCGGCTGGAGCCACGGTGACCAGGAGATCTTTTCGACCGCGGAGATGATCGCCGATTTCGACTTGTCAGGCGTGGGCCGTTCGGCGGCACGCTTCGATTTTGCCAAGCTGGAAAACCTCAACGGCCACTATATCCGTCACGCCGACGATCAATCCCTCGTGACCATGTTTGAAGACGTGCTGGACTATGTTCCCAACGGTTCCGATCTCAAGGCCAGGCTCAACGACGCCACGCGCGCGCAATTGCTGCAGGCCATGCCGAGCCTCAAGGAACGCGCCAAGACGCTGATCGAGCTGATCGCTGGCGCTTATTTCATCTTTGCCGACAGGCCGCTCGAAATCGAGCCCAAAGCTGCTTTGCTGTTAACGCCGGAAAACCGCGATCTGATCGGCAGGCTTCGCCGCGCGCTGGAGACCGTCACGCCCTGGACCTCGGAAACCACCGAAGCGGCCATGCGCGCATTCGCCGAGCAAAATAACCTCAAACTCGGCGCGGTTGCCCAGCCGCTCCGGGTGGCGCTGACCGGGCGCACGACGTCGCCGGGAATCTTCGACGTCCTGGCGGTGCTGGGACGGCAGGAATGCCTGGCCCGACTCGGCGATCAGGCCCCCGCATAGCGGGCGGCTCCGCCCAAGCGGGCCATCTTGCAGCGCACACGGCAATGCGATACGCCTTGGTCTGGCGCCTTCTGGACAATCCGGCGGGCATCGCCATCTCTTCAAGACATCAGGCTTGCCCGTCCTAAGGGCTTGCCCGGCTTTCGCAACGATCTCATCGGGGACTTCACGATGGACGCAACATCCAACACCAAAACAGCAACGCTGACGGTCGGCAACAAGACCTACGATTTCCCGATTTTGAGCGGTTCCGTTGGGCCTGACGTGATCGATATCGCCAAGCTCTACGCCCAATCCGGAATGTTCACTTACGACCCCGGTTTTACCTCCACCGGCAGCTGCCAGTCCAAGATCACCTACATCGATGGCGATGCCGGGGTTCTGGAATATCGCGGCTATCCGATCGAGCAACTCGCCGAAAACGGCGACTTCCTCGAG
>DATHHQ010000625.1:0-2533 GCA_035490095.1 Bradyrhizobium sp.
CACGACAAGGATCTATTGCCGGCCGATCTGTCCGGCGCGCACGCCGAAACGCGAGAACGTTACGTTCTTCACCACGGCGAGCGCCGCTCAGGAGGCCGGTTATCGGCCATGCTTACGCTGCCGACCTGAAAGCTCGCCGGACCTCGACGCCTGGCGCGGCACGTCGACACGGTTTCACGAGCTCTGACCCTCATCGGCGAGGGCGCGCTCGACGGCGAGGCGGTCGATGCATTGGCCGAGAGACTGGGCGTCGGCGAGCGTCAGCTTCGGCGCCTCTTCCGGCAGCATCTTGGGGCCTCGCCGATCGCTGTTGCCCAGACGCGGCGCGTTCACTTCGCGAAGCAGTTGATTATCGAAACGACCATGCCCATGGCGGAGGTCGCCTTGGCCGCGGGCTTTAACAGCATCCGTCGGTTCAACGCGACGTTTCAGACTCTCTATCAGCGCCCACCTCGCGAACTGCGCCGCTCGCAGCTTGCTGATGCCGAGCAACCGGGGGCTGAAGGGATCACTCTCAAGCTGCCGTACGCGCCGCCTTACGACTGGGACGCCATGATCGATTTTCTTGGCGCCAGAGCGATCAGAGGCATTGAAGCCGTCGACGGCCGCCGATGCTATCGCCGCTCGATTGCGCTGGACGGTGCGCAGGGCGTGATCCGCGTCGAACCCGACGATCGGGAGCCGGCCCTACTTGTGTCGATCCGCTTTCCTCACGTCAGCGCACTAGCAGCCTGTCGGACTTGAGGCGTGGCGGCCCGGTTGGTTCCGCGTTAGAATCGTAACGTCGATTCGCGCCCATCTCCGGACCTTTCCCCCTGGCCAATTTCCGCCCAACCGACCGCACGACCCATTTCCTTCTGCCTCCATCGATCGACGAGTGGCTGCCGCAAAGGCACCTTGCCCGGTTCGTGGTGGAGATTATCGACGCCCTTGACCTGACCGCGATGAGCAAGGCGTATCGGGGCACTGGGTCGGCCTCCTACCACCCGGCACCTTTGTTTGGTCTATTGATTTATGGCTACGCGACAGGCGTGTTTTCCAGCCGCAAGCTGGAACGGGCGACCTATGATTCCGTGGCGTTCCGCTTCATCGCGGCGAACGACCATCCCGATCACGACACAATCGCCACGTTCCGGCGTCGGTTTCTTCCCGAAATCGAGGCTCTGTTCGTGAGAGTTCTGCTCCTGGCGCGCGAGATGGGTGTGCTCAAGATCGGCACCGTCGCGCTGGATGGCACCAAAATTCACGCCAACGCCAGCCGACACAGTGCGTTGTCGTATGAGCACGCCGGTAAGATCGAGGCACAATTGAAGGCCGAAGTGACCGACCTGTTGGCGAGGGCCGAAGCGGCGGATCAGACCGACGTGCCCGACGGATTGTCGCTCCCGGAGGAACTGGCCCGGCGTGAGGACCGGCTGGTGAAGCTCGCGGCGGCTCGCGCGAAGATCGAAGCCCGGGCAAAAGAACGTTTCGCGCGGGAACTGGCGGAGCATGAGGCGAAACTGGCGGCGCGAGCCGCGAAGACCGCGGTGACGGGCAAGAAGCCCGGCGGCAAACCACCTCTGCCTCCGGTCGAAGGGCCGCTCCCAACGGATCAGATCAATCTGACGGACGAAGACTCGCGCATCATGCCGGTGGCGGGCGGCGGCTTCGAGCAGTGCTATAACGCGCAGGCGGCAGTGGCGGCGGATAGTTTGTTGGTGATCGTCGCGAATGTGGTTCAGGCGCCGAACGACAGGCAGCAGATCGAACCGATGCTGAATGATATCGATACGCTACCTGATGAATTGGGCGAAGTTGATACGTTGCTGGCGGACACTGGCTATTTCGGCGCGGCGAACGTGGCCGCGTGCGAGGCGGCCGGGATTGATCCGCTCATCGCCATGGGCAGGCAACCCCATCATCCGCCGTTGAGCGAGCGGTTCGCCGATGTGCCGCCACCGCCCGAGAACCCGACGCCGGTGGAAGCCATGGCGCACCGGCTGAAGACGGTGAAGGGCCGCGACCTCTACGCCTTGCGCAAGCAAATCCCGGAACCGGTGTTTGGGATCATCAAATCCGTGATGGGTTTCCGGCAATTCATGCTGCGGGGAATCAATCGGGTTCAGGGCGAATGGAGGCTTGTGACCATGGCCTGGAACATCAAGCGGATGTTCGTCCTTTGCCCTCAATAGTGACGCCAACGCAGTTTTTTCGCGTGCGACCGGACGCGCCAGAGGTCGAGAGCAGCCGTCACGGCCGCCGATGGAACGGCCCTGACCACGCTACGCTGTCAACAACGGTTGTCAGCGAAATTCACGCACCACGCCGCCGGTCAAACGAAAACCCGAGTCCGACAGGCTGCTAGGCTGTCGCGTCTCTCTCACGGCCTATCCAGCACGCGCGCGCGGCTGCTTTTTCAGCGCCAGCGCCTCAAACTGTTCGGCCAGACGAACCAAGGCAGCGCCGGTCTGCTCCGAAGTGGCGGTTTTGGCCATTTCACGATATTCCCACGCCCGTTCCCTAAGCTCGTCCGCGGTAAGGTCGGCCGGAG
>DATHHQ010000626.1:0-5157 GCA_035490095.1 Bradyrhizobium sp.
GCTGGATTCTTCCCGGGTCTGGCTGGAGCGCAGTACCCGGCCTTCTGGGTCGAACTTGTCCGAGGTCTGGGTGATCTTGTTGTAGTCGAAGTCAGCCGAGAGCTGGACGCGGGCGCGCCCGGTTCCGACCACCGAAGAAACGATGGCCTCGACCTGATTGCGCATCCGCTTCTCGAAACCGGCCCGGCGCTCGTCGCCGATGGCGTTGTCGGCGTCGCCGTTTGCGCCGTCGGCAAGCAATTGTCCGGCTTCATCGACGATCGACACCCGCTGCGGCTTCAGGCCGTTGACGGCGGAGGCGACCAGGTGGCGGATGGCGCGAATCTGCGGCGCATCGAGGGCGCCGCGCACACGCACCACAATCGAGGCCGATGGTTCGGGTGTCTCGCGCGAAAACAGCGGCCGTTCGGGCAGCACCAGATGGACGCGGGCCGCCTGGACGCGGTCGATGGCGCGGATGGTGCGGGCGAGTTCGCCTTCGAGCGCGCGCAAATGATTGATGTTCTGGACGAAGCTGGTAGTGCCGAGCGCGTCGGATTTGTCGAAAATCTCGTAGCCGACGCCGCCACCCTTGGGCAGCCCGCCCTCGGCGAGTTTCATGCGCAGCCGGGTGACCTTGTCCTTCGGCACCATGATCACGGCGCCATCGTTGCGCAGCTCGAAGGGAATCGCCTGACGTTCAAGGTCCTTGATGATCCCCGAGGAATCCTCGGTGCTGAGGTCGGTAAAGAGGGTGGTCATCTGCGGGGTGGTGACGCGCATGATGACAAAGCCGAAGAAACCGATCAGCGCGGCTGTCACCGCGACCATCGCCATCAACCGCGAAGCACCCAGACCTTTTAGGAAACCTGCAAGACCCTGCAAAACTAACCGCCCCTGAGATTCGGCCCCACGCGCCGACTGGGCAATTATTGCCTATGGGATGGTTTCGATATGGTTAACGATGGTTAAGAGCCGCGGCAAAACTTCAACATGAGAAAAATCGGCTTCGCGAAACGAAGCCGATTTTCGTCGAATGCCGTCGATTCCAGAGCGCGCTTATTGGCGATATTGCTGGATGCGGGTGGTGCGCAGTCCCGCAAGGCCGTGCTGGTCGATGGAAAACTGCCAGGAAAGGAATTCGTCAACGGTCAGTGTGTAGCGGCTGCAAGCCTCCTCGAGGGAGAGCAGGCCGCCGCGAACTGCGGCAACGACTTCGGCTTTACGGCGGATAACCCACCGTTTGGTCCCGGGTGCAGGCAAATCCGCAATTGTTGACGGACTGCCGTCAGGCCCGATGACGTATTTTACCCTCGGGCGATGGGGTTCTGTCATGGCGTACTCACAAACTCTCAACCACTGAACTCACCCTAGCAACCTACGCCCCACGACTTAAAATTTACCTAAGCGTGACCCGTCAATCCGAACCTCCATGAAATTGGTCGGCAAAATGCCGTCGGGCGCGATCAAGCCGCCCGTTTGTTAATCGATCATTAAGACATGACGCCCGGCGAGAGCTGCTGCGAGCCGCTTTTCCGCATCGTGGATGTGCGGCCGGCTTGCGGAACCAACTCCAGCTTAAGTCGTGGGAGTCGTTGTGGAGGGGCGAATGACGCGCTTGATCTGATCGGTCGTATAGTTCTGCCCGCCGATCGAGAGCAGCGCCGGGGTAGCGGTCAGATCGACCGAGTCGACCACACCCTGGACTTCGCTGGCGATGGCGACGTTCTTTCCCGTGCTATCCGTGCCCGTCGCCGTCAATTTGTAGTCGCCGGCCGGGTATTGGGTGCCGTCGTTGCCCTTGCCATCCCAAACGAAACTGGAATTGCCGTTGGCCAGCGTAAATTTCCCGCTATAGACCGTCTGCCCGGTCGAATTTGTAATCGTAACCGTGGCGTTCGTGCCTTTTGGGGCCTTCAGATTCCATGTTGCCGAACCATCGAACTGCGTGGTGCTGCCGTCGACGGCGACGGTGTTGCCGACATAAATCAACGCCTGCGTCGCCTGCGCGCTCTTTTCGATCGCGATCAGCGACTTCAGCTGATCGTTCGACTTGAGCTGCTGCTCGACGCCGGCGAACTGCACCAGTTGCTGGGTGAATTGATTGGTATCGAGCGGGTCGAGCGGATTCTGGTTTTGCAGCTGCGTCGTCAGCAGCGTCAGGAAGGTCTGGAAATTATCTGCAATACCGGTCGTCGCGGTGGAAGCGGTGGTGGTTTTGTCTGCGCTTGTCGTTCCCGGTGCTGATACGACCGTCGTCGGCATTGTTGCATCGACTGACATGGTGAGCTCCTCAGACTTTGATGTCTACGCCGCTGCTCGATCCGAGCATGCGGCCATACGTGCGTCCCGCGACTGCCGCGGGGATGGAGTCTTCTTCAACGATCAGGCGATGTGCGTTACGGCCTGATCCGCTGCCGTTGTCTTGACCTGATGAAGACTGATCGCGCAGGCTGAACTGCAGGCCGCCGTTACCCGTCCGCAGGCCGGCGTCATCCAGCGCGCGCTGCAGCTGAGGTGCATCCTGGCGCAACATCGACAGCGTTTCCGGTTTTTCAACCGTCAAATGCGAAGTCACCTGGCCGTTGCGATCGACATCGATGCGAACATCGATGCGACCGAGATCGGCGGGATCGAGCCTGATCTCGAAGCGGCTCTTGCCGCTTTTTGCCGAGACCGCGATCTCAAGTGCGAGCCCGCTCAATGGCACCGCCGCGTTCGTCGCCGCCGTGACGTTCAGTGGTCCGACGGGGGCGGCCGCGGCAGCAGAGGAGTGGAGCTGCGGCTGGATCGCGCCCGTGGCTTGCACGCCGATGTCGGTTGGGTCGGCCGCTGCGTGTCCCGCCTCGGCGACCGCTGAATGCTCGCGGGCCGATATATTGGTTGCGATGGTGGATGAGGAATTGGCGGAAGGATGATCTGCTTTTATCCCGTCAATACCGCCATTGTCGGCTTTCGGCTTGCCTGCGACGGCCGGTCCTTGCGCGACGCCGTTGAGGGGCGAACCGGTCGATATCGCCGTTGCCGCCGGATCGGCCGTGCCGGGAGCGGTCTCCGGGTCGCTCAATGCGGTGGTTCCGGTCTGCGCAACCCCAGCAGTCTTGGTTGTGACTTTCGGCGCGACTGACGCTGTCGAGGCGACGGCCGCGGTCAATTCCGCACCGGTCGCTGCGGTTGCATCGGTCTGTGTTGCTGGCTGGTTGATGGTCGTGGTGGCCGTCTCGCTTGCCGCCTGAACATTGATTTTTGCAGTCGCGGCTGCGTCTGCGGTGGTTGCGTTGGCGGCTGCCGAGGCGGTTGCGGTTGTCGCGCTGGCATCGATTTTGGTCTGCGCGGCGGATGCAACCGGTGCGTCGGTCGCGGCCGAACTGGCCGCGATTGCGGCCGCCGCGATCGCCAGCGGCTCAGTTGCCTTGCCGGACGCAGGCGAAGCGGCGGGAACATTCGCCGCTGCCACGGTAACCGGAATCGCGATGGCGACCGGGTTCGGCGTCGTCACGGCGGGTCCGTCCTGCTGGGCTGGGGCTGCCGGATCGGCTGCCGAAGCGGCTTCAGCATGGGCTGCGGGGGTGTCGTTTGAATTCGACTTTGCGGTTGATTTTGCGTCTTCGGTTTTCGAGGCGCCGGACTTGGTTCTGGAGCGCTGGACGGCATCGGCGTTCGAGTCGGCATTGGCGTCGGAGCGCTGTCTGACAGCGGCGTCGCGATCGTCCGAATCGTTTTGTGCGGCTCTGTCAGCGGACGCAGCGTTGCGCGATTGTCTGCGGTCGGCGGCTGCGGACGCATCGTCGGAGCGGCGTCGCGATGCGGATTGCTCCTGCGCCGCGGAGTTCGAGCGATCGTTGCTCGTGTCGGCGGCCGTGCTGCTGTCGACCAGCGCCCCGAAACTATCGTTTCCGGGCGATTGGTCGGAGCGTGCAGGCCTCGGCGGCGGCGCGCCCTGAAAGGAGGCGCTTGTTACTGCTTCTGACGTAAAACTGGACACGGGCGGCCTCTCGCGAATGATACTGGAACAGTAATCAGCAAGGACCGGGCCATCCCGTTTCTCAAAAAATACGCATGTATTTCAATAGCTTAGCTTCCCATCAGGGAAACTACGGAGCCAGCGTGGCAACCGCCTTTTCTGCCCGGCGGCAAGATTTGCCGTCCGCAGCGTGCAAAACAGGCTCGGCTGATTGCTTCGCGGGAATACGGCCTATATTAAAGAGCAGCTTTACAGCTGTTCCGGCAGGCCGAAGTCGGTCCGGGGGACGCTGCAAAGCATTCTAACTGCAAGGCTTTTGACTATTCGCAAAGCGGCGTTCTAGTCGCGAAGCGCCCGATGCCGCCGCGATCGCACCGATGACCGGAACCATGCTCAACAGTCTGGATCTCAAAGGCCGTCCACAGGACACCAGGATCGTCGTCGCCATGTCCGGCGGCGTCGATTCCTCGGCGACGGCTGCATTGTTGAAATCCGAAGGCTACGACGTCGTCGGCATCACGCTGCAGCTTTACGATCATGGTGCTGCCACCCATCGCAAGGGCGCCTGCTGCGCCGGGCAGGACATCCATGACGCACGCGATGTCGCCGAGCGGATCGGCATTCCGCATTACGTGCTGGATTACGAAAACCGTTTCCGTGAATCGGTGATCGACAATTTCGCCGACAGCTACGCTTCCGGCGAGACGCCGGTGCCTTGCATCGAGTGCAACCGTTCGATCAAGTTTCGCGATCTGCTGGCGACCGCGCGCAAACTCGGCGCTTCGGCGCTTGCGACCGGGCATTATGTAGCATCACGCCGCCTGAGCGATGGATCGCGCGCGATGGTTTGTGCCGCCGACGCCGATCGCGATCAGAGCTATTTCCTGTTCGCGACCACGCGCGAGCAACTCGATTATCTGCGCTTTCCGTTGGGCGACATGACCAAACAGCAGACGCGCGAACTGGCGCGGCGCTTCGGCCTTGCGGTCGCGGACAAGCACGACAGCCAGGACATCTGCTTCGTGCCGACCGGGCGTTATACCGACATCATCAGCCGGTTGAGGCCGAACGCGATCGAACCCGGCGACATCGTCGACCTCGACGGCCGTGTCATCGGCAGGCATCAGGGCATTGTTCATTTCACCGTCGGCCAGCGGCGAGGATTGGGCATCGCCTCCGACGCGCCGCTGTATGTGGTGCGGCTCGACGCTGTC
>DATHHQ010000627.1:0-10199 GCA_035490095.1 Bradyrhizobium sp.
GCTTACAACATGAAACGCGTGATGCGCCTTCTGGGCGTTGGCGGATTGATGGAAGCGATCCGGGCATGAGACAGACTGCGCCCGCCAGCTGCTCTCGCCCACCCAACCATAACCGTCCGCGTTTTTACACAGCCTGGACCCATTTCGGACATCAGCTGATGTCACGTCAGCTAAAGCTATAGGACCATGCTTTATTTGAAACCAACAACCATGGACTGACCGGCGACAAGGGATTCTACCCGCGTTTTCCGGAAACCTGCCTCCCGCATCCATCCCATGCAGTCGGCGCCGGTGTAGCCAAAGCCTGCGGCAGTCCAAACCAGCATATTCAACGACGACAGGAGCCCCGCTGCACCCGAGCAGCGATCGTCGTCGATCAGCATATCGTAGACAATGACGGCACCGTTCTTCGTCAGTCCATGAAAGGCCTTGCGAAGTAACATCTGTTTCGTTGGGAGATCCCAGTTGTGCAGGACACGGCCGAACGCCAAGACATCTGCACACGGCAAGTCATCACGAAAGAAATCTCCAGGCCAGAACCGCACGCGTTCAGCGACACCATGCTCTCGCGCGTACCCGTCGAAGGTCTCCGCCAGCTCCGGCAAGTCGAATCCTCCCGCCGAAATATGGCTGTGGGCTCTGGCCACCTGCACGGGAAGGCATCCCTGCGATGTTCCGATATCCATCAATGTTTCGTAGTCGGCCCATGGAAAGCGCGCCGCTATCAATTTCGCAGCCGGCAGACTGCCTGCGGTCATTGCGCTGACGAACGTCTTGAAGCGCGGCGGATCGCGATAGAGAGTTGTGAAGTGCTCGGCTGCGTCAATCCCGGTGCGAGGTTTTCCTGTGCGCAGCGCGCTTCCCAACGTGTCCCACATCGCGTATTCGCGCGTATTGAGCTGATCAAACATACCGCCGAGAAAATCTCCTGAGCGCCGATCGAGATAGCCAGCGGTTACCGTTGTATTGGAGTAGCGACCGTCACCCGCTCGATCTAGCAGCTTGAGCGCAACCAATGCATCGAAAAAGTCCAGCGCACCGCGCGGATGCAAATCGAGTGATTTCGTCAGTGCCTCGGCATCAAGTGGGCTCTCTGCAAGGACGGTGAACAGGTCGAGTTCGATGGCGCTGAGGAGGACTTTCGCGGCCCGATATCCGCAGGCGATGTCCACAAGTCGGTCAGGCGTCGTGTCCATGAAACTGCCCCGTGTACTTTCACTTTGGCGATCGGTCCGTGGTTCGCGCGAATTCGGCGACCTTTCGGCGCTCACGTTCGACGATCTCGGAAAGCTCAGCCGGACTATTCGTTCGCATCCTCAGCCCAGCAGCGGACAGCCGCGCGGCGAGCGCGGGATCGGCACCGGAGGCTCGGATGTCGGCGCTGATCCGCTCCTGCAGTTCCTTCTGCATGCCGCGCGGACCGAAAAAGCCGAGGAATCCCTCGAACTCCAGATCGCCAAACCCTGCTTCCGTTGCGGTCTGCACTTCGGGTAGGAGTTCCGTTCTCTCGCGATTTGTCACGACAAGTGGCCGAACCTTTCCGCTGTGTACTGCCGAAAGTTGGGTTGCCAGGGCGGACGCATAGAGATGAATGCGCTCCTCGCCCAAATCCTGTAAGGCGGGCGCGATCTGACGATAGGGCACATGCGTCATGTTCAGGCCGGCTCGCTTGAGGAAGCCGGGAACGATGTAGTCGAGCGCGCCAGGGGTCGCGCCCCAGTTGAGCTTTCCGGTATGCGCACTGGCAAAATTCAAGAAGTTGGCAAGCGAATCGACTTGCAAGGACGCCGGCGCGGACACCGCGACGAGAACATCTGCGGCCGAGGAGATTGGGACAAAGTCGTTTACCGGGTCGTACGGCAGCTTGTCATGGCTGAACGGATTGCTGGTAAGGGGTCCACCGTTCATAAGAATGATCGTGTGTTCATCCTGCGTACCCAGGAACGCCGTGACCGCAAGGATGCCATCGCCGCCCGGCTTGTTCTCGACCACCACTGGCTTGCCCCACCGGCTCGTCAGACGCTCCGCGAAAATCCGCGCGGCGAGGTCGGCACCTGTCCCGGCCGGAAACGGCGTGATGATCCGCACAGTTCCTTGCGGCCAGTCTCCAGCCCGCGCCGGCGCGGGCTCAAGCACAATCTGGCCAACGGCAAGAAGGGCGATAGCGAGTATCGGGACTCGTTGCATGGTGCCCTCCTCAATGCGTCCACTCGGATTGAAGCGCTCGAACGCGCCTCCTCCAGCGGTGGTGGACGCTACTACCTAAGCGCCTTAAGGTCCTTGGTTTGGATGCTTAATTGTTCAAAATGGCGGCATGACCGACCCAGACAACAGCAACCAACTGGCTTTCGGCCAATTCCAGCTTGACCTTGGGAAGCGCGAACTGCGGCGTGATGGCTTACCGGTCAAGCTGCGAAGCCGGGCGTTCGACATTCTTTGCGTTTTAGCACAGGCCGAGGGCAAAGTCGTCACGAAGGCCGAACTGATGGCCGAAATCTGGCCCGGTGTCATCGTCGAGGACAGCAATATCCAAGTCCACGTTTCGAATTTGCGAAAGGCTCTCGATGAGGGAACCGACGGAGAAGGGTTCATCGTCACTGTTCCTGGCCGCGGATACCGCCTGCTGGGTTTGCAATCGCGGCCACAAGCCGCTGGATTGCCCAGCACTCAGCCGGCTGTGAGCATCTCCGAAACCTGTATCGCCGTGCTTCCGTTCACCAACATGAGCGGTGACCCGGAACAGGAATATTTTGCGGACGGCATCGTAGAGGATATCATTACCGGACTTTCGCGAATCCAGTGGCTCTCTGTCATCGCTCGCAATTCGAGCTTTGTTTACAAAGGAAAGCCGATCGATGTGAGGCAGTTCGCGCGCGAATTGGGCAGCCGTTATGTGCTCGAGGGGAGCGTGCGGAGGTCCGGCGATCGGGTGCGGCTGTCCGCACAATTGATAGAGGCGCAAACCGGTAGCAATCTTTGGACCGAGCGATACGACAGATCGCTTGGTGACATTTTCTCCGTGCAAGACGAAATCACTATGAGCGTGATCGGCGCAATCGAACCCAACCTAAGGAAGGTCGAGATCAATCGCGTCATGCGCAAGCGACCTGACAGCCTCGATGCTTACGAGCTTGTTTTGCGCGCTTCGCCTTCTGTTCACAACTTCATGGCCTCGGGTGCGGCCGTGGCGATTCCGATGCTGCAGAAAGCATTGGAGCTTGACCCGGACTACGCCGGCGCCCACGCGCTTCTCGCCCGATGCTTTCATTTCAAGTATAGCCGGGGCGGATTGCATGAAGAGGATCGGGTCGCGTCGATCAGTCATGCACGAGCGGCGATGGCCAGCGATGACGCGACGACCCTTGCAATCGCTGGTCTCACTATCTGGTTCGATGAGCACGACATCACCACCGCATTTGACCTGTTCGATCGCGCGTTAGCGATCAGTAATTCAAATGTCGTCGCGTTGGGCAACAGCGCATTTGCGCTCGCTTGGATGGGGGAAGCTGAGCACGCCATCGAGCGCGCACGGCGTGCGTTGCGGGTCAGCCCTTTTGACACTCTGCTGGCTTACTTGGCGATCGCAACCGCCCAGTTTCATGCCAAGCGGTACGAGGATGCGAGGGAAGCCGCCAGACGTGCCGCTGAGTCGAATCCAAGCTTCAGCGTACCGCATATCCTGCTTGCCGTAGCGCTTGTTCGGCTCGGCCGTATCGACGAAGCAAAGGCCGTCGCGCAACGCGTTCTGGTGCTCGATCCGACTTTCACAATGGAGGCTTGGTCTGTCACGGTTGGGGTGATACCGACTGTGTTCGGTCCATTTGCCGAGGCATGGCGCGAGATCGGCTTTAACGAGACGTAAGCTGTTGCGTGTCCGCTGTTGGCACAAATGCGAAGTGCCAACCGGACCCGGAAATGTCTGTTGCTTGGGATGAACCGGACATACCGTGGGCATCACGAATCGGACGCTACTGACCCAGAGCAGGCATCGTCGAGCTTGCCAAGCTGTTGCGTCAGTGGCAGGCGCAAGCCGGACAAGTAAAATTGGATAGAAAGAGCGAATCAGGCGACGATGCGCCATGGATGGACGCCCGATCTCATTTGGCCCCTACCGGCTCCTTGCGGCGCAGCGCCTGCTGCTTGAGGGCGACAGGCCAGTGCGGCTCGGCAGTCGCGCCTTCGACATCCTGGCCGCTCTGGTCGAACGCGCCGGTGAGGTGGTCGGCAAGGAGCAACTGATCGCCCGAGCTTGGCCGCAGACGTTCGTTGAAGAAGCAAACCTCAAGATGCAAGTGAGCGCATTGCGCCGCGCCCTCGGCGATGGCCATGGCGGCAATCGCTATGTCATTACTGTTCCAGGGCGCGGCTACAATTTCGTTGCGCCGGTGCGACGCGAGGAGACCTTGCGCGCCGCTTCGGCGCCACAGGCTCCTTCCACGAAGCCGCACAATCTGCCGTTCGCAGTGACGCGCATGATCGGCCGGGATTACGCGGTGGCGGCGCTTGTCACACGGCTTTCGAGCGAGCGCCTGGTGACGGTCGTCGGAGCCGGCGGCATCGGCAAGACCACGGTCGCCCTCGCTGTCGCCGAGCGCATGATGGCCAGCTACGAACACGGCGTCTGGCTGGTCGACCTGGCGCCACTCGGCGACCCGCGCCTGGTGGCTAGCGCGGTTGCGACGGTGCTCGGTCTGGAAATCCGCGCAGAAGATCCGCTTCCCGGTCTGATCACCGCCCTGCGGGACAGGCGAATGCTGCTCCTGTTCGACAATTGCGAACATATCATTGATGCAGTGGCCACCCTGGCGACGGCGCTTCTCGGCGGAGCACCGGGCGTCAGCATTCTGGCGACCAGCCGGGAGCCGCTCGGGGTAGCGGGTGAACGCGAGTACCGCCTCGCACCGCTCGGCAGCCCGCAGGCGTCGCATGGGCTGACAGCCGGTGAGGCAGCTTCTTTCCCCGCCGTGCAGTTATTCGTCGAGCGCGTGACCGCGATCGTCGAAGACTTCGCGCTGAATGATGCGAACGCCCCGGTGGTCGCCGAGATCTGCCGCAGGCTCGACGGCTTGCCGCTCGCCATCGAGTTCGCCGCGCCGCGCGTCGAGGTGCTGGGAGTCGAAGGTCTTGCTGCCCGCCTGGACGACAGCCTGCAGCTATTGGGGGCACGACGCCGCACGACCGTGCCGCGGCATCGGACCATGCAGGCGGTCGTCGATTGGAGCTATGGACTGCTCGGCGAAGACGAGCAGGAATTTCTCCGGAGCCTCGGCATCTTTGCCGGCGGCTTCACGGTCGAGGCCGCTGCTGCAGTGGTCCACGATGTAGCCAAGACAAACATAGATGCGATCGACCGCCTCGCCGATCTAGTGGCGAAATCGTTGGTTGCTGTGGACGTCAGCGGCGCCAAGCCGCGGTTCCGGCTGCTCGACACTACGCGCGCCTATGCGTTGGAGAAGCTCACTACGAGCAGCGAACGCGAACGGATCGCGCGCCGGCATGCCGAGTACTACCGTCAGCTGTTCGCCATTGCCGAGGCGGAAGCGCAAGCGCGGGCAGCCGGCGACTGGATGGCCGACTACGCCCAGGAAATCGACAACTTGCGGGCAGCGCTCGACTGGACGTTCTCGCTCGGCGGCGAGCCGTCGGTCGGTGTGGCGCTGACGGCTGCGGCAGTCCCGCTCTGGATACGCTTATCGTTGCTCGAGGAGTGCCGCGGACGCGCCAAACAAGCACTGGGCGCACTCGAATCCGGGTCGACCGAGGACCCGCGAATGGCAATGCGATTACACGCCGCGCTCGGCGCCTCGACGTCCGAGGCTTCCGAGATGGGCGCCGCGTTCACCGAGACGCTCGACATGGCCAGGCGCCTGGGCGACGTCGTGTACCAGCTGCGTGCCCTTAGTGGATTGTCTTATTATCACAACGCGAGCGGCCGCTTCTGTACGGCGCAGCCCTTCGCACAGGAATTCCATGCGCTGGCTCTGCGCGGATCGGATCGGAACGATCTGATGTTCGCGGAGCGCATAATGGGGGTGGCCGAGCACTATGTCGGCGACCAGATGACGGCGCGGCACTACCTGGAGCGGGGGATGGCGCAGGATGCCGTCAGCGATCACGGACGCGATGTCGGCCGCTTCCAGGACGTCGTTCGCTTCGGCACCGACTTGCGCATCTCGACGCGGCTGTACCTGGCGCGGGCGCTGTGGATGCAGGGGTTTGCCGATCAGGCCGTGCGCATGGTGGAGAGGATCCTTGGCGAAGCTCAGGCGACTGGCCATGCCGCCTCACAGTGCTTATTCCTCACCTCGGCGGCATGCCCGATCGCCTTCTGGGTGGGCGACCAGGCCGCTGCTGCCCGTTACACTGCTATGCTGATCGACCTGTCGCGACAGCACGCTCTGCCATTTTGGGCAGCGCACGGCGCCAGATTTGAACAAGTCCTTGTCATCAAGGCTGGCGGTCTCGACAGCGCGTCTCGGCGGCGTGACGGCCAGGGCGAGGCGGATCGCCGAAGGGCTGGCGTTGCTGGAGACCGGAATCGAGCAGTTCGAGCCGAGCTGCTTCACTCCCGAGGTCGTCCGACTCACCGGTGAGCTTTCCCTGCTTCAGGGCTTGCACGGCGCCGCGGGATCAGCGGAGGCCCACTTCCGGCAGGCGCTCGATGACGCGCGCGAGCGAGGAACCCTGTCATGGGAGTTGCGAGCGGCGACGAGCCTCGCCCGCTTGCTGCGCAGTCAGGGCCGCCGCGCAGGCGCCATCGCCTGCCTCCAGCCGATCTACGAGCGCTTTACCGAGGGTTTCGACACTGCCGATCTGATCGCGGCCAAACAGCTTCTGGAAGAGCTGAGCGACGTCGGTCGCCGGTAGGTCAGCTATTGGCCCAAAGCCGACGTCACCCGGGAACGAAGAGGCGTCCGCTTCCGGGAGGAAAGGGACATCACGCGGACTGGCTGTCACTTCCGAGTCTGACCGAGGCTGTATGAGAACGCGGCTTTGTCGGCGCAGCGGAACTCCGCATATGGGCTGGTCTCCGTTACGGCGTTAGGGATCGCGGGACTGTTCAGGCCCGGATCGCCCCGATCACAACACGCAACGCGTTTATCCTCCCCACGTTGGGCCTCGGTATCCTTGGTCCGCTCTCTTGGGAGGCTCCATGCTGAAGATCGGCTACAAATTGATGTCGGAAGAACACGGACCCGCGGAGTTGATCCGGAACGCCCAGCGAGCCGAGAAGGCCGGCTTCGACTTCGCGGCGATCTCCGACCACTACTTCCCGTGGCTACCTGAGGAGGGTCATGCCCCTTTTGCCTGGGCGGTCCTCGGTGGGCTCGCGCAGGCTACCGAGCGGATCGGTCTGATGACGGCGGTAACCTGTCCGATCATGCGGTACCATCCCGCCATCGTCGCGCAAGCGGCGGCAACCTTGGGTGTGATGTCGGACGGCCGATTCAGCTTAGGCCTAGGGGCGGGTGAGCGACTCAACGAGCATGTCGGGGCAGCCGGCTGGCCTGGGGTCGTAGAGCGTCACGAGCGGCTGGGCGAGGCGCTCGACATCATCCAAGGATTGCTCGCGGGCAAGATCACCTCATACCGCGGCCGGCACCTACAGCTCGACCATGCCAAGCTATTCGACCGTCCGACGCGCAAGCCCGCGGTGGTTGTAGCGGCCGGTGGCCGCGAAGCGGCACGCCTCGCGGCCGAGAAGGCGGATGGGCTAGTGGTTACGGAGGCCAAGAAGGAGATCGTCGAGGCGTGGCGCAAGGCAGGTGGTAAGGGGCCGGTCTATGCCGAGATCGCCTTGTGCTGCGGTCGGGATGAAAAGGCGGCAATCAAGACCGCGCACAAATATTTCCGCTGGTCGGTGGCTGGTTGGCCTGTGCTTGCCGAACTGCCTCATAGGAAGCCTTCGAGGCGGCTTCGAAGCACATTTCCACTTGAAGGCCATTGCCGAGTATGTCGCGCTCGGCTGCGATCATATCGTACTTAATCAAATTGGACCGGATCAGGATTTTTTCTTCAAGTTCTTCGCGGAAAAGCTTGAGCCTGCGCTCCGCGCGCGACGTGGACGACACTCGGCTCGCCAACGCGTCGGGGTGGGCCGGTAGTATTGCTTCCCGACGGCCGCGTAATCGGCAGGACGTCGCGCATATACGCTGCGAGCGCCGCGCAAAAGTTCTGGGCATAGCTCGGCATGGGGCGCCGCTTGTCCCACTGGATGACGTAACGGTCTCGCAGTGGTTTTCGCCGATGAGTGACTCGAGCGACTTTCAGCCTGTAACGGTCGGTCCGCAGCACGGACGGGATGATGGCGATCCCTTGCCCGGCTTCAGCGAGCGCGAGCAATGTGTGCGGCGCGCGGCTCTCGAGCAGAATATTGGGCTCGACGTCGGCAACCCGGCAGGCCGCATTGAACAGCCTGCGAACCGAGTAGCCGGAGTCCAGCAGCAGCAAGGGATGGGGTGCGAGCGAAACGATATCGATCATGCCGCGGCGGCCCAGCTGGAGCGAGGGGCGGTACGCGGCCAAAACATCATCCGACGGCAATGAGAGGCTCTCGAACCAGGGGTTCACGCCTTGATCATGCCTGATGCCGATATGAACCTCGCCACGTTCCAGCAGGGGCACTTGGTCCATGCCAAGAGCCTCCATCAACTTCACGTGCACGTTGGGGAAGCGTTCGGCATATCGCGGCAGGAATCCCGACAAGACGCTCTCAATCGTCTGCGGCGGTGCGGCCACCTTAAGGACGCCGGAGTCTCCACGTTTGAGCAGCTCTATCCGTTCGCCAAGCGATCCCAGCTGACCCAGCACTCCGCGGCAATCTCCGAGCAGCTGCTCGCCTCTGGTCGTCAGGAAAAGGCGGCGACCGATACGGTCAAAAAGCTTGAACCCGCATTCGTATTCGAGATCACTGATCTGCCGCGACAAAGCAGACTGGCTGATACGCAGACGCAGCGCTGCCTTGGAAACTGTGCCGAGGTCGGCCACCTCGACGAAGGTCCGCAGGCGCTTCAGGTCCATCCTGCTTATCTCCAAAACGCATAAGGAATAGAACAACTATGTATTTGACGCAAACTCAGGCGCGCTCATAGCCTGCCGTAACACGCGTCAAATCGATGGTCTCTCTTGCGAAATCCAGGCGGCGGACAGTCCGGGCTTGGATCGGGTAATCGTCGACGCTCACAGGTCTGCCCAGGAGGCGAACCATGAAAATACGGTTGCTTATTCTTCTGAGCGCTCTCTCCTTCGTGCTGCTCGGAATGACAGCAGGTCTTCGAGCGCAGCGACAAGAGACGGGCCCGGCCGCACGACGCGTCATCATCTTCGTGTGGGATGGGCTTCGAGCCGACGACCTGACGCCGGAAATTGCGCCGAACTATTTCGCGCTTGCGCGATCCGGCGTCGTCTTTGCAGACCACCATGCCGTCTATCCGACCTTCACGATGATGAATTCCGCTTCTATCGCCACCGGCGCCTATCCGGGCGTGCACGGGTTCTACGGCAACGTGGTGTATGCGCCGTCTGCGAAGGGAAGGAACGCGAAGGGAGCCGATATCGATTTTTCCGCGCCGGCGTTCATCGAGGATTTCGGCGTGGTCGAAGCCGTGCGCGACTCATACCAGGGAAGGCTCACGCTGGTTTCGACGATGCTGCAGGCCGCGCAAGCCAAAGGGCTGACGACGGTGGCCATCGGCAAGTTCGGAGCCGCCTTCATCCAGGATTACAAGCGCGGCGGGATCATCCTCGATGAAGATGCCGCGATGCCGCTCGGTTTCGCCAAGGAACTGCAACAGGCCAGTTACCCGCTTCCACGGAACAGCGGCAATGCATATGAGGCGGGTGCGTTGACGCTCGCGCGCGACAACGGTGACCCGACCGCTCCAATTCCCATTCAGCGGCTCAAAGATGGACAGACCGGCAATCCGCTGGACTGCAGCGGGGCGCTGTCCCGGCGCGGCTTCGCTTACCTGACCGATGTGTTCGTGAACTACATCCTGCCCAACAAGAAACCCGACCTGACGATCTTCTGGTCGAAGGAGCCAGACGCCACGAATCACGCGTACGGGCCGGGAACGTGCAACTCAATCGACGCGACCAGGATGAACGACGAGATCTTGGGCCGGGTCGTCGAAGAACTGCGCCAGCTCGGCTGGGAAGAGTCCACGGACATCATCATTACCCAGGATCACAATCACAGC
>DATHHQ010000628.1:0-3477 GCA_035490095.1 Bradyrhizobium sp.
TTGATCGCGGGATTGAGCAGTTCCGCCAGCGCCGGCCCGATCGGCTGCACGTCAGGCCTCGACGCCTTAGAATTTGGCGCCTTCGATTTCGGGGTTTTACCGGGCTTTTTCGGATGGTCTGGGTTCTTCGCCATAGGGCGAATATGGGATGAGTCCGGCCCACATAAAAGAGCAAAAGCCCGCCGCGAATCAGCCCTTGCCGGATGACATCGCAGGCTGGCTGCTATTCAGGAACTTGAGTCTCTGAGACCCGAATGGACCGTATCCTGATGGATATGGCCGCATTTCGTGCATCTCAAGGTCCAGTATTCGAGCCCCGATCGTCCGGGAACGATACGCTGCACCACCAGGCGCGTGTCGCAGTGTGGGCAGTTGGATCGCACCGTCGCTGACGGCAACGGGACCGGCTCGGCTTCACGTTTGCACATCGGATGCGGGCTGCTCACAGATCGCGCTAGGAAGCAGCCGGCCGTTCCGCCGCCGGCATCTGCCCAACGCCCGCGCCGCGTCGGTTGAGGTGGTCGACGTGGGTCTTCGCGTCGGCTACCGCGGCATCGGGATCGGACCAGGCGAAGCCGACCTCAAGCGCGGAAAACAGCACGCCATCGATAATGACAGGCTCCAGATCCGCCCGCCGGATCCTGGCGTGCCACAAGCCTTTTCCGGCCTCGAAGGATTCGATTTGAAAGCCGTCATAGTTCATCTTCGTGACTCCGGGCATTTTCCGAAGCCGACGGAAACATGAGCCGACAAAAACGAATGTGAACCCATTCACATGCTGGCGTTATTTTTACCTGAGAGTGGCCCTGAGGTGACAACTACGACGCAATGCTCCGACCCGAATTCAAGCCCGCGCGGCAATGTGGTCGGCGAGCGCAGCGGCGTCGTCGCCCACCCCGGACAGGAATGACGAATTCAACCTGGACAACCATTGCAGGCCGAGAAAATACAATCCCGGTACGTCGGTGATGCCACGGCGGTGAACAGGCTTTCCATGCCCATCCAGCACCGGAACGTCAATCCAGCCGAAATCAACGCCATAGCCCGTGGCCCAGATCACCGCGCCGATGCCGGCGGCGCCGATATCAAGGCGCCGGAGTGGTTCGGTGAGGCAGAGCGGATCCGATAACACCGCGCGGGCGGCGGGATCTTGCGGCATGTTCAGGCCGTGGCGTTCGACATGCGCATCCGCCATGTCGAGGAAGGTGGCATGGATCCCGTCTCCGGTCGCCAGGCTGTCGGCGAGATCAGGCGCGATCTCCATGATGCCTCCACGCACCGCCTTCACACGCCCCAGCAGCGTCACGCCATCAGCGGCGAAGCTGCGAAAGTCGATGGTGTGGCCGCCATAGGCGCCTGTTATCACCGGCAGCAATCGCGAGGGGTCGCGCTGCTCCGCCGGCGTCTGATCGATGCCCATGGCGCTCAGCCACCAGATCAGATCGCGTCCGCGGTATCGGCGCGGCAGGCGGGAATGCCGGCCGACCGAGAGATAGACGCGGCGGCCGGCACGCAACAGTTCCTCGGCAATTTGCGAACCGGAGGCGCCGGACCCGATCACCAGCACCGCGCCCGATGGCAGCTGGTCAGGATTCAAGTATCGGCTGGCGTGCACCTGAAACACATCGATGTCATCGCGCAATGGGGCCGGAACGACGGGGCACTGGTAGGGGCCGGTGGCCACGACGACAGTGTCAGCGACGATCGGGCCGTCGGACGTCTCGGCGACAAAGCCGGATACGCCATCGCGGCGCCGCAGCGACGTCACCGCGACGCCGCAGCGAATCGGTGCTGCGACGAAGCCGGCATAGGCGGTGATGAAATCCACAATCTCGCCTGATGTCGCGAAGCCGTCAGGGTCGGTGTGCGGAAACAGGAAATCCGGCAGCCGCACCGACCAGTTGGGAAATTGAAACCGCAGGCCATCCCAACGTTCGCTGCGCCAGCGCTCGCCGATCCGGCCCCGCTCGAGCACGAGATGCGCAAGGCCGCGCTGCTTCAGCCTGTGGCTCATCGTCAGCCCGGCCTGGCCACCTCCGATGATAAGTGTTTTTATTTGTTCAATCGGCATTGCGATGAACCTTGCCTGCGAGTTTGTCTGCGAGTTTGCCGTGCCCGGCAGCTCCTGCCGCAGCGCGCATGATCCAGCGCCGGAATGCGGAAAAATCACGCTGCCCAGTTTGGAAGCTGCGATAGACCAGATACCAGCGCATGCCTTTTGGCACCGTCAGTGCAAATGGCGCAATCAGCCGACCGGCGGAGATGTCGTCGTCGATGTAGGGCCGAATGCCCATCGCAATACCCAGCCCGTCGATGGCAGCCTGCAGCGCCTGGCCGTAAAATTGAAACTCCGGCCCGCGCGCCGTCACGCGCGCAACGGCGGCGGTCTTGAGCCACAACGGCCAGTCATCGGGCGAGTGAGCGACGCGGAGCAGGCTCGGCCCTTTCAGGTCGCCGGGGCGTTTCAGTCGCGCCGCCAGTCGTGGCGCGCAAACCGGCAAGAGATCGGCCGCGACTAATGGTTCAGCCACCAGACCCGGCCATTCGCCGTCGCCGAGCTTGATGCCGCAGCTCCAGTCGTCGCCGAACGGGGCCGCCGCGCCGCCGGTGGTAATCCGCACGTCGATGTCGGGTTCGTGCTTGCGAAAGTCCGCCAGCCGCGGGATCAGCCATTTCATGGCAAAGGTCGGGCCGACGCCGATGGTCAGCACCCGGACGCTGGATGGCGCGGTCACCTGCGCGGTCAGGCTCGCCAGTGCATCGAAGATCGGCGTCAGCCCGCTCTGGTAGGCGCGGCCGGCGGATGTCATCGCCAGCTTGTTTGCCTTGCGCTCGAACAGGGCGACGCCGAGCCGCTCCTCCAAAAGATGCACCATCCGGCTGACCGCCGCCGCCGATACGTTGAGCTCCGCTCCCGCGCCGGCGAAGCTTCCGCTTCGTGCCGCGGCCTCGAACGCCTTGATGCCGTTGAGAAACAGCAGCCGCCGCATTGCCAGAAACTTGCCACCCTCAGGAAAACTGATGCCAGGCCAAGATAACTCAGTTTGCTCAAGCGATACAAGCGAGGCAGAAATGTCAGCGGAGATTCGAGATGACGCCGCTGCTGATGACGGCACTTGGACTGTTGATGGTCGCGACCGCTTTCCTGTCCGGCCTGTTCGGCATGGCGGGCGGACTGATCCTGATCGGCGTGCTGCTGACCATCCTGCCGCTTCCCTCCGCGATGGTGTTGCATGCGATCACGCAGATGGCTTCCAACGGCTGGCGCGCTTTTTTGTGGCGCAGCCACATCAGGTGGCGGCCGGTCGCGATCTACCTGATCGGATGCGCGGTCGCGCTGGCGGCGTGGTCCATCACCCGCTACGTACCGGACAAGCCGATCGCGCTGCTGCTGCTGGGGGTGACGCCGTTCATGGCGCGGCTGACGCCGCCGGGCCTGAAGCCCGACCCCGAAAGCATCTGGCAGGGCACCTTCTA
>DATHHQ010000629.1:0-11867 GCA_035490095.1 Bradyrhizobium sp.
GATACCCCGCATGCGCGGGGTATGACAGCAACACTTGCATCACTTCCGCGGCTCGGACGGGCGACCAACGCTCTCGTAGGTAAAGCCGAGCGCCGCCATGTCCTCGGGGCGATAGATGTTGCGCAGATCGACGACCACGGGCTGCGCCATCTCGCGTTTCAGCCGCTCAAGATCGAGCGCGCGGAACTGCACCCATTCCGTCACGATCACCAATGCGTCGGCGCCGCGCGCGCACGCATAGGGATCATCGCTATATTCGATATCCGGCAATTCGCGGCGCGCCTGCTCCATGCCGACTGGATCGTGCGCGCGCACCTTGGCGCCCATGTCGAGCAGCCCGGTTACCAGCGGAATTGACGGCGCCTCGCGCATGTCATCGGTTTCGGGCTTGAAGGTGAGGCCGAGCACCGCGATGGTCTTGCCGCGCAGGCTGCCGCCCACGGCGCCCGCGACCTTGCGCGCCATCGCGCGCTTGCGGTTGTCGTTGACCGCAAGCACGGCCTCCACGATGCGCAGCGGCACGTCATGGTCCAGCGCCATTTTCACCAGCGCGCGGGTATCTTTCGGGAAACACGAGCCGCCGAAACCCGGCCCGGCATGCAGGAATTTGGAGCCGATGCGATTGTCGAGCCCGATGCCGCGCGCGACTTCCTGCACGTCGGCGCCGACCTTTTCGGCGAGATCGGCGATCTCGTTGATGAACGTGATCTTGGTGGCGAGGAACGCGTTGGCGGCGTATTTGATCAACTCGGCGGTGCGCCGCGCCGTGAACATCAGCGGCGGCTGATTCAGCGACAACGGCCGGTAGACATCGCCGAGCACTTTCCGCGCGCGTTCATCCGATGTACCGATCACGATGCGGTCCGGAAACTTGAAGTCGCGGATCGCGGCGCCCTCGCGCAGGAACTCCGGATTGGAGGCGACTACCACGTCGGCCGACGCATTGGTTTCGTGAATCAGCCGCTCGACTTCATCGCCGGTGCCGATCGGCACGGTCGACTTGGTGACGACAACGGTGAATCCCACGAGCGCCGCCGCAATCTCGCGCGCAGCGACATAAACATAGCTCAGATCGGCGTGGCCGTCGCCACGTCGCGACGGCGTCCCGACGGCGATGAACACCGCGTCGGCCTCGGCGACCGGCGCGGTAAGATCGGTGGTAAAATCCAGACGACCGGCTTTTACGTTGGAAGCCACCAGCGCCTCGAGGCCAGGCTCGAAAATCGGGATTTCGCCCCGGCGCAAGCTTGCGATCTTGTCGCCGTCCTTGTCCACACAGGTGACATGGTGGCCGAAATCCGCAAAGCAGGCCCCGGAAACCAGCCCCACATAGCCCGTGCCGATCATAGCGATGCGCATCTTACAACCCGTCGATAATGGTTAACGCCTTCGCGGGGTCTTAGCGCATGATCCGGCAAAGGGGAAACCGGAAAGCACCGGAAACCGGCATGTCATTTGTATGAATAAAGGAGATTGAAACCGATCTGGCCGATGATGCCGCCCTGCCGCGCCGAAAAGGGACACCGATGACACCAAACGGCACATCCGCCATCACCGCCGAACGCATCGACTGGGTGGACTACGCCAAGGGCATCTGCATTGTCATGGTGGTGATGATGCATTCGGTGCTGGGCGTCGAGCTGGCTGCGGGCCAGACCGGTTTCATGCATCCTTTGGTCGCGTTCGCAAAGCCATTCCGGATGCCGGATTTCTTTCTGATCTCGGGCCTGTTCCTGTCGGTCGTGATCGACCGCGACTGGCGCACCTATCTCGACCGCAAGGTGGTGCATTTCGCTTACTTTTACGTGCTGTGGGTGACGATCCAGTTTGGTTTCAAGGCCCCCGGCTTCGCCGCCGAGACCGGCTGGCCCCACGTCGGCTTTATGTATCTGGAATCCTTCATCGAGCCGTTCGGCACCCTGTGGTTCATCTATCTGCTGCCGGTGTTTTTCGTGGTCGCCAAGGCAACGCGGCGAATGCCGCCGCTGATGATCTGGGGCATGGCGGCGCTATTGGAGATGGCGCATATCGCGACCGGGTGGACCGTGATCGACGAATTTGGCGGACGCTTTGTCTATTTCTATTCCGGCTATCTGTTCGCCCATCATGTGTTTGCGCTGTCCGATCGCGCCCGGGCGCGGCCTGCGCTGGCGCTTGCGGGACTGGCGGCCTGGGCCCTCATCAACGGCGGCCTGGTTGGATCGGGTTTCAGCGAATGGCCGCTGATCTCGCTCGTGCTCGGGCTTGCGGGCGCATGCGCCATCGTCACCGTGGGCACGCTGCTGGCGCGGGCGCATTGGCTCAATTTCCTGCGCGCCTGCGGCGAGCATTCGATCGTCATCTATCTGGCGTTCTTCCTGCCGATGGCGGCGACGCGGACGCTGCTGCTGCGCGCCGGCCCAATCCACGACATCGGAACGATCTCGCTGGTCGTCACCATCGTGGGCGTCGTCGGGGCGCTGCTGCTGTGGCGCGTCGCGCTGGCGCTCGGCGCCAATTGCCTGTTCGAGCGCCCGGCCGCATTCTGGATCGCGCCGAAAAAACCGCGCGCGACGCTGCAGGCGGCGGAGTAGTTTTTGCACCTGCAACGAGTCAAGCCGTCATCGCCCGGCTCGACCGGGCGACCCGGTGGCGGGTGGTGACAATCTTACCCACCCTCAGCCCGCCCCCTCGATCTTCACGCCATCCTTCATTGCCGCCAGCTTCGCGCGGAACCCGTCGGCGTCGCCGAAATCCGCAAAACCCTGGTAGTGCGGGTGCGGACCGAGCACGCGGCGCGCGTGCTTGATCGGGCACCAGTAGACTTCGGTGCGCGACGCCACCTCGCGCGCGAATGCGATCGCGCCATTGGCGTAGGAACAATAGGCGCAATTGATTTTTTCGATGATGTTGAGGTAGGCGAGATGGTGGCGGTCGAACACCAGGTAATCGCGGCGCCGCACCTTTGGAATCCTGTAGACCGGAAAACAGATCGCCTGATACGTCATGACCCAGAGATCGAGCAGCGCCACCGGGACGATCAGCGAATAGATCACCGGCGCGGTGAGAATCATCAGCGGATTGGCGTCGATCAGATAGCGCGAGGCCTGGGTCTTGATTTCGTGGTGGATCCGCAGCACCTCTTTTTCGAACACGATCCTGCGGTTTTCGAGATGGAAACGCAGTTTCTCACGCCGCTTCGCCAGTTCGGCCTCGATCTCGGCCTGGACCGATCGCAGCTTCTCCGTCAGCACGTCGAGTTGCGCGGTCATGGTTTGGTCCTTTCGATCCGCCGGAAGCCGCAGGGGTTCATGGAACGACCGCCGATGCAACTCATTCCGGGCCATTTGGAGAGGAACAAAAATCACGGCACATCCCGTCCCAAAGGCTGTCAATCGCCGCAAAAATCCCTAAGTTGCGGCCATGCCGAAAACATCCGAAAAACCGCTCCCGAAACCCGTTGCCGTCAAGGCCCCTGCGAAAGGCGACCATGTCTTTCTGGTCGACGGTTCCTCCTATATTTTCCGCGCCTATCACGCGCTGCCGCCGCTGAATCGCAAATCCGATGGCTTGCAGGTCAACGCCGTGCTCGGCTTCTGCAACATGCTGTGGAAACTGTTGCGCGACATGCCGCCGGACAATCGGCCGACCCATCTCGCCATCATCTTTGACAAGTCGGAAGTCACCTTCCGCAACAAGCTTTATCCCGCCTACAAGGCGCACCGCCCGCCGGCGCCGGACGACCTGATCCCGCAATTTCCGCTGATCCGCGAGGCGGTCCGCGCGTTCGATCTGCCCTGCCTCGAGCAGGCCGGTTTCGAGGCCGACGATCTGATCGCGACCTACGTACGGCTGGCCTGCGAGCGCGGCGCCACCGCGACCATCGTTTCCTCCGACAAGGACCTGATGCAGCTCGTGACCGACTGCGTCACCATGTACGACACCATGAAGGACCGCCGCATCGGCATTGCCGAAGTGATCGAGAAGTTCGGCGTGCCGCCCGAAAAAGTGGTCGAGGTCCAGGCGCTGGCGGGGGATTCGACCGACAATGTGCCCGGCGTGCCCGGGATCGGCGTCAAGACAGCGGCGCAATTGATCGTTGAATACGGCGATCTGGAAACGCTGCTGCAGCGCGCCGGCGAGATCAAGCAGCCGAAGCGGCGCGAGGCGCTGATCGAGAACGCCGAGAAGGCGCGCATTTCGCGGCAACTGGTGTTGCTTGACGACAAGGTCACGCTCGACGTGCCGCTCGATGAACTCGCGGTGCACGAACCCGACGCGCGCAAGCTGATCGCGTTTTTGAAGGCGATGGAATTTTCCACGCTGACCCGAAGAGTCGCCGAGTATTCGCAGATCGATCCGTCGGAGGTGGACGCGGATGCCAGTAACAAGAGTGGCGGCGCGCGCGCTTCTTCACCTCTCCCGCTTGCGGGCGATCCGGATGGGGACCTGTTCGCGGATCAAACTGCCGCCGCCCCGCCCTCCCCCGCAAGCGGGAAAGGCAGCGCACCGCGTTCGGGAAGAGGCCAAATCCAAGCGAACGAAGAGCCCCTCACTCCCCAAGCCCTCGCGGCTGCGCGCGCCGAGGCGGCGCGAAAAACACCGGTCGATCGCAACAAGTACCAGACCGTCCGGACCCTCACCGATCTCAACGCCTGGATCGCGCGAGTGCACGATGCCGGTCATGTCGCCATCGACGCCAAGGCGACGTCGATCGATCCGATGCAGGCCGAGATGTGCGGCATTGCGCTGGCGCTCGGGCCCAACGACGCCTGCTATATCCCGCTCAGCCACAAACAGTCCGGCGATGGCTCCGGCCTGTTCGCCGCCGGCCTCGCACCGGACCAGATCAAGGCCAGTGACGCGCTCGACGCGCTGCGCCCGCTGCTGGAATCGGCAGGGATCCTGAAGATCGGCTTCAACATCAAGTTCAACGCCGTGATGTTTGCGCAGCATGGCGTCACCATCTGCAACCACGACGACGCGCAGCTGATGTCGTATGCGCTTGACGCCGGCCGCAACGCGCATGGGCTCGATGCGCTCGCCGAAAGCTGGCTCGGTCACGCCACCATGAGCCACGGCGAACTGACCGGCAGCGGCAAAGGCAAGCTTACCTTCGATCAGGTCGCGATCGACAGGGCCACCGCCTACTCTGCCGAGGACGCCGACGTCATCTTGCGGTTATGGCGCGTGCTCAAGCCCCGCCTGGTCGCCGAACGCATGACCGCCGTTTACGAAACGCTGGAGCGGCCGCTGATCAGCGTGCTGGCGCGGATGGAACGGCGCGGCATCTCGATCGACCGCCAGGTGCTGTCGCGGCTATCGGGCGACTTCGCCCAGACCGCCGCGCGGGTCGAAGCCGAGATTCAGGAGATCGCGGGTGAGCCGATCAATGTCGGTAGCCCCAAGCAACTCGGCGACATCATCTTCGGCAAGATGGGACTGCCGGGTGGCTCAAAGACCAAGACCGGCGCCTGGTCGACCTCGGCGCAGGTTCTCGATGAACTCGCCGAGCAGGGCCACGAATTCCCGAAGAAGATTCTGGAATGGCGGCAGGTCTCGAAGCTGAAATCGACCTATACCGACGCGCTGCCGACTTACGTGCATCCGCAGACCCACCGCGTCCACACCACCTACGCGCTGGCGGCGACTACCACCGGGCGGCTGTCGTCGAACGAGCCCAACCTGCAGAACATTCCGGTTCGCACCGAGGACGGCCGCAAAATCCGCCGCGCCTTTATCGCGACGCCCGGCCACAAGCTGGTGTCGGCGGATTATTCGCAGATCGAGTTGCGGTTATTGGCTGAAATCGCCGATATTCCCGTGCTCAAGCAGGCCTTCCGCGACAAGCTCGACATTCACGCCATGACGGCTTCGGAAATGTTCGGCGTGCCGATCAAGGACATGCCCGGCGAAGTGCGCCGCCGCGCCAAGGCGATCAATTTCGGTATCATCTACGGCATCTCGGCGTTCGGCCTCGCCAACCAGCTCGGTATCGCCAGAGAGGAAGCCTCCGCCTACATCAAGAGATACTTTGAGCGTTTTCCCGGCATCCGCGCCTATATGGACGAGACGCGCGATTTCTGCCGCAAGCATGGCTATGTCGAGACGCTGTTCGGCCGGAAATGCCATTACCCCGACATCAAGGCCTCTAACGCCTCGATCCGCTCCTTCAACGAGCGCGCCGCGATCAACGCGCGCCTGCAAGGCACCGCCGCAGACATCATCCGCCGCGCCATGATCCGGATGGAAGATGCGCTGGCGGAGAAGAACCTCTCGGCGCAGATGCTGTTGCAGGTTCACGACGAACTGATTTTCGAGGTGCCCGACGACGAGGTCGCAGCCACCTTGCCGGTGGTGCAGCACACCATGCAGGACGCGCCCTTCCCCGCGGTGCTGCTGTCGCTGCCGCTGCAGGTCGATGCTCGCGCCGCCAACAACTGGGACGAGGCGCATTAAGTTATTAAAGCGCATTCTTTCTTCACCTCTTTCCGCCCACGGGGAGAGGTGAAGACGGCAGGCCACCCATGAAGAGAGCAGTCATCATCGGCAACAGCGGCGGTGGCAAATCAACGCTGGCGCGGCGGCTAAGTTCGGCATGGCGATCTCCTCACGTCGAAATTGACAGTCTGCTGTGGCAACCGGGGTGGGAATTGACGCCGGTTGAAATCTACAACGCCGCGCACGCGCGCCTAATCGCCGAGGAAAACTGGATCATCGACGGGCTGGGGCGGCTTGATTCAGTTCCCGACAGACTGGCGCGAGCGACCGATATCGTTGTTGTCGACATGCCGCTGTGGATGCATTTCTGGCTAGCTGCCGAACGGCAGATACGATGGTCGACAGGCGCCATCGAAAATCCGCCGGCGGGCCTTACAAAAATGCCGCCTACGGAGGTGCTGTTCCGAACGATCTGGGAGGTCGATCAAAACTGGATGCCGGAAATTCGCCGGCTCGTCGCGTTTGAAAAGCAACGCGGAAAACAGGTTTTTCGGCTCAGCTCGATTGCCGAACTCGATGGATTCGATGGCTTGTCATGACACGCGGTGCGAGGCTATGGCGAGCCGGGCCGTTCTCCGGATGCGGCGTAGCGCGAAGCGTTGCGCTGCTGATCCGGGGTCCAACCATGGCGGGTCCGGGCTCTGCGAAGCACCGCTTCGCGCTGCATCGCGTCCGGGACACGAGGCTTTCGTCCCTGAAATATTCGAGGAGGCGCACCGCCGCCGCGGATGAATTGCTCTCGGTGCAATTTACGAAATGACATCGCGATATTGCGCGCGCTAGAAACGCGCAAAATTTCTCCCCCGCGAGTCCTCCCCATGCCCCACCTCACCTCCCTGCTCGGCTTTGCCCTGGTCTCGCTTGGCATAGGGCTGACGCCGGGGCCGAACATGATCTATCTGATCTCGCGCTCGATCACGCAGGGCCACATCGCCGGCCTGATCTCGCTCGGCGGCGTCGCGCTCGGCTTTGTGTTCTACATGCTGTGCGCCGCATTCGGCATCACGGCGCTATTGTTCGCCGTTCCTTACGCCTATGACGCGCTGCGGCTCGCCGGTGCCGCGTATCTGCTGTGGCTGGCGTGGCAGGCCGTGAGGCCGAACGGCCGCTCGCCGTTTCAGGTGAAGAAGCTTGCCGTCGACGGACCGCGCAAATTGTTCGCGATGGGTTTTGTCACCAATCTGCTGAACCCCAAGATCGCGATGCTGTATCTGGCGCTGCTGCCGCAGTTCATCGATCCGGTTCAGGGCAGCGTGCTGACGCAGTCGCTGGCGCTTGGATTTATCCAGATCGCGATCAGCGTCAGCGTCAACGCGCTGATCGCACTCACCGCCGGATCGATCGCGTTGTTTCTCGGCACCCGGCCGACATGGTTATTGGTGCAGCGCTGGCTGATGGGCACGGTGCTCGCCGGCCTCGCGGTGAAGATGGCGTTCGAGGCGAAGCGGGCGTGAAGGCAAAGCCGACGCAGAGCAGTTGACGGTCATCGCCCGGCTTGACCCAGCATGCACCGGGATCAATGCGTCGGGACGCGCCGCCTATCGTGCGAACCAGCATCCGCAGTGCGCTCATTGTCGACATATCGAGCCAGGAACGCCTGCCATAAGCGCTGTCCAAGACGATCATATTGCCGCATTTGCTCGATGAGTCGATATCGATCGTCGGTGCCAAGAAGGGCCTTCGGCAGCAGCGGGTCCAGCAAGATATGCCTGATCGCATAACGGCCGATACTTAGAGTTTCCACCAACGCCTGATCGATCGACAGGGAGGATGCTCGCTCTTCGCTGCGTTTGAGCTCTTCAATTAGCCTGGAATAACCTTCCAATAGCGATGCGCTATCCCAAAGAGTCCTGGTGACAGGGTCCTCAGCCGCGCTGAAGCTCGAAGCAATGAAAACGATCGAGTCCCTTGCAAGTCCAAGCGCGACGAGGTCTGCCGCTACGACTTGCACGCCTCCTCTTAAATTGTCTGGTCGTATCCAGAGGTCTTGCCTGAGCGGTCTGAAGCCGCGGAGCCGAAGCGCACCCTCGTGACGCCTTAGCCGTTTACGATCGGTGCGGGATACGTCAGCGGTATACGCGGCGATCCATGCGCCGCTCCATTCCACGACACGATCCTCCGCCTCAATCCAATTTCTAACTTCGCGCCGGACGCCTTCGGCCCCCTCCGCAAACCCGTAAAGACCGCGAGAGAGCTTCCGAACCTTTGCGTCTGCATCGAGGCGATTGAGCGCCACCCGAATGCTGCGCTCTGTCATTTCGAAGAGGCGACCTGCAGCAATTAGCGCTTGAACCGGCACAATTTGCCGTGGTGCGACTGAAAGCAATGAAAGGATCAGCGCGGTTGCCGACAACTGGCTAAGAGCTTCGTCGCGAAGGTTCGTTTTTTTTGATCTCGCTGGCGTCATGGATTTGTCTCTACGTGCAAAAACGCGGCCGGACTACATCTGTTTCCCCCATGCGCGCCTCCTACCGAATTCGTCAGGTCTTCAGCAAGCCGTTCGCTGATGGGGCTAGTCGCGACGCTTGACTTGTCTCGTGTTTTGACAGTAAGTGACAAAACATGTGATTTCCTAGATTGCGTGCCGGGCTGAGCATCACGGCCGCACACCAAATGGCAGACGCCGCAAACCAAGATGAGAGCAACAAACCCATGATTCAGGGATTAATGATGCATGAGCAGTTGACCATCAGTCAGCTGCTCGACCATGCCGCCGAGAACCACGGCGAGCGCCAGATTGCATGCTTCGCCGGCGCGCAAACGGTTCGCTATAACTACGCAACGCTGAGGGATCGCGTATCGCGATTGGTGGGAATGTTGCGCCGGCTCGGTGTTTCCCGAGGCGATCGCGTTGCGAGCCTGGCATGGAATTCTCACAGGCATCTCGAACTTTATTTCGCGGTTCCGGCGCTCGGCGCTGTGCTGAATACGATCAACGTGCGATTGCCCGCGGCTCAGGTCAAATTCATCCTCGAGCATTCGAGCAGTAAACTTCTCCTCCATGACGCGGCCGTCAGAGAACTTGCGCTCGATGCGATCGGCCAACTGGGCAGTTCGCAGATCCAACGCATCGTGATGGGTGAAATAGCCGGAACTGCCGACAAGGCACCTGATTATGAGGTGCTGCTCGCATCGGAGAGCGGCGACGTGTGGGCAGACGTAGACGAACGCGCGGCGGCAATGCTGTGCTACACCTCCGGCACAACAGGTGATCCGAAGGGCGTGCTCTTCTCCCATCGTTCAACGGTCTTGCACGCCATGAACGGATGCCTGGTCGATGCGTTCGGGATTTCGGCGCGAGACGTCGTGATGCCCGTGGTCCCCATGTTCCATGCGAATTGTTGGGGCCTGCCGTTTATGTCCGCCATGACGGGTGCCAAGCAGGTGATGGTTGGACAAGACATGGCAGCCAAACGTCTCGTCGATATCGCGCAGACTGAAGGCGTTACATTTTCAGCGGGCGTGCCCACCGTCTGGCTTGCCGTTCGTGACGAACTGGTCGCTTCTGGTCGGGAGTTGAAAGCGCTGAACCGCGTCATTGTGGCCGGTTCTGCGATGCCGCCGTCATTGATGGCCGATCTCGAAAAGCGTGGGACTTCTGCACTTCAGGCATTCGGAATGACCGAGGTCGGGCCGCTATCCGCCGTAGCAAGGCTGAAGCCGGTTCACGACGAGCTTGGAGACGATGAACGCCTGTCTGCCAAGCTGTCCCAGGGTCGTGTGCTGCCGGGAACACGCTGGCGCATCGTCGACGAAGACGGTCGCCCCGTTCCGCACGACGGTTCCACGCCCGGCGAACTTCACTACCGAGGCGCATTCGTGGCCTCCGGCTATTTTCAGAATCCCGATGCAACCCAAGCTGCCATCACGGCTGATGGATGGCTGCGCAGCGGCGACGTTTGCACGATCGACAAGCTGGGCTATGTGCGGATCGTCGATCGCGCAAAAGACCTTGTCAAATCGGGCGGCGAATGGATTTCATCGATCGATCTGGAAAACACCATCATGGGTCATCCCGGCGTGGCTGAAGCTGCGGTTATAGCTGCCGATCACCCCAAGTGGATCGAACGTCCTCTGGCCGTGGTCGTGCGTCGGCCTGGAACTGATATCGATGAGGAGAGTCTGAAGGCCTGGCTGTCCGGGCGTTGTCCCAAGTGGTGGTTGCCGGACCGCGTTGTCTTCCGCGAGGCGCTGCCGCGGACCGGAACGGGCAAGTTCTCGAAGCGAGAACTGCGCAAGATCTATGCCGGTATCTATTCATCCTAAGCGCTGATTAATCGAACGTCGTGAATCGAAAATCGTCAGGAGGCTGGTTTGAAGCGGGTTGTATCAGGGCTGTTTGTGGGCGCGACGCGCACACTCGTCGAGCGCATTCGGCGCGGAAGCTGTGCGTAGAACTTAACGTCAAATACTTTGGGTCAAGCGCCCCAACCCTCTCCCGCTTGCGGGAGAGGGAGAAGAAAAATCAATCCAGCTTCGCCTCCATGCCGCGCTTGACTCCCGGCCGCGCCAGCAAGGCGTTGTACCAGCGTTCGACATGAGGAAAATCTGATAGCTCAACCTTGTGGCGCGGGTGCCGCCAGGCCCAGCCGAGGATCGCGAAGTCGGCGACCGAGAGGGAGTCGGCGACAAATTCGCGGTCAGCGAGGCGGCGATCCAGCACACCGTAGAGCCGTCGCGTCTCCGCCATAAAGCGTTTCAGGCCGTAGGCGCGGTCCGCTTCGCTCTCCAGGGCAATGAAATGATGCACCTGCCCCGGCATGGGCCCAAAACCGCCCATCTGCCACATCAGCCATTCCAGCACCGGGATGCGCTCGATCAGCGGTGCCGGGAGGAACTTGCCCGTCTTCTCGCCGAGATAGAGCAGGATCGCGCCGGACTCGAAGATGCTGACGCGCTTGCCGCCGGGCCCGTCCGGATCGACGATCGCGGGAATCTTGTTGTTCGGGCTGATCGCCAGAAACGCTGGCGCCATCTGCTCGCCCTTGGTGATATTGACCGGGAAAACCTTGTACGGCAGCCCCATTTCCTCCAGCGCGACGCTGATCTTGCGGCCGTTCGGCGTGTTCCAGGTGTGGAGTTCGATGGTCATTTTTGTAATACCCTCGCGAAAGCGGGGTATCCAGTAACCCGGAACGTCACGGCCTTACAACAGTCGGCGCGGAATATGGGACACGCTGTTGACGGCGCCACATCGGCTCTGGAATGTGCAGGGATCCGCCGATAGATTGCAGCCCCGCTCCAGCCCCCCGAGTGCAACGCCTTGTCCAAGTCAGCCTCCCGCGCCCGCCTCGCCGAGATCATCCGCAAGCGCTCGTTCGGCCGGGGTGAAATCACGCTGGCCTCGGGCCGCAAAAGCGATTTCTATTTCAATCTCAAGCCGACCA
>DATHHQ010000630.1:0-7032 GCA_035490095.1 Bradyrhizobium sp.
GGGCTGAGGCGGTGGATTTCATCGATGAACAGAACATCGCGCTCTTCGAGATTGGTCAGCAGAGCTGCGAGGTCACCGGCCTTGGCGATAACAGGCCCGGAGGTGGCGCGAAAGCCGACGCCAAGTTCGCGCGCCACGATCTGCGCCAGCGTGGTCTTGCCGAGGCCGGGGGGGCCGACGAACAGCACATGGTCCAGCGCCTCGCCGCGTTTACGGGCGGCCTCGATGAAGATCGAGAGATTGGCGCGCGCCTGCGCCTGACCAACGAATTCGGACAACAATTGCGGGCGTAGCGCGGTGTCGCCGACATCGTCGCTGCGGCGCTCGGGCGTAACGATGCGGGAGGGCGGGTTCACTTCGCCAGTTCCTTCACGATTGTAGGGTGGGCAAAGGCGCTCTTGGCGCCGTGCCCACCATCTCTCCGATCGCGGCGTTGAATGGTGGGCACGCGGAGTTTATCATCGGGCGCGCATTCGAGCGACCCGTTGGCTTTGCCCACCCTACGGTCTGAGCACTCACTTCGCCAATTCCTTCAGCCCCAGCTTGATCAACTGCGCGGTTTCCGCACCCTCGCCGGCGATGCGCGAGGCGCCGGCGATGGCGGCGGCCGCCTGCGGCGGACCGTAGCCGAGATTGACCAGCGCCGAGATTGCGTCGGTAACCGGACGCGGCGCGCGATCGTGATCGATCGCACCGGACAGATGCACCAGCGCCGGATCGACGTTGGCGAACGCCGGCGCCTTGTCCTTCAATTCGGTGACGATGCGTTCGGCCACCTTCGGGCCGACGCCGGGCGTGCGTGTCACCGCCGCCTTGTCGCGCAGCGCGATCGCATTGGCGAGATCGGATGGCGGCAGCGTAGAGAGCACCGCAAGCGCCACCTTGGCGCCGACGCCCTGCACGGTCTGCAGCAGACGAAACCATTCGCGTTCAGTGTCGCTGCGAAAGCCGAACAGTTTTATCTGGTCCTCGCGCACGTAAGTCTCGATCGAGAGCACCGCGGCTTCACCGGGCGCGGCCAGCGCCTGCAGCGTCCGCGCCGAGCAGTGCACCTGATAGCCGACACCGCCGACGTCGAGGATCACATAATCCTCGCCGTAAGAGTCGATCAGTCCTTTGAGTTTGCCGATCATATCCCCACCACCTTCAACCGCAGCATGGCGCTCGCGCGGTGATGCGCGTGCGTGATGGCGATGGCGAGCGCGTCGGCGGCATCCGGGGATTTCGGCTCGGCCTTGGGCAGCAGGATTTTCAACATCATCAGAATCTGATTCTTGTCGGCATGTCCGGCGCCGACCACGGTTTTCTTCACCTGGTTCGGCGCGTATTCCGCAACCGAAATCCCGAACATCGCCGGCGCCAGCATCGCAACACCGCGTGCCTGGCCGAGCTTCAGCGTGGCGACGCCGTCCTTGTTGACAAAGGTCTGTTCGACCGCGGCTTCGGCGGGGCGGAAGTCGCCGAGCACGGCGGCGAGACCCTCATGGATTGCCAGCAGACGGCTCGCCAGCGGCAGACCGTCAGGCGGTTCCACCGAGCCGCAGCCGACGAATATCAGCCGGTTGCCGTCGATCTCGATCACGCCCCAGCCGGTCCGGCGCAGGCCCGGATCGATGCCAAGGATGCGGACGGGTTGGCGAATCGGCTGAGAACTCATGGGGTAGTGATAACGCGGGAGCCGGGGCGGCGAAACATCTACTGGCCGTCATACCCAGTGAAAGGGTCGCTGCGCTCCTCGCGATGACGTGCCCTACCCGCCCATCTTGGCGACCAGCGCGTCGGAAACCTCGAAGTTGGCGTAGACGTTCTGCACGTCGTCGTGCTCGTTCAACAGGTCGATCAGCTTCAGCAGCTTCTCGCCGGTCTCGTCGTCCACCGGCACGGTGTTTTGCGGCTTCCAGGTCAGCGCCGCCTTGCGGGGTTCGCCAAATTTCGCCTCCAGCGCCTTGGCGACGTCGCGAAACGTTTCCTGCGAGGCGTAGACCTCGTGGCCACTCTCGCTCGACGACACGTCGTCGGCGCCGGCCTCGATCGCCGCATCCAGCATCGCATCATCGGAGCCGACGCCGGCGTCGTATTCGATGACACCGGTGCGATCGAACATGAAGGCAACCGAACCGGTTTCGCCGAGATTGCCCCCGGACTTGGTAAAGAAGGATCGGATGTCGGACGCCGCGCGGTTGCGGTTGTCGGTCAGCGCCTCGACGATCACAGCGACGCCGCCCGGACCATAACCCTCGTAGCGAATCTCGTCGTAGTTTTCCGCGTCACCTCCCGAAGCCTTCTTCACCGCGCGCTCGATCGAATCCTTCGACATGTTTTCCTGCCGCGCCGAGATGATCGCGGCGCGCAGCCGCGCATTCATGCTGGGGTCGGGCTGGCCCATCTTGGCCGCGACGGTGATTTCCCGCGCCAGCTTGCTGAACAGCTTCGACTTCTGCGCATCCTGCCGGCCCTTGCGGTGCATGATGTTCTTGAACTGGGAATGTCCGGCCATGCGGGTGTCTCTGGGATTCGTGCGGGGATGTGGGGTGGAAAGCGCGGCGTTATAGGCCGCGGCATCGGTAAAATCAAAGATTTGCCGATGTTTTCGGTATGTCGGTAGTGCCCGCTGCCTGAACAGGAGGCAATTGTTAACCACGATTTCACGTCCGAAGGCGAGTATGCGTTCTCACTTACATGTTCCGAGAGTGGTCAATGACGTTCCGTCTATTTCGAAAACGTCAGCTGGAACCGGCTGTGCCCGCGGTCGAACCGATGCCGGTGGGGCCAACGATCGTTGCCGATGCGGCCGATGCTTCGGACGGCGACTCCGCCAAGGAAATTCTCGAACTGCTCGAACTCGAACTCGGCGCGATGATCCGGCAGCTCGAACGCGCGGCCAATTCGGTCGCCGGCGACGCCGAGGCGACGGCAGCGACGCTCTCCACCATTCGACAGCGCACCAACGCGCTGACCGGACGTACCAACGCCGCGCAGGGCACTGCGACCACTTTTTCGCAAGCCGCGGACGAGTTCACCCATTCGGCGCAAGGTATCGGGTCCCAGGTGCGCGACGCCAGCAAGCTCGCCGACGAGGCCGGCGCGGCCGCCCATGAGGCCAGCCTGAACATGGATCGCCTCAGGGAATCCTCGGCCGCCATCGGCAATGTCGTCAATCTGATCGCGCAGATCGCAAGGCAGACCACGCTGCTGGCGCTCAACTCCACCATCGAGGCGGCGCGGGCCGGCGCCGCAGGGCGCGGCTTTGCGGTCGTCGCCTCCGAGGTCAAGGCGCTCGCCGTGCAGACCCAGAGTGCCACCGAAGAAATTACCAAAAAAATCGACGCGCTGCAGAGGGACGCCGCGGGTTCGGTCGATGCCGTGCACCGGATTTCACAGGCGATCGCGGCGATCCGGCCGGTATTCGAAAACGTCAACGGCGCGGTGGCGGAACAGAACAAAACCACCAGCAAGATATCCGATAACGCCGCCTCCGCATCGCACTTCATCGTTTCGGTCGGCGACAGCGCGGCCGAAATCGACGGCGCGACCAGGGAGGCCGAGGCTCACGGCGAAAGCGTCGCCAGGGCCGGCAAGGCCGTCACCATGTTCACGCAAAAACTCAAGGCCCGCTGCGCGGTGCTGCTGCGCCAGGGCGAGCGTGAAGACCGGCGCAAAAGCCTGCGGCTGCCGTGCAGCCTCAAGATCGAAATTCAGACCGCGCGCGGCGTGATCACAACGCCGGTCTATGAGATTTCCCTGGAAGGCATTCTGGTCGGCGGGCCGGACGCCGAGAGGCTGCCGCTGAACGAAAGCCTCAATGCCACGCTGGAGAGCGTCGGCGCATGCAGGATTCGCCTCGGCGAGCGTTCAAAGGCGGGCGCGCAAGCGCGATTCGAAAGGCCGGACGCCGCGTTGAGCGAAAAGATCGAGGACCAATTATGGGCGCTCCACGACGAGAACATCGAATTCGTCACCCGCGCCATGGAAGCCGGCACCGCGCTGACGAGAATTTTCGAGGATGCCGTCGTCAGCACCGCCATCTCCATCGACGACATGTTCGATACGGACTACGTCGAGATCCCGGACACCAATCCGCTTCAGCACCGCACCCGGATCCTCAATTGGGCGGACCGCGCGCTGCCTCCGTTCCAGGAGGCTTTCCTCGCCAAGGATCCGCGCATGGCGTTCTGCGTGATGATCGACCGCAACGGCTATCTGCCGGTGCACAACAAAATCTATTCGCATCCGCAACGCCCCGGCGATGTGGTCTGGAACACCGCCAACAGCCGCAACCGCCGCATCTTCAATGACGCCGCGGGCCTCGCCGCCGGCCGGAATTTGCGTCCCTATCTGATCCAGAGCTATGCCCGCGACATGGGCAACGGCAAAACCGTCATGATGCGCGAAATCGACGTGCCGATCCGCGTCAATGGCCGGCACTGGGGCGGCTTCCGCACCGCCTACAAGCTTTGAGCAATACCTCCAAGAGTTATGAACCAGTGATCGAAGTTGATTTATCCACCCGGAGGAACGTAGCGATGCCGGTTGCACAGCCCGCAAAATCGGAAGCGGCTATGCCCCTCCGCTCGGACAGCGAACGCCTGGTCGATCAGCTTGCGGACCGGATCGGCGGCCTTGGGGTTGAACTCGCGGACGTCGCTGGAAATCTGCAAGAGGTTGCCGGCCGGGTAACCGGCCAATCCGAGCGGTTCGGCCGTCTTCAGAAGACCGCCGAGACGATGGTTTCCGCCAATCGCGTTATCGCGACCGCGTCGCAAGCGGTGCAGTCCGCCACATCGGCTGCCGTCGGTGAAATCACGCAATCGCGCACCGCGGTGGAGACCGCGGTCCGGCATATCGCCGAATTGATCGAAGCCGTCGGCCGCATCGAACTTCGTCTCGGTGATGTCGGAACCGCGCTCGCGCAGGTGGCCAAGGTATCCGGCTCGATCGAAGCCATCGCAAAGCAAACCAACCTGCTTGCGCTGAATGCGACCATCGAGGCTGCCCGCGCCGGCGACGCCGGAAGGGGATTTGCGGTGGTCGCCAACGAGGTGAAAAGCCTTGCCGAAGCGACGCGCCGGGCGACGCACCTGATCGGCGAAACCGTTCGCGATCTTGACGGCCAGGTCGGCAATTTGATCGGCGCGAGCGGCGACGCCTCGCTTCGGGCAAAAAGCGCCGGCGAAGGCGCCCGGCAGATTCAGAGCATCATCGTCCGGGTGCAGGACGGCTTTACCTCGGTCGGCCATGAGATCGATGGCGTCGCCAAAGCGGCTACTTCCAATCTTGCCGATTGCGACATGGTGATCGATGAACTCGGCACGCTGGCCAAGGGCGTCGATCTGTCATCGATCGAACTCAAGCGCGCCGACGACAGGGTGGCGACACTCCTCGACCTTTCCGAAGGGCTCATCGAGTTGATCGCCGACAGCGGCGTGGAGACATCGGATGCACCGCTGATCCGCATCGTCATCGATACCGCAAAGCAGATTTCGGCGGCGTTCGAGAGCGCCGTCGAGCGCGGCGACATCCGCCTCGACCAATTGATGGACGAGCGCTATCGCGAAATTCCGGGCACTGATCCCAAACAGTACCTTACCGACTATGTCGCGTTCACCGACCGGATCCTGCCGCCGATACAGGATCCGATTCAGAAGACCGATCCCAGAATCGCATTTTGCGTCGCGTGGGCCAAAGGTGGATATCTTCCAACCCACAATCCGAACTATCGCCTGCCGCAGGGCAAGGACCCGGTCTGGAACAACGCGAACTGCCGCAACAGGCGGCTATTCAATGATCGCGCGGTGCGCAAAGTGGCTGCGAATACCAGGCCGTTCTTGCTGCAAACGTACCGGCGGGACATGGGCGGCGGCAACTTCGTGCTGATGAAGGATCTCTCGTCGCCGATCCACGTCCGTGGCCGCCACTGGGGTGCATTCCGCATGGGCTTCCGTCAGTCTTGAGCCGAAGGAAGCTCGTCGAAGCTGATCCGATTATCAAACAGCCAATTCAGTTAAGAACCGTCATTCCGGGGTGCGCCAACGGGTCCGCGCAAAGCGCGGCCCGATGACAGGCTCCGCGCGAGCCCGGAATCCATAACCACGACAGGGAGTATGGATCCGGACCTGCGCCAAGTGGCGCATCCACGATGTGCACTTGCACATCGTGGAATGACGGAGTGTTGGAGCGCGTCGCTTTGCTCGGTTGCTCGAATTCCAAACACACCTTCACGCCCTCGCCGCGCGATGCGCCCGAGCCGTTGATGAATCTTCCGCCCAAGAAGGGCGTGGGGGACGCCGGGTAACGCTATCCTCTACACCCAAAACCCCGGCAGCGTCGGCTCCAGCCTGCCACCGATCCGCACCGGCGCGATCCGCAGCGCGAGCCCGGTTGAATCGTCGGTCTCGACCGCGACACCGCTCAGGGTCGCTATGCCATGCGCCGGTTCGAATCGCCCGGAGGGAATGCCTGACGTGAAACGCCGCAGCGGCTCTTCCTTTTGCATGCCGATGATCGAATCGTAATCGCCGGTCATGCCGGCGTCGGTCATATAGGCGGTGCCGCCGGAAAGGATCTGATGGTCGGCGGTCGGCACATGGGTGTGGGTGCCGACGACGAGACTGGCGCGGCCGTCGCAGAAAAATCCGACGCCCTGCTTTTCGCTGGTCGCCTCGCAATGAAAGTCGACCACGATGGCATCGGCCGCCGCGCGCAGCGGGCAGGCTTCGAGCTCGCGGTTGAGGGTGGCGAACGGATCGTCGAACGGCGTCATGAAGTCTCGGCCGATGGCGTTGATGACCAGTGCCCGCTTGCCGTTTTTGGTGTCGATCAGCGCGGTACCGCGGCCCGGCGTGCCCTTCGGAAAATTGGCCGGTCGAATAAGCCGTGGCGCGCGCTCGATGAACACCAGCGCCTCGCGCTGGTCCCAGGCATGATTGCCGAGTGTGACCGCGTCGGCGCCGGCGTCGATCAATTCCTGATAGATCGCCTCGGTGATGCCGAATCCACCGGCGGCATTCTCGCCATTGACGATGACGAGATCGA
>DATHHQ010000631.1:0-4563 GCA_035490095.1 Bradyrhizobium sp.
CGTCGCCAGCGGATATGTTTTGTCTAAGCCCGGTTGGGCCGACGCAACTCCGCGAACTTGACGCCAGCGTCGGGGCGTCAGGACCACACGACTTCGCCGTACGCAACAACATCTCTCGTCCGCTCGCTGTTGATCGCTCACGGACCGAAGCCCGCCCTGCGATCCCGTCGCGCGCAAAACGCTGCCGCGTCCACCGCACCCCTCCCCGCGTCCGTGACGATCATGATACGCCCCTCTGGTGGGGTGGGATGGCGACAGTTCTAGATTTGATTTGGGTCGGCTGGCAACATTTTTCGGAAAATCCGAAATAAAAGACTCGACACCCCTGTCAACAAGCCGCCCGACGGGCAAATCACTTGAGCCGGTTTTTCGCCTTCGCTCGCCGGTCGTCATGCAGGGGTTGTGGACTCCTGATTGTTGAGCACCGTGCAAGCGCGCTCGACTCGGCAACCGCCTGATTACTTTTAATAGCTGTCCGACAGTGCGATACCTTCAAAAAGTTTGCCGGGGCCGCGAACCTTGTTCGCCGCGGGCTGTACGCGCCAGCTGGTCCAAAGCTTCTCGTCCCGTGTGCAGTACAAGAGATATTCGCTGGGGTTGCGCAACGATTGACGTCCCATGGCCTGACTGCAGGCAGAGACTTTGTTGAGGACGAGGACGTCCCTGATCTCCTGCGTAACCTCCAGCCAGGGACCGGGAAATCGCTCCGATGGCTTCGGCCGGGCATCGGCCGTGCCAAGCAAACACGTCAGACCCAAAAGCGTTAAGCCGCAACGAACAAACGCTCTGGTCGGCTTGTGCCGGGTTGATTCCATGATCGCTACTCCTTCCTGGAAATTCAGTGATGGACCAGCGCTGCGGCCTCATCGAGCCCGTGGACAGCCTTCGCTGATGCGGCTTCATTGGACCGCACGAACAGAAAACGGGACGCCACGGGTATTTTTGCGTCGGCGCTGCCATCCTGGCCGATGAGGACCAGTCCCGCTCCGCCATTGGCCACGGTTAAAATGACGGGCCCGCCCTTCCACCTCTTGATCGGCTCCATTCCGACGAGAAATTCACCGATCGGCTGGTCAAGATATTGAAGCCTGAGTTGCGGAGCGACCTCTGCAGCCGCAAGTCCAAAACCCAGCTGCTGAGCGCGGGCATAAATGTCTGCCAGCGACGCGGTATCGGTCTGAAAGCCGAGTTCGGCCGCCGACACCGCAACAAGCTCCACGTCGGTTTTCGTCGTGCTAACAGTAAAGGCCGGTCGGGCGAGAATTTCCTCAGCCTGGTCTCCGATGCCACAACCTGCCGCATCCAACGCGTTACGGAGGGCAAACGAATTTGCAAACGTCCCAACCGTAATCGTCTTCCACACCGGAACAGCATCGGCGGATCGGACTGGAATTGGCGGCCGATTTGCTGAAGGAATTTTCTTGAACGTCAAGTGGTTCCGCAGGACATCTCGCGCCGTGCATTGAGCACTGGCTTCGCTCGCAAACAGGACGATGAATGCGGTGCAGAGCATCGCAATAAAGAAAGTACCACGGTGCCATCCTGTCGAACAATGCGCTATGGCGCAGCAACCGACTTCCTTGCCAGCAGTTCGGCCCACGGCAACCCTTCTTGCGCATGCGATGGCGCGTGCGCAATACAATCCGACAATTGCTTCAGTATGGTCGGCCTCCCGGTTCGCTACCGGGTCAGCCTGTTATTCGAACATAATGTTTAGGTCGCACGGCAATCCAGGTTCTCGAGAACGCAACGCGTTGTGTTCAAACGCTTGCGGAACTGACCCGATATAGGATCAAAGGATACTGCGGTCGCGGCGTTGCCGTATGTGAACCAGTTTACATCCGCAGAAACATTTTTTTCTTGCCGGTATGTCGCCTGTTGGCACCGTTGAGACACGCCTCAGTGAAAATCCCGCGAAGGCGGCAGGATGCGCACGTTGCGCGGATGGCGGATTTTCTGGGCCGGGTTGTCGAGGTGCTCGCGCCGGTCGTCATGCAGCGGTTCGATCAGCGCCGGGCCGGCCGGCACGGCGGGTTTTCGCCGGAGCGCGTCATTGGCCAGGCCGACCAGATCATGCGAGCGATCGAACAATCGCTGGGCCACCAGATGGGTCACATGTTCCGGGCTGCTTTGAATATAGCCCTCGACCAGAATGAGCCGCGCGCCCATCACTTCCTTGCGGAAGTTTTCCATCACCTTCGGCCACACCACGATATTGGCGATACCGGTTTCATCCTCCAGCGTCATGAACACCACGCCCTTGGCGCTGCCCGGACGCTGCCGCACCAGCACCACCCCGGCGCAACGGATCCGGCGCCTGTCATTGACATGACAGACGTCTTTGCAGGCAACGACGCGTTCCCCAGTGAACATCGCCCGTAAAAATTCCATCGGATGGCCCTTCAGCGACAGCCGGATGGTCTGATAATCGGCGACCACCTGCTCCGGCAGCGGCATCAAGGGCAACGGCCGCGCATTCTCGTCGGGCTGCTCGCGCGCGGTGGCGATCTCGAACAATGGCAGCGGCACGTCATCGGGCAGACGCCGCGCCGCCCAAAGGGCGGCGCGGCGATCGAGCCCGATCGAGCGGAACGCATCGGCATCCGCCAGCAGGATCAGCGCGCGCTTGGGCAACGCGGTGTCGCGGGCGAAATCCTCCAGCGAGGTGAAGGGGCTGCGCAGCCGCGCGGCGGCGATGCGCTCGGCCCAATCTTCCGCAGGCGGGCTCTCACCGTCATTCCGGGATGCGCCGCCAGGCGCAGACCCGGAATCTCGAGATTCCCCGATGCGCAATTGCGCATCGGGGTTCACGCTTCGCGTGCCCCGGAATGACAGCAAGTTTTGCTTCAGCCGCTCTTCGTCCGGATCGGCCCATTTGAACCCGTCGATCTGGCGAAAGCCGAGCCGCACGGCACAATACTTCCCGTCACCCTCCTCCAGCGTGTTCTGCGCATGGCTGAACGACACGTCGATCTCGCGTACCTCGACGCCGTTCTTGCGGGCATCGCCGACGATCTGCGCCGGCGCGTAGAATCCCATCGGCTGCGAATTCAGTAACCCGCAGCAAAACGCATCGGGATGGAAATGCTTGAGCCATGACGAGACATAGACGAGCTGCGCGAAGCTCGCGGCATGGCTTTCCGGGAAACCGTAGCTGCCGAATCCCTTGATCTGATCGAAGCAGCTTTTTGCGAACACCGGATCGTAACCGCGCGCGATCATGTTGTTGACCATCTTGGATTCGAACTTGCCGATGGTGCCGACATTGCGGAACGTCGCCATCGCGCGGCGCAACCCGTTGGCCTCCTCGGAGGTAAACTTCGCGGCCTCGATGGCGATCCGCATCGCCTGTTCCTGGAACAGCGGCACGCCGAGGGTCTTGTGCAGGACCCTGCGCAATTCATCCTTGTCGCCATGGGCGGGCGATGGCGACGGATAGCTCACGTCCTCCTTGCCATTCCGGCGCCGCAGATAGGGATGCACCATGTCGCCCTGAATGGGACCGGGCCGCACGATCGCGACTTCGATGACAAGATCGTAGAATGTCCGCGGCTTCAGTCGCGGCAGCATATTCATCTGCGCGCGGCTTTCGACCTGGAACACGCCGAGCGACTCGCCTCTCTGCAGCATCCGGTAAACTTCGTCGTCATCCCTGGATTTGATATCGGCCAGCTCATAACGCTCGCCTTTATGATCGGCGATGAGATCAAAACATTTGCGGATGCAGGTCAGCATGCCCAGCGCCAGCACATCGACCTTCATCATGTTCAAGGCATCGACGTCGTCCTTGTCCCACTCGATGAAGGTGCGGTCGTCCATAGCGGCATTGCCGATCGGCACATAGGTATCGAGCCGATCCTGCGTCAGCACATAGCCGCCGACATGCTGCGACAGGTGGCGCGGGAATTCGACCAGTTCGGTGGCGAGATCGACGGCGAGTTCGACCATGGCGTTTTGCGGATCGAGCCCCGCCTGCCTGACCTGCATCTCGTCGAGGCCCTTGCCCCAGCTTCCCCACACCGTATCGGCCAATGCCGCGGTCACATCTTCGGTCAATCCCAGCGCCTTGCCGACGTCGCGGATCGCGCTGCGCGGCCGGTAATGAATCACGGTGGCAATGATCGCGGCGCGGTGACGGCCATATCTGCGATAGACATACTGCATCACCTCCTCGCGCCGCGAATGTTCGAAATCGACGTCGATGTCGGGCGGCTCCAGACGCTCCTTGGAAATAAAACGCTCGAACAAAAGATCGACCTTGGTCGGATCGACCGAAGTAACATCGAGCACATAGCACACGGCCGAATTCGCCGCCGATCCCCGGCCCTGGCAGAGAATTTTCTGGCTCCGCGCATAGCGGACGATGTCGTGCACGGTGAGAAAATAATGCGCGTATTTCAGTTTTCGGATCAGGCGCAGTTCCTTGTGCAAGACCTTTTTGGTCTTGGGTGAAATCCGGACCGGAAATCTTCGGTGCGCCCCCTGCCAGGTCAGATCTTCCAGATGGCGTTGCGCGGTCTTGCCCGGCGGCACCGGCTCGTCGGGATACTGATATTTGAGTTG
>DATHHQ010000632.1:0-19919 GCA_035490095.1 Bradyrhizobium sp.
GAAGCTGGTCGTGATGGCGATATAGGTGATGTCAGCCACCCAAAGCTGGTTCGGACCATCCAATGTCATGGTCGTCGCAAGATTGGGCAGATCGGATCGTTGTGATCGCTGTCTGTCGTCGCGATGAAACGCCTGCGCGGCCGCGGATTGAACGCATGCTCGCGCATCAGCCGGCGGACCTTCTTGGCGTTCACCACAAGGCCACGATGACGAAGCTCAGCGTCAACACGCCGATAGCCATAAGCTTCGAACTCGTCGCAAATCGACTTCATCTGCGCAACGACGGTCGCATCGTCCGCACCTGTGTCGGGCCTATCGTAAAAAGTCGAGCGCGCAATTCCCATTAGCCGGCATCCTTCTGCGATGGAGACGCCGTCGGGCCGGCAACGACGGATGTAGTCGCGCTTCGCGGACGTGGCGCGTTTTTCAGCGCCCCCTTTTAAAAATTCGATTTCCAGAGCCTGGCGGCCACGCGCGCGCGATCCCTCTATCATTCCGAGTTCGATCTCCGGAAATCGCCGTGCATAATCCACTAGCGTCGCGCGCAAATTGCCGGCCGTCAGAGATGTGTAAAACCCAATCGTCAGCCGGCCAGTTTCACCGCGGCCGGTCCGATGCGCCCTTGTCACGAGTGAATCCACTTGCTCCAGGATCGATCGAGCCAGGTGAAGAAAATCACGCCCCGCGTCCGTTGCCCGAACGCCACCGCTCGATCGCTCAAAGATAGTCATGCCAATCGAATGCTCTAGCTGGCTAATGCACCGGCTTAACGACGATTGCTGAACCAATAGGCTTTCGGCCGCTCGTCGAAAGCTCCCCTGATCTCTGGTCGCGACGGCGTACCGTAGATGCTGCAGGTCAATAGCGAACATCCGGCTGTGAACTGCTATTCCGCTGGGCTGCTTTATTATCTATCATGCTGCAATATCATAAGAGAATGCATCGAACGGCTCGACGTCAAAGAAGAAAATCGCGCGGAATGTACCAAACAGCGAAAGAGAACTTCGAAAGATTTATGGCAGCCGAGTTCGCAGACTGGCCACTTAGAGTTGGCGGCATCAGAAACAGATAGTTAGCCGACAAGATGATTGTGTGGCGCACAATCTTTGGTTTAATAATGGCCGGCAAATGGCCAGCGCCAGAGTCCCAATCTGTTTGCCGTTTTTCAATGACCGATGCGAAGGGCTCGTGATCTACGCAAACAAACTCCCGCGGTGCGCGGTCCCGCGCGGCGCTGCTCGTTTCGCCACCGCGCTCGCGGGCGCAGGGGACGCGCCATCGGCTCGGCTTTCTGGCCATACGCGCGGGCGAAAAGCAGGGAAAAAAACGCGCGATAGCCCCCAAGCGCGCGAGGTCAATTCGCACGCCAGCGGTCCCGCGGGCGCGGACGACATCTTCCGGCAAGGACGCTCACCCCTTGTACTCCATGATGTACAGGCCGGCGCCGCTCCAGTCGGTGCAGTAGCAAATGCCGTTCCTGTCGACGAACACGTCGGCCGAATGCAGGACGACCGGCCGATTGGGACGCGGGTCGACCAGTTTCTTCGGAGCCGGCGGCACGCAGGCGCCGACCTCGACCGGACGGAACTGGTCGCTGATGTCGTAGACCCGCACCCCCGCGTTCTGGTAGGTGGCGAAGATCAGCGTGGAACTCTGGAAACTGTCCGGCCGGTTCTCGTGAATGTTATGCGGGCCGAAATGTCCACCGACCGCTACATAGTCCCGGTCGTTTGGCTGCGGGAAAGTGGCGATGCTGATCGGATTCGATTTCACCTGATTGTTGAAGACCCAGATCGGCTTGAAGCCGTCTTCCATGTCGTCAAGCACCGCTTCGTCGAGCACAATGAGCAGATCGCGGTCGGGCAGAGGCAAGCAGTTGTGCGTGCCGCCGCCGAATGGCGGCGACCAGTTCCTGTGCACGATTGGCTTCGGATTGCTCTTGTCGGCAACGTCGACCGTCACCAAGCAGCCATCGCGCCACGCGCAATAGGCTATATCGTCGGCGACGACCGCATGGTGCAGCCCGTAGCGCCCGCGCTCCAGCGGCCAGTTGGCCGTTTCTCCTGCCGCGAGGTTCATTCCCGGCAGCCAATAGCGGCCGACAATCTGCGGTTTGGCAGGGTCCTGCATATCAATGGTGACGAGAATGTAGTCTGAGAATCCCTCGATCATCGCCGAGGCGTAGGCCCAGCGTCCGCCAACATACCAGATGCGATGCAGCCCAACGCCGTCGACAGGCATGAAGCCGATTTGACGCGGCTCTGCTGGTTTGGAGATGTCGAACACGGCCATGCCGGCGGACCAGTTTCGCGCGCGCGGCGCTTCCTCGTGGCCGTGCGTGCCGGACTTCGGCTTGTAGTAGTTCCGCTCGTCCGCCATTTCGGGCTGAGAGAACATATCCCTGCCGTGAACGAGAAGCAGGAGGTCGTCGTGCACCTGCAGATGAAGGCTCCAGGTGTTGGACGGATTCTGGATGTAGTTGACCGTCTTCGGCCTGGTCGGGTCGCGAACGTCGACGACGGAAAAACCTTTCGAACAGACATGGCCGATATAGGCGTAACCGTTACGCACCATGATCTGCTGGCCGTCGGAGCGGCCGGCCTGATCGGAGTGGCCGATCAAACGCATGTTGCGCGAGTAGCTCGGCTTCAGCAGGTCAGTGTCGGTCATGTCGTCGGTCCTCCTGCTCGGAATGTCCAGCTCAGCCCTTGTATTCCACGATGTAGAGCCCGGCGCTGAAGTCGGTGACGTAGCAAAGCGCGTTCTTGTCGACGAATACGTCGGCCGAGTGCAACACGACCGGTCGGTTCGGGCGAGGATCGACCCATTTGGCCGGCGGCGGCGGCACAAAGGCGGCCACCTCCTTCGGCCGGAACTGATCCTTGATGGCGTAGACGCGCAAGCCGGCGTTTTGATATGTGGCAAATATCATCTCGGAGCTGACGAAGCTGCCCGGCCGGTTCTCGTGGATGTTGTGTGGCCCGAAATGGCCCCCGACCTTCAGATAGTTCTTGTCCGAAGGCGCCGGAAAGGTCGAGATGCTGATCGGGTTGGATTTGACCTGATTGTCGAACACCCAGATTGGCTTGAAGCCGTCCTCCTGATGATCGAGCACGGTCTCGTCGACGACGATCAAGAGATTGCGGTCGGACAGGGGCAGCGCATTGTGCGTGCCGCCGCCGAACGGCGGCGCCCACGTCTTGTGGACGATGAGCTTCGGATTGGCCTTGTCCTTGACGTCGACCACGGCGAGGCAGGCGTCGCGCCAGCTGCAATAGGCGATGTCGTCCTTGATGATGGCGTGGTGCAACCCGAAGCGGCCGTTCTCGGTCGGCCAGTTTGCTTTCTCGCCGGCCGCGACGTTCATGCCGGGGAGCCAATATTTTCCGGCCATCACAGGTCTCTTCGGGTCCTGCATGTCGATGGTGATCAGAATGTAATCGGAAAAGCCGTCGAGAAGTGCCGAGGCGTAAGCCCAGCGTCCGCCGACATACCAGAGCCGGTGGAGTCCGGTGCCGGCAACCGGCAAGAACCCGATCTGTTTGGGATCGTCGGGTTTCGAGATGTCGTAGACGGCCATGCCGGCCGACCAGTTCTGGCCGGACGATTCCTGCTTGGCGTGGTGATCGACCGAACCCTTGTAGTAGTTCTTCTCGTCGGCGAGTTCAGGTTGGGCGAACATGTCTTTGTTGTGAATGACGAGGAGCAGGTCATCGAAAGCCTGCAGGTGGAGCGTCCATGTGTTCGGCGGCGCGGCGACGTATTTCACCACCTTCGGGTTGCTCGGGTCGCGAACGTCGACGACCGTGAAGCCCTTCGAGAAAATGTGGCCGATATAGGCGTAGCCGCGATGCACCATGATCTGTACTCCATCGCAGCGGCCGCCCTGATCGCTGTGGCCGACGAGACGCATGTTGCTGGTGGCGTAGTCGGGCTTTGGAAGGTCGCTGCTGGGCATCGTATCGTCTCCGCGTTTGATTTTTTTGCCGCGCGACAAGAACTGGCGCGGGCTGCTAACTGGGGGTCGGGTCGGGATTGTCGGAGCCCCAGGTATCGGCTTGCCGAGGCTGCGAGCGGGGCCGGAAAAAAAGGACGGCGCGCGCCTATCGCGCGTCGCCCCTCGTCTTCAGAGGGCTACTTGACGCCCCAGATCTTCCTGTATTCATCCTTGTAGCCGTTGCCGGGATCGAAGATGTTCTGCGCGCCGCCATCTTTATCGATGTTGGCGGACGTGAACAGATGCACCGGAGCCACGTAGGTGCTCGGCGGTTGGCCGGCGAAGGCGCGGTTCAGTTCGTCGATGCACTGCCAGCCGTGCAGGTGCAGCGGCTCGGCGACAGTCGCGATCTGGTATCGCTTGTCACGGATGCGCTGGAACGCGGGAACCGAGCCGTCGCCGGCGGAGATTTGCCGAGGGTAGCCTGCGGCCGGATCGACTCCGGCCGCTTGCAGGGGCGGCGCCGAGAAGTCGTAGTAGAGGTCGTTCACGGCGATCGAGTAGGTCCATTCCTTGCCATACTTGGAGAGCAGCGAAGTGGTGAGCTGACCCATGCGGTTGGAGAGATCGCCGATCGGGGTGTCCTCGACCGAGAGCACCTTGCAGCCCGCACACCCAGTGACCGCCGCCTTTTCGGCGTTGGTCTTGGCGGTGGCGATCGCGTAGATCGAGTCGGTAAACAGCATCACGTTGGCCTTGCCGCCCGAATCGACGACGGCGTAGAGACCGGCCGCCTTGGCGACCTCGAGCGGATCGGTGGTGATGTTGGTGATGACGCCGGGAACTCCGTTGATCTTCCCCGGGGCGGGGCCGGAGTGCCAACCGACGACCTTGATCCCTGCCGCGACCGCCTGCTCGATGATCGGCGCCTGCTCGGCGGCGTCGATCGTGCCGAGAATAATGCCAGCGGGCTTCAAAGCGATCGCCTGGGTCAACGCGGACGAACGCGCGGGGACCGAGCCCTGCCCGTCGAGGATGCGGAAATCCCAGCCCATTGCCTTGGCGGCCTCCTGAGCGCCATCGCCGACTCCTTGAGCTCCGCCGTTCTTCTGGTCGGCCGAGACGTAGATGACCAGCTTCCCGGTTTGCGCCTTTGGACCGGTGGTCGGACCGGTCCAGGTCGTGACTGGCGCGGCCGCCTGCGCGACGTATTCCTTGGCCATTGTCATGAACGTATCATCGGCCGCTTGGGCCAAGACGATAGGCAATGCGACGATTGCCGCCGAAGCCAACAGGCTCACGCCAATCAAACGAAATCTCAACATCCTTTCCTCCCTGTGAGATGCTGGCAAACCATCGGTTCGCCAAGCCGGTTGTCCCGGCGCTTCAACGACGGTCAAGATTGGCCGTCGATAACGGATAATTGGGCGATTTCGCTGGAAACCAGGGCTGCCCTATTTGCTCCTAGCTTGGATCTTGCACGATACGAGTTGGTCGAGCGACGGTGCGCCGGCGCTGCGCGAAGGCTGCCAGCGCGATGGAAATCACCAACGTCGTGCCGTTGAACAGGGGTTCGACAAAGAACGCTCCGCCGAGTTGCTGGATCCCGGAAATGCCGACGGCGAGGATCAAGACGCCAAATATCGTGCCCCAGACGTTGACCCGGCCGGGCTTGATCGTGGTCGAGCCGAGAAATGCGCCAACGAGCGCGGGAAGCAGATAGTCGAGCCCGACATTCGCCTGACCGATCCTGAGCTTGGCGGCCAGCACGCAGCCGGCGAGTCCCGCGATCATCCCGGAGGCGACAAACACGCCGATGACATAGGCCCTGACCGGGATGCCGTTGAGTGCGGCCGCTTTCTCGTTGGCGCCAATCGCGTAGACATACCGACCGACCGGCAGCCGCTCGCTGACGATCCAGAGAGCGACGGCCAGGACGAGCACGTAGATGGCGGGAATCGGAATGCCGGCGATCGACGTTGTATTGATAGCGATGAAGCCCGGAGGCAGCGGGCCGATGATCTGGCGCCCCTCGGTGTGCCAGAGCGCAAGCGCGTACAGAATCGTGCCGGTGCCGAGCGTGGCAATGAATGAATCTATTTGCGCGACTTCGACGAGGAGCCCATTGAGCAGGCCGACCAGCGCTCCGCAGGCGACGACGATCAGAATGGCAACCGGCCACGGGACGCCGAACTTGACCTGCAGGCTGATCGCCAGGATATGCCACATGACGATGCCGAAGCCGATGGTGAGGTCGATACGGCCTGCCATCATCGGCAATGTCGCTGCCAGCGACAGCAGCGCGATGATTGCCTTGTCGCTGAGGATCGAGCGCGCGTTGAGCGCGGTCGGGAACGTGTCCGGCAGAAGCAACGAGAAAAAGACAATCAGCAGGATCGTCAGGATCGGCAAGCCATAGACTGGCGCCAAACGTCCGATCGCTCGCCAGCGCGATAGCACGGCAAGTTCCGACCTTGTAGGCTCGAGCGCGCTGGATTTAATTGACTGCATGAGCGCCCCGGTCCCGATCGATGAAACTTGTGGCCGCCGCTTTGGCGGAGTGCCCGATGCTGGCGGAGGCCGCGGCAAGAAGATTTTCGACCGACAGGTCGGCGGCGGCGAGTTCAGCGACGACGCGGCCGCGGTCGAACACCAACGCGCGGTGGCACACCTTGGCGACCTCCTCGAAATCAGTCGACACGACCACGATAGCGGCGCCGGCCTGGAGAGCCACGTCGAATAGCCGGTAGATCTCCGCCTTGGCGCCGACATCGACGCCGGCGGTCGGATCCTCGAACACATAGACCTTCGCACCGAGGTGCAGCCAACGACCGACCACGACCTTCTGTTGATTGCCGCCTGACAAGAGTTCGATCGGCAGCGTCGGATCGTTTGGCCTCACGCCCAGACGCTGACCTAGGTCCAAAGCGGCTCGGCTTTCGCGACCCGGCGCCAGCATGGAGAACAGGCGAAGGCCCGCGGCGACCGGATTGAGGAACAGGTTCTCGCGAACGGTGAGGTTCGGCACGATCGATTCGCCGACCCGATCGGCGCAGACCAGATTGACGCCGGAGCGCATCGCCTCCCGCGGCGATGCCGCTGCTATCGTTTCGCCGTCGAGCAGGACGCGTCCACTGCTGGTGGGGATCACCCCGAACAGCGCGCGACCGATGCTTTCCTGACCTGCGCCGCGAAGGCCGACAAAACCGATGATCTCGCCGGCGTGGATTTCACACCCGACCGGACCTACTGCGTCGACCATGACCGATTCAAGCACCAGACGCGGCGAGCCGAGTCGCTTCGCGGGACGTCGGAAAACCTGCGACGGCTCCCGGCCGACGATCATCAGGATCGTCTCGTCCGGCGTGGTTTCCGTCACGATGCGCTCGCCGGCGACGCGGCCGTCGCGCAAGACAACCATCCGGTCAGCAATCTCGAACACTTCGTCGAGCCGATGCGACACGTAGATCATGGCGACGCCGCGCGCGCGCAATCGGCGCAGCGCGGCGAACAACCGCGCCACCTCATCCGCGGGCAGGCTGGCGGTGGGTTCGTCGAGCACCAGGATTTCAGCCTCGGCGGAGAGCGCCCTGGCGATCGCGACAAGGGATTTCTCGGTTCGGCTCAGGCCCTGGATCCGGGCATCGGGGTCTATGTCGGCACCGAGCGTTTCCAACGCGGCGGCGGCCCGCCGGCGTGCCGCGGCCCAATCGATCAGGCCGTGGCGGCGCGGAAAACCGAGGGTGAGACAGATGTTCTCGGCGACGGTCATCCAATCGATCAGGCCGAGATCCTGATGGATGAACGCGATAGGCAGGTGCCGCAGCGAATTTGTCACGTCGGCGCCACGAAAGGTCACGGTACCCTTGTCGAGTGTGTAGACCTCGGCGAGGATCTTGATCAAAGTGGACTTGCCCGCGCCATTCTCGCCGAGCAGTGCCAGGATTTCGCCTGCCCTGAGATACATGCCGACATCGCTCAGGGCCTGCGTGCCGCCGAACTGCTTTGAGACATCGCGCACGACCAGGATTTGGTCGCCGCCCGGCTCGACGCCGGCGTTCCGATCGGCGGCGTTGAGGTTTTGCCCCCCAGCATCCATCGACGTTTCCTCTCGCCCTTGGGCTCGTTGGCCCAAACATCCCGCGATTTCGCGGTAAGATTATCGCAGCTCTTGCGAGAAGCCGCCGGCCTCGAAGCCAGAACGCGGCGGGCTTAGGCCTTTCAGCCCATCTACGGCGCCGCCGGCTTGGGCCCCAAAGCCCGAGCCTTAATCGCCCACTTGCACCCGCCATGGAACGCAAATAGAGAAAAATCCAGTAAGGTTGTCAATCTGATTTCCTATCCGCTGTATCTTGGATTAGATATCTCAACGTTTTCAACCAAGGTGCGAATAGATGTCGCCAGAAGATGTCAGACAGCTTGGACGCCTTGAACGCGCTTCTGAGGCCGTGGGCGAAAATTGGGGCTCGCTAGCACAACCTCCGCGTTTGGGGGAGCATTTGTCGACCCGGCTCGCCGAACTGATCGGCCGCGGAGAATTCGACGATGAGGGAAGACTGCCGTCCGAGCTCGTTCTCACCAACCGGTTCGGCGTCTCGCGGCCCGTGGTGCGAGAGGCGCTTTCACATTTGCGCTCCATGGGCTTCATCGTATCCCGCAAGGGCTCCGGCAGCTACATCAAGAAGCCGTCGAAAACTGCGGCTCACCACGCCGGCGCGATGTGCTTCGGACCCGTCAACAGTCTTGCCGAGGTCAGGAAGTGCTACGAACTCCGGATCGGGCTCGAAGGAGAGGCGGCTTACTGCGCCGCCCAAAATCGCGCGCCGGCCTCACTCGCGGCGATGCGCGAAGCGCTGGAGCGGATGGAAGCGGCGATAGCGCGCGGACAGGTCGGCGAAAGCGCGGATTTCGAGTTTCACATCGCGGTCGCCCGAGCCTCCGACAATGAGTTCTTCGAAGCAGTTATGCAGTCGATGCGCGTGCCGATCGAGTTCGCGATCAATCTCGCCCGTAGCCTCACGCTTACACGGCCTCTCGAACATTTGAGAGCCGTGCAGACCGAACACGTCATGATGTTTGAAGCCATCGAAGCGCGCGACAGGGACGCCGCGCGACTCGCCATGCGCACCCATATCGAGGACGCCTGCATGCGCATCTTCGAAGGGCCGGGTGGCGGCGCATCGCGAACAGGGGAGTCCAAGAACATGACCAAATCTGAGGACGTTTCGCGATGAGCGCGAAACAGACCGGCAAATTCTCGCCGACGCGCCGGTGCGCGACGGAGTCGAGCGTGCGTTCTGCGTCTCCGGCCAATATTACCTCGCTGCCCGCGACGCGCTCTACCAGTTGCCGGTCGCCGTCAGATTGCTTCGTGTACCGTTTTTTCCAAAACTGTCGAAACATCTTATCGGCATCGCCATTACTTACGTCTGTCGCTGTACGCGGAGAGACAATCATCACACTCACAGGAGTCCATGCTGCCAAACAAGGTGCTCAGATTCAGAGGCACGCCTTACGCAAGATTTCAGGGGAGGATTTGAATGGCAGCAAGCAAATGTCGTTCAGGCCCAGAGACCGGCCGCGAGGTCCGTCGTGTTACTGCGGATCTCGCCGAATATCTATCGAGCGACCGCTACCCGCTTCACAGCCGACTGCCGCCTGAGCGCCAGTTGTGCGAGTTGTTGCAGGTAAGCCGGACCGCGCTACGAAACGGTCTGGAGGAACTGGAAAGAGAGGGTCGGATCTGGCGCCATGTTGGCAAGGGCACGTTCGTCGGGGGGCGACCCCAATCCGTTCACTCGTGCGCCGAGGCACTGGGAGCCGACACAACATTGAGCGAGCTTCTCGAAGCACGCACTCTCATTGAACCTCAGGCGGCGCGCTTAGCCGCCTTGAGGTCGGAACCATCCGACCTTGCGCTCATGAAGCGATACGCGGCCCACGCAGCGATAGCCGAAAACTGGCCGTCCTGGGATCAATGGGATGAGCTTTTTCATCGCAGCATTGTGGAGGCAAGCGGCAACGGCCTTATCATCAGTATTGTTGACCAGATCCTCCGTGTAAAAAAGCAGACTCGGTGGACGATCACGCGAGCGAAAACGTTCGATCCTGACTTGAGAGACCGTTATTCCTCGGAACATCTCGCAATCATCGCTTCCATTGAGGCCCATGATCTAAACGGAGCCGAGAACGCGATGGGCCGGCATATCCAGGGGATCTCATGCAGCATCGGTCCCGCGATATCGCGGACGGCAATGGCGATCTGACTTAACAGGCTGTGACCAAAATTGCCCCAAAGCCGCCGATCGACAGGCTTCGTCGGGGATGCTCTTGCCGTTAGAGCTATCGGCCAACCGTGCAGTCGATCTGCCCATGGGGCTCATCGGTGGCGCTGAAGACTCGGTTTGAGTTGTCGAGGCCGAACGGCCCGAGGTTGATCGGCACATAATGCTTGTTTGGGCAGGCGATGCTGATGTTCTCAAGCTCCGGCACGGCTTCGATCGCGGCGCTGCCCATGCGATACAAGCTGTCCTGGGCGCTGTAGCTGTACGTCATCGTGAAGACGCGCATGAGCGCGTCGAGCACGCGGGCATTGGCGGCCCCAAAGTCGGCGGGGTCCCGCGACCAGCGCCAGGACGCCTCCATGCTGGTGGCCAGAATGCGGTCCTCCGTTTCAGGAAGCGTCGTATACCGGTCCTTGATGTAGTTTGACCAACCCGACGCGGTCGCTTTGAGGAAGGTGAACCCCGACAGCCCCGATGTCACGCGATCGCCGTCCCGATCCATCACCACTTCGGCCGTGCCCTGGCCGTTGCCATCCAGCGTAAAGGCGTGCGGGTGAGGGGTACCGTCCACCGTAAGTCGATTCCAACGGACCTCTCGAGCCGAGACTGTGGCACTCGTCATGCCCGGATAGCTATTGAGCAGACGCTTCGCAACGGCGCGGCAGAAGGCCTCCGGTCCGGCCTCGAGTTCCTCGCGCGCAACGACGTTGACGACGTTCTTGATGGTGTCGGTCGACACGGTCGTGGAATTATCGGCCTGCGTGTAGGCCTGTGCAATATCGCCCGCCAGCATGGCCCGAACCGTCAGTTCGCGAACCTCGCGGTTTTGGCCTTCGCCCGACAGCCGCATCACACGGACGCGGCCTTTGCCGTAAGTGCTGTTCAAGAGCTTCATTCGACCCCCATCCCGATCGCGTCACGACCAATCTACTGTTGCAGATCCGGACCTGTTGACATCATCGAAGGGTCGGCGCAGTTCCAGCCCCGGCCTTTGTCGCCGAAGGCGTCCCAGCCCGTTTCAGTGACCGCCACGGTATCCTCAAGCTTGATGAAGCCTCGGCGAGGATGCATCAGCGTCGTCTCGATCGACAGCACCATGCCGGCCTGTAACGGGAGATTGGCGTCGTAAGCCGGGTAAGTGACCGGGCCGCGATCGCTGAGGCGGGGCGCCTCGTGTCCGATGACCCCAACTCCGTGCGCCACAAAATGGGTATTGGCGGAGTGCGGAGACGACGACAGGACGTCTTTGACCGCGGCAAAGATTTCCTTCCCCAACATCCCGGACCGGATTGGAGTTCTGGCCGCCTGCTGAACGGCTTCCACCCAGCCCAGCGAATCGTCCAGTTCGGCGTCGGGTCTGCCAGCGATCCCCATGCGGCAGAGGTCGCCGATGTAGCCGCCATATCTGCCACCAGAGTCGAGGGAGATGATATCGCCGGAGTTGATGACCTGATCGCTCGGCGCCCGGTTGGGCCCTGAGCCGGCCGTGATCAAACAGTAGTCGAAGCTCAGTCCCCGATTAAGTTCTTCTTGGCGCAGCCGTGCCGTCACGTCGCGCTTCGTTATGCCCGGACAGCAATGGGCGAAGGTCGTGAGCATCGCCTCGACGACGCGATCGGACGCTTCGCGGATCAGGGCCAATTCGTCCCGAGTCTTGACGGCTCGAAGCCGCTCCAATGGCAGGTGAGAGTCGACGATCTGGCAGTCGGACAGTCCCGATCGCAATGCATCCATCGCATCTGCGGGAAAGAACGAAAACTCAACTCCGATTCTGGCGTTCGGCGGCATGATGCGCCGGATGTGATCGATCGCGAGATCCGTGGCGTCCAGCGTGCCCCAGGATCTTGTTTCAACCGTCGGGCACCAGAATCGGCCGTTTTCTGCCTCCGAGTCCTCCATAGCGTTGCCCACGTAGGCCGCACGGTCCGGACGCCCCTTTGGATAGATGATGATCGGAAGATAACGCGTAATTCCAATCGCATCGAATTGATCAAAGAAGAAAAAACGATAACCACCGAGCATGTACTGAATATTGTGCTTCGACGTGACAAGTAAGATGTCGATATTGGCGGCCTCAAGAAGATCGTCGAGGTGCTTTTTGTCGAAGGGAAGATCCGCAGCGGCATGGACGCCTGCTGCGCCTGGTCTCGGTGGTGTGGCGTCCAGCATGTGTGACCTCATCGAACGAGCGAGTTGCGGCGATGTGCGCCGGAGGGGAAACCCTTGAGGAAATAATGATCGGCAAATCGAGAGCTTACAACAGGACGAACCAACCAATTCTCGAATTGGATTGCCTAGCGCGCGTCGCTGCCCGATGCTGACCTCATTCCCCTCGATCGGTCACCGCATCGGATAGCGCCAAGCGGGCGCGTCGAGCCCGCGAGCACGCGTTCGGTCCGTCCTTACGTCGCCGGTATCCTCCCGAACGGTCGTTCAACATAGCCGGTAGGGAGCGGCGGCGACCAGACGCCCCTCCGACCAATCGGGTCCGATTTCGGCGTGATGACCGCGTCGGCGCAATTCCTCGACGGTGACCGAAGGGACGCGGTTTCTTCGGCGACCAAAACACCGGGCCGTGCCGTGCGCTGCCAGAAGAACGAGGCGAGTGCTCCGTGTGCCCGGCTGGGTGTCGATCGCTTCCCGCAGGTTCAGCCCGGCGTGGACCTAGCGAAGGAAGAACTGCGGGATCCATCGGTCATGCTGATCACCGCTCGGCTCCCCCAGGCGGGCTAAGGTTCGCGGTCGCGCATCGCCATTGTGGGCGAAAGGGTGGTGCCCGGAGCTGGACCGCGGGGGGGGGACCGGGCCGGTTTCCATGCAAAGGATCTCGCATCAGGTCTGACCCTTGGGCATGCTTGACTTGGATGCGCAAGAAGACGATGTGAGCGGCGCGGCGCAGGATCGCACCGCGGAGTTTGCCGCCCCAAAGTTCATCCGCTCCGGCCGACTTCCGTACGGCTGAACCGACGAACAGGAACGATCGAATGAAACAGGCTACATGGCGCGCCGATCCTCTTGTCTGGGGCCATGGGCCCCGTGTGTTCGAAGTGTTCCTCGAACCGACCTGTCCGTTTTCGGTGAAGGCGTTTGGCAAGCTCGACGACCTGCTTGCACAGGCTGGTGAAGATCGCATCGCCGTCAAAATCCGACTTCAGTCACAGCCTTGGCATATGTACTCTGGCGTCATCGTGCGCTGCATTCTAGCTGCCTCAACCCTCGAGGGCGGGAAGGAAGCCGCGAAGGCGGTCATGGCGGCCGTGGCTGCACATCGACAAGAATTCGAGTTCGACCACCACTGCAGCGGCCCAAATCTCGACGCCACTCCGAATGACGTTATCGCGCGAATCGAAGGCTACAGCGGTGCCAAACTTTCCGAGGCCTTCGCGATTCGCGATCTGGACCGGGAGATCAAGTGGCACTGCAAATACGCCCGCCAGAACGGTATCCATGTGTCGCCGGCTTTCATGATCGACGGCCTGGTACAGGCTGACATGAGTAGCGGGGACGCGATTTCCGATTGGGTGTTGCGTCTACTAAAGAGTTGAACGCGGTACAGAGCTGCGGCGGAGGCCTTTCCACGCCAACCCCCGCCCCGTTGCGCCTTCGATTTTGCGGGCAAGATGGTCAAAAAGGTGAGCGGTGAGCGGCTCGAAAAGTATGGGGAACGGCGGACATGTTCTGGAAATGCCACCACATCCGTTTTTGACCCCCAACTGCGACATTGAGCCCGATTAGCTTGAGGCCGCTGAGTGCAATATCTCACTCGCCGACCGGCCTCAAAGTGCTAGGCTTCAAGCATCGACAAGTGCGCTCATGGGGGGCACGTGCGACGGCGCGAGTTCATTACGCTTATTGGCGGTGCGGGTACTTCGCATTTTGACCCATACGGGGACAACTGGCCTGATCGGCATTTCGACCAGATTTGCGCGATTTCTCACTCGCCGCCCAGTCGCAAAGTGCTAGGCTTTTGGAAATTGCACAACACGTGGTCCTTACGGGGGGCACATGCAACGGCGGAAATTCATCAAGCTCGTGGGTTGGGGTGCGGTGACGTGGCCGCTTGTCGTGCATGCGCAACAACCAACGAAGATGAGGCGCATCGGACTTCTTCGCGCCGCGCAGCAGCCGGAGCACGAACTCGCCGCTTTTCTGCGCGCACTATCCCAGCACGGCTACGTGCAGGGGCGCAATTTCGTTCTGGTACCGCAAGTAGGGGACGGAAGTACCGCACGGCTCCCGGAACTTGCTGCCGCGCTGGTGAATCAGGGAGTCGATATAATCGTGACCGAGGGCACGGTGGCGGTGCGGGCTGCGCTGGCCGCGAGCAGTACCATCCCGATCGTGACGGCGTCAGCCGCGGATCCATTCATAGGCGGCCTCGTCAAGAACCTGTCACGTCCGGGCGGAAACATCACCGGATTTGCCAGTATGGAAAGGGATATCTCTAGCAAGGTCTTCGGGATACTCAAGGAAATGATCCCGGCGCTTACCCGGATTGCCGTCCTTGCGACACGCCCGATCTGGCCCCTGTTCGCGCCGGGCCAGGACCAGGCCGCAAAGGCGCTCGGTATCGAATATGGCTTCATCGATATGCCGCAACCGGAAGCGGTCGGCGCCGCCATGCGCCAAGCACGCGCTGAAAGGGGCACAGGGCGCTGTGATGCGTGGCAGCCCGTACCTTTCGTCTGTACAGCGGCGTCTGATTATCGATAGCGCGGCCGAACATCGGTTGCCCACCATCTACGAGCGGCGCGATGATGCAGAGCGAGGCGGTTTGGTGAGCTACGCTCCCAATGTCGAGGATCAATATCGTGCCACGGCGGAATACGTCGTTAGAATCCTGGCGGGTGAAAAACCGGGCGAGCTTCCTATCCAGCAACCGACAAAATTCGAGATGGTGATCAATCTCAAAACTGCAAAAGCGCTTGCAATCGAAATCGCGCCGACCCTTCTCGCACGCGCCGACGAGGTGATCGAATAGAGACACGCGGTTGCTGCGGTGCACGAGTCCGGTTGTGGCACTTTTCGGGCGTCACAGCCGGACTCAGGAGTGTCTGCTGTTGGGGGAAGAGCGGAAGTCGTGATTGCGTCGCCCGACTTCCGAGTCCCTGACCGGACGTTTCTTCCGGATCGCCCGATTGCTATTGCGAGTTCGGATACCACTCCAGCAGCTTGGGAATGTCAGGGTCCAGAAAATCCCAGGCATGGCCGCGCGAGGCGTAGAGGACGATGGCGGGCTTGAAAGACACGGCACCGTCGAGGCTTCCGACATAGATGCCGATGAATTCGGGACTCTTGTCCGGCTTGTTGTAGACCGAGACACCGCAGTTCGGGCAAAAGCCCTTTCGTTTCGTTGCACCTCGGTCGCTGGTGCGCGCGATTTCGCGAACCTCACCTGATATCTCGAACGTGGCTCGCGAAAATACGAGGACCGAACTGTGCCCGCCGCCGGAATCCATCTGGCAATCCCGGCACTGGCATTGAAAGCCGCGAATTGGCTCCGCGCTGATGGTGTAACGAACCGCGCCACAGGAGCAGCCGCCTGAAAATTCCATGGTGGAGTCTCCTCGGAGTTTGTCCTGAAACGTTCGGCAAGAACGCCGGCCGACTCCATTAGAGCACGAATGACTCAGATCAAGTGACAAACGACACGGAAATGTTCGGCGCACGATCAAATCGACGCGAATGGCCCGTAAGGACATCGACGCTAATTGACGCGGCCTCAGTTTGATACGAGACTCCGTTCGTTGGGCAAATTCATTCCGGAAGACCCGTGTCGACTACACGTGCCGAGCATTGACGATGAAGGGTTCGTGATGTGGGAATCTGCGGCGATCAACCTCTATCTCGCCGAGAAATATCAGAGTTCACTCTACTCATCGACACCGCAAGGCCGGGGCCGCGTGCTCCAATGGACCTTCTTTGTCGCCAACGACATTGAACCAGCTATGATCACGCTGTTCCGGAACCGAGTCTACTTCCCCCCGGAGTGAGTGCCTTGGGCGATCAAGCGCCGGATGATAACGTTTGGAGCTTTGGTTTGAAAGCACCCCGTCTTGGTTCATGAGATTGCCGCCATGCGTGTTGTCGCACTCGAAGAGCATTTCACGGTCCCCGATCTCGTCCAGCGCATTGATCCGAACGCAATCAGCCGGCGCGGCTTTCGCTCGAGAAAACCGCCCGCCGGCGGCCCTAATGCAGTCGAACTCCTGCCGGAGATTGGCGAGCGGCGCCTACAGTCCATGGATGAGGCCGGCATCACCGTGCAGGTGCTCTCCAACAGCGGTCCCGGCCCCGATCTCGTGCCCGGCCTCGATGGTATCGGGATTGCGCGGGCGATGAACGACCATTTGGCGGCAGCCATCGCCCGTCACCCCGAACGTTTTGCGGGGTTCGCCGTACTGCCAATGCAGAGCGCGGATGCCGCGATTGTCGAGTTTGTTCGTGCGGTTAGGGACCTTGGTTTTGTCGGTGCGCTCATCAACGGCACGACCGAGGGCCGCTTCCTCGATCACCCGAGCTATGATGGTCTGCTGGCGGCGGCCGTGGAGCTCGACGTACCGATCTATGTCCATCCTCACCTTGCGCCCGAAGCCGTTCGGCAGGCCTATTTTGCTGATCTTCCACCGGGCGCCAGCCGCGTGTTCGAAAGCGCCGGATGGGGCTGGCATTCGGAGACGGCGATTCACGTATTGCGCCTAGTGCTTTCCGGCGCACTCGATCGGCATCCGCGACTGAAGCTCGTCATCGGGCACATGGGCGAAATGCTGCCGATGATGTTGGCACGTGCCGATGACATGTTCGCTCTCGAAATCGAGCACCTGCAGCGGCCGATCAGCCGCACCATCCTCGACCAGGTCTGGCTGACGACCAGCGGTATGTTTAGCGAGCCGCCATTCATTGCGGCGCTGCTGACGTTTGGCATCGACCGCATCATGTTTTCGGTCGATTATCCCTATTCCTCCAACGCGAAGGGCCGTGCCTTCCTCGACCGCCTTCCGCTTGCCCCGGCCGACATAAGCAAGTTCAGCCACGGCAACGCGGATGCTCTCCTGAAGTTAAACGAAGCGAAATGACGCAACGCTCCACGTCAGCTATTGGCACTTTTCGGACTTAACCGGTCCAGCTGACGATGTCCATTCACAAGGGCAACGCGGACTTCCCGATCGCGCCCATTGAGGTCCGAAAGTGACCACCGGGACCGGACATCGGCGCTTTTGAGCGATCTGGGCAGTTCTTGCCGTAGTCGCGATCCCGCGAGGCTGTTTCATCGCTCAAGGACGACGAAACAAATCTCCGGCGCAGACGAAGGCATTTTCCCGGCTTGCGAAAAGGGCCTGAAACAGGTGCCTGTTATTAACACCGCGATGAAACTTCCGCGTCGCGAATTCCTGCGTTTAGCCGCGCTCGCCATCGGCGTTCCAGCCATTTCGCGCATGGCTTGCGCGCAAGCCTATCCGGCGCGGCCGGTGCGCATTTTCGTCGGGTTCGCCGCTGGCGGCGCGCCCGACATCGCAGCGCGCCTGATGGCGCAATGGCTGTCCGAACGCTTCCGCCAGCAGTTCATCATTGAGAACCGGCCCGGTGCCGGCGGCAACATTGCGACCGAGGCCGTGGTGGATGCGTCCGCCGACGGGTACACGCTGCTCCAGGCGGGCCTCCAGAACGCGGTCAACGCGACGCTATATGAAAAGCTCAAATACAATTTTATCCGCGACGTCGCGCCGGTCGGGAGCATCAGCCACGAGAATTACGGCATGGAGGTGCATCCATCGTTTCCGGCCAAGTCGGTCCCCGAATTCATCGCCTACGCCAAGGCCAATCCCGGCAAGCTCAATATGGCGTCGCCCGGCAACGGAACCGGGCCGCATATGGCCGGCGAGCTGTTCAAGATCATGGCCGGCATCGACATGGTGCACATTCCCTATCGTGGGTCGCCGCCCGCATTGACGGATCTGCTCGCCGGACAGGTGCAGGTAATGTTCAGTCCGCTGTCTTCGTCGATCGAGTACGTCAAAGGCGGCAAGCTGCGCGCGCTGGCGGTAACCACCGCCGCCCGATCGGAAGCGTTGCCCGACCTTCCGACCGTGGGCGAGTCTGTGCCTGGCTACCAGGCGAGCGGCTGGTTCGGCATTTGCGCGCCCAGAACAACGCCCGTCGAGATCGTCGACAGGCTCAACCGGGAGATCAATGCCGGCCTCGCCGATGCAAAGCTGAAGGCGCGGCTTGCCGACCTCGGCGCCACGGTGTTTGCCGGTTCGCCGTCCGACTTCGGAAGGCATATCGCCGCGGAAACCGAGAAGTGGGGCAAGGTGGTCCGGGCGGCCAACCTCAGGGCCGACTGAAGGGCGCGGCCTCGATCGATGTCCGGTTCCGGAGGCACCACGCGGCCGCAGTCCGTGGTAATATGGCGTCCGTTGACCCGCTACGGCCGCACTGGGAGGGTACGATGACGACCGCGACAGAAGGCAGGGAACTCACGCAAGCCGGCCCCGGAACGGTGATGGGCGAGCTGATGCGGCAGTACTGGATTCCCGCCGTGCAGTCATCGGAACTAGAGCGCGACGGGGCGCCGATCCGGCTGATGCTGCTTGGCGAGAAGCTGATCGCGTTTCGCGACAGCGCAGGCAGGGTCGGCGTGATGGACCATCGCTGCCCGCATCGCTGCGCCTCGCTGTTCCTGGGACGCAACGAGGAAGGCGGGATCCGCTGCATCTATCATGGCTGGAAATACGACGTCGCCGGCAACTGCATCGACATGGCGAGCGTGCCGCCGGACCAGGATTTCAAGTACAAGGTGAAGGCGAAGGCCTACCCGGCCGTTGAGCGAGCCGGGGTCGTCTGGGTCTATATGGGATCGAGCGCCAAGGCGCCGCCACTGCCGGCATTTGAGATCCTTGACGTTCCCGATGATGAAATCGCTGTCACCTTCATCCAGCGCGAATGCAATTATCTTCAGGCGCTCGAGGGTGAGATCGATACCTCGCATTTCGGTTTCCTGCACGCCGGCCACGTCGACCCGAACGACGTGCCCGAGGATGATCCGGTCTACCACACGATCACCAACCGTGCGCCCGAGTACCATATCGCCGATACCGCCTGGGGCACGCAGTACGCGGGCTACCGCGCGGCGGGTGCGGATACCACCTACTGGCGCTTCGCGAACTTCCTGTTTCCGTTCTGGAGCCAGGCACCCAACGGCGAGTTCGGCAGTCACGTGCATGCGCGCGCCTGGGTGCCGCTGGACGACGGCCACACCATGTTCTGCTTCCTGCGCTGGAAGCGCGGCGTATCGGCGCTGACGCAGCCGCAGCCTGCCTTCAAGGACGGCACGCCGATCGGCGGCACCGGGCGCGGCAACAAGTTCCTGCCGAACACGACAGACTGGCTCGGCCGTTGGCGGCTCGCCGCGAACCCGAGCAACGACTGGGGAATCGACCGCGCTGCCCAGCGCAGCAACGCGATCTACAGCGGGATCGACGGCATCCACCTGCAGGATCAGGCCATCACCGAGAGCATGGGGCCCATCACCGACCACGCGTTCGAGCATCTTGCGCCATCGGATCAGATGATCACGCGCACCCGCCGGCGCCTGCTGATGGCGGCCCGTGCGTTACGCGACAAGAACATCTTGCCGCCCGGGGTCGAGGACGCCGAGGTGTTTCGTGGAGCGCGCAGCGGGTACTTCGTCAGCGACG
>DATHHQ010000633.1:0-13959 GCA_035490095.1 Bradyrhizobium sp.
CGCGATCGGGCTGGTAAAATCGAGCGACTGCTTGCGCTCCTTGGTGATGATCGCCGCGGTAATCGCGACGTCATATTTGCCGGTGCTGACACCAGCCAGAATACCGGTCCAGGGCAGAATTTCCTGTTTGATCTCGAAAGGCGCAGATGTGCGCAGATCCTCGATCAACTCATTATCGAAACCTGTCGGCTTGCCATCCTTGACGAATTCGAACGGACGGAAATCGTCCTCCGTCGCCACGATAAGACCACGCTTCTTGATCTCGTCGAGACCCGCGGCCTGCGCATTGCCGATCAGCATCGGCATCGCGAACTGCGCCGCCAGCAAGCCGAGCATCAGGCGCCGCGACAGAGTGTTGGAGCAAGTAAGCGGATACAATGTCATGATGGATCTTCCTCCGTTGGGGTAATTGCAAGTCGTGGCCGGCAAAGCAGGTGACGGTTCGCCGTTGGCGTGATCCTTTCAATCGAAGCTGAATCCGTGCGAACGCAGATAGGGCGGGAACGCAGCACCTTCGGCCTTGGCGGCCTGCCGGGCCTTGTCTTCCGACCAGCCGTAAAAGGCCGCGTCGCCGAACTCCGCGTTTGACCGCTGTTGCTCCTTGGGAATGGCATGCAAGGCATCCCGCCGGCGGTCGTAATCGTCGATCGCGTGCGGAAGCGCGCTGTCATCGTAGCGATCGCGGTGCGTGGTCACGCCACGCGGCAGGCGCAAACTGACGTAACCGTCGGTCTGCGGGTAGCCGAGGCAAAGCCCCGCGACCGGAAACACCAGATCGGGTAATCCGAGGATCGCCGCGACCGCGTCGATCTCGTTGCGAATGACGCTGATGGGACAAACACCGAGTCCGGCAGATTCCGCGCACAGGATCATGGTCTGCATCGCCAGCGCAGCATCGACGCTTGCGTTGAAGAATCCTTCCAGCGTGCCGTTGCGGACCGGCTTTCCGCGCAGCTCGCCGATACGCTGCAGGCGTCTCGCATCGCCAAGAAAGACGAAGAACACCGGCGAAAGCCCGATCCACGGCATGCCCGGGAATAGTTTGCCGATCGCCGCGCGCTGCGTCGGGTCGCTGACCCGCAGGATCGACGCCTGCTGGAAATCCGACTTGGCCGACGTGCTCAAGGCCGCCGCAACGAGCAGATCAAGCAGGCCCTCGCCGGGAATAACGTCGCTGTAACGGCGCACCGTCTTTCGCGAGATGACCCGGCGGATAAAATCGTTCTCGACAGCCCCCTCGCCCGACGGACCGCCATCGCCAAAGCGCCGCTGGATCACGTCTTCATAGGCCGACATCAGTTCGATCCCCGACCAATCCGCGGAACACTAGCCATCAACTCAATGACAGCGATGGAGCAAATGACGTGCCACATCGATTGCCAGCTCGCGTCCGCAGCAATTTCCGCGTCAACTGCGCTGGTGTTCGATCGTATCGACCTGGCTAAGTAGTTGGGGATTGCCCAAGAAAATTGCGTCCTTCGCCTAAACCGACGCCGGCGCGATGAAATGCGAAGTGTACTTCGCAATAGCCGGCTATTGATGGCTAGCGCCGGCGCCGGCCTTTCTGGATCTGCCTTTTCCAAGGCACGATGCACAGATTGTAATCGTTCGGCTCCAGCTCAGATTTTGGTGGCTGCCGACCCATTTTTTTGATCGGAGCTAGCCGCCACGATCCGCTGCATCATGGCGATAAACCGCTTTTGGTCTGCCTTGCTCAGATCGGCTACCGTCTCACGGTGGGCGGCACGAGCCGACGCTTCCATTTGGCGCAACAATGCTGCCCCGGCTTTTGTCAGCCGGCAAATCTGCGCGCGGCGATCCCGGTGGTGGATTGAACGCTCGATAAAGTTGCGGGATTGCAATCGCTTAAGCGCACCGGTCGTGGTCGTGCGATCGAGCGCGACATCGTCAGCCAAGGTCGTCTGATCGGCGGTTCCGCGCTTCGCCAGGGCCGAGAGAAGGCTGTACTGCAGCGGCGTAATCTCGAAAGCTGCGCATCGCTTTTGAAAAAGTGCGACGTGAATTTGGTGCAGCCGCCGGATCAGAAATCCCGGCCGCTGGTCGAGCGGCCAGGAATTGCCGTTCTTTTGCGCTGGCTTCTTGGCCATCTTCAACCACTCTGTCCTTGCCTAAGCTGCACGAATTTGATGCAATCTATGGCACGATTGTTGCTGTATTCAAATACGAAGCATACTTCGCAATTGGCTGGCTGCTAACGGCGCGCCAGCGATCGGGAGAGGAGATCGACCATGTCTGTAAGCACCACGTTTGACCTGCTCCTGCGCGGCGGTCGCGTCATCGATCCGGCCTCAGGCATCGACGGCATCAAAGATGTCGCCATTCGTAACGGCAAGGTCGCCGCCGTTCAGTCCGATATTTTGCCGACAAGTGCCAGGGAAGTCCTGGATGTCACGGACAAAATCGTTCTGCCCGGACTCATCGATACCCATGCGCATGTCTATCAATATGTGACAGGCCGCTTTGGCGTGAACGCCGACATGGTGGGCGTCCAATCAGGGGTAACGACGCTGGTCGATCAGGGCGGACCGTCCTGCATGACATTGCCGGGATTTCGGCACTTCATCGCAGAGAAAGCGCTGTCGCGCACCTACGCCTTTCTGTCGGCCTATCTGGTTGGAGGTCTGGAAGGACACTATTATCCCAATCTTTACAGCCCCGACGGCGTCGACATCGATGCCACCGTGAAAGCGGCAACCGCCAATCGCGATCTCGTTCGCGGCATCAAGGCGCATGCCGAGATCGGTGGCTTTGCGCGCTGGGGGATTCGCGTCATCGAAATGGCGGCCGAGATCGGGCGTCGCGCCGACCTTCCGGTTTATGTGCATTTCGGCCAATTGTGGGGCCTGCCCGAGAGCGGTACCAACGGTGAAGACGTCGATACGATCCTGGCGCGGGTGATCCCGCTGCTTCGTTCCGGCGATGTCCTGGCCCATCCGTTCACGCGGCATCCCGGCGGATTCGTCAATCGTGAAGGCGAGGTGCATCCTGTCATCCAGGCGGCACTCGACCGCGGGCTGCGGGTCGATGTCGGCCATGGCAGCCACTTCTCCTACCGCCTCGCGCGCAAGGCCATTGCCGCCGGTATCATTCCGACCACGTTGGGAGCCGATATCCACGGCTACAATACGCATGTGCCGGCTCCGGCCGGAACGCCGGACGAGCATGTCGATGACGAGAACCATCCGTTCGCAAGTGCAGCGAAATTCAGCCTGGTGCAGGCGATGAGTTCGATGATGGCGCTCGGCCTCACGCTGGAGCAAGTGGTGCCGATGGTGACTTCGCATCCGGCCGAAATGCTGGGTCTTTCGGATACCATCGGCGCGTTGCGTCCCGGCATGGAGGCCGACGTCTCCGTGCTTACGCAAAAGCCCGGCCGCTATATTCTGCGCGACAACGAGAAGGTGGAAGTGATCGCTGAGAGCCTGCTGCAGCCGGTGTTCTGCCTGCGCGCCGGCGTGCGCCATGACGCAGTCGCTCCTATACTGCCGCGGGCGGTGGCAGCCTAGAAGCGTACGACGGGTTCAAGTGGAGACGGCCATCGATGTCTCACGTTGCAAGCGATCTCCCTTCGGATGCGGTGGCCGATACCGGACAAGGCGTCGGAGCCCGGTTGCTTCGCAAGGAAGACGATCGCTTCATGCGCGGCCGCGGCCAGTACGTGGCCGATATCCGTCTGGCCGGCTTGCAGGATGTCGCCTTCGTTCGCAGCCCGCTGGCACACGCCCGGATAAGGGCCGTCCATGTGCCGGAGCGATATCGCGATGTCGTGTTCACGGCCGCGGATCTGACCGGGATCAAGCCGATCCGCGCTGTATCCGGCCTGCCCGGTTTCAAGATATCGGAACAACCTGTGCTCGCGACCGGCAAGGTGCGTCACGTCGGAGAACTGGTGGCGATGTGCGTGGCACCAACGCGGGCAGAGGCCGAAGATATCGTGGCTGCGGTGACGCTGGATCTCGACGAGCTTCCAGCCGTTTACGACATGCAGAAGGCGCGTGACGCAGAGACGGCGCTCGTCCATGAGCACTGGGGCGACAACGTCTTTCTCGAAAGCGCCTTCGAGGTCGATATCGCGCCGGCATTCGATGCACCCATCAAAGTGACGCGCGAAATATCGACGGCGCGCCAATGCATGTCCCCTCTCGAGGGACGCGGCGTGGTCGCCACCTTCGATCATCGCCTCGACCAGTTGACGCTCTACACCGGCGCTCAGATGCCGCACATCGTTCGCAACGGCCTGTCCGATTGTCTGGGCATGGAGCAGGGCCGAATCCGGATCGTGTCGCCTGATATCGGCGGAGGGTTCGGTCACAAGGGAATTCTGCTGCCCGAAGAAGTCTGCCTTGCCTGGCTTACGATGCACAAAGGCTGCGCCGTCCGCTGGATCGAAGATCGGCGCGAGCATCTGACCGCGAGCGCCAATTGCCGCGAGCACCATTACAAGATCACCGCGTATGCCGAACGCGACGGCCGCCTGCGCGGGATCGACTGCGAGGCAACCGTCGATTCCGGCGCTTATTCGTCGTATCCTTTCTCGGCCTGTCTCGAGGCCGCGCAGGTGGCGAGCATCCTGCCGGGCCCCTACCGAATGCCGGCTTATCGCTGCCGAACCTTTTCCGTCGCGACCAATAAATGTCCGATCCTGCCCTATCGCGGCGTTGCCCGCACCGGCGTCTGCTTCGCGCTCGAAATCATGCTCGATGCCGTGGCTGTCGAGGCCGGTATTGAACCGGGCGAGGTGCGGCTGCGCAATTTGGTGGGCCCGGATGAAATGCCATTCGACAATATCACCAACAAGCATTTCGACAGCGGCGACTACCCGCAAGCCATGCGGCGCGCGCTGGCAGCGATCGATATCGCGGCCGTGCGGGCGCGTCAGCGCACGCAAGAACCGGACGGCCGGCTGATTGGCGTTGGCCTGTCGATCTATTGCGAGCAGGCCGCGCACGGCACGTCGGTGTATGCGGGCTGGGGCATTCCAATGGTGCCCGGACACGAGCAGGCCAATGCGCGCATGACGCCGGACGGCGGACTCGAGATAAGGGTCGGCGTGCATTCGCACGGCCAGGGCCTCGAGACGACGCTGGCTCAGGTCGCGCACGAAATTCTGGGGCTCGATACGAAGAAGGTGCGTGTCGTGCACGGCGATACCGCCATCACGCCCTATTCGACGGGCACCTGGGGCTCGCGCTCGATGGTCATGGCCGGTGGTGCGGTTGGAACTGCCTGCGTTGAAATCGGCGAACGCGCCAAGCGGATCGGCGCCAAGCTTCTTCAACTTGATCCGGCAATGGTTACGCTGCGCGACGGCCGTGTGTGCGGTCCCAGCAGCAGCATCGGCCTTTCAGAAATCGCACATGCCTGGTATCGGCGTCCGCAGGATCTGCCGCCCGATGTCGATCCCGGAGGGCTGGAGTCAACCAGCGGCTACAAGCCAAGGCGTGACAGCGGCACCTTCAGTTATGCGGCCCACGCCGTTACCGTCGCGGTTGATCCCGATCTCGGCGATGTCGAAATTCTCGACTACGTCATCGTCGAAGACGGTGGCGTGCTGGTCAATCCCATGATCGTGGACGGCCAGATTTATGGTGGTCTTGCGCAAGGCATCGGCACCGCATTGTATGAGGAAATGCCGTTCGACGCCGCCGGACAACCGCTCGCGGCAACGCTTGCCGACTATTTGCTTCCGGGTCCGACCGAGGTCCCCGAGCCCCGTCTCGATCATATGGAAACGCCATCGCCCTACACCATGTTCGGCGTCAAGGGCATCGGCGAAGGCGGCGCCATCGCGCCGCCGGCGGCGATCGCCAACGCCGTCAACGACGCGCTGCGACCGTTTGGAGTTGAACTCCTGCATTCGCCGATCTCGCCGCGTCGGGTCGTTGAGGCAATTCTGGCGGCGCGCGCGGCGGAAAGATCGGCTGCATGAAAGCGGCAGCGTTCGCGTACGAACGCCCTGCCGATTTGAAGGCTGCGTTGGCCTTGATGGCCAATGCGGACGGCATGACCAAGATCATCGCAGGAGGCCAGTCACTTGGTCCGATGCTCAACCTGCGGCTGGTCGAACCCGATCTGATCGTCGATATATCAGGACTTTCCGAACTGAAGCAGGCGGAACGCAGCGGCGATGAACTCGTCGTCGGCGCCTGCATCACCCATGGCGACATCGAAGACGGGCGAATACCCGACGTGACGCGCGGCGCCATGCAGCGGGTCGCCGGTGCCATCGCCTACAGGGCCGTCCGTAACCGCGGCACAATCGGCGGATCGCTCAGTCACGCCGATCCCGCCGCGGACTGGATCTCGGCGTTGGCGGCGCTGGGGGCAAAGGTCACGCTGCGCAGTCTTGCAGGAACCCGCAATCTCGCCATCGAGGATTTTATCACGGGCGCGCTGGAATCCGCGCTGCAGGCCGGCGAGATCGTCGAGGCCGTGCGCGTTCCGGTAATGACGCCGTCGGCAAGATGGGGATATGTCAAAGCCTGCCGCAAGCCGGGAGATTTCGCCCACGCGATTGCAGCGGTATTGATCGACCCGGAATCGGCGACGGCGCGTGCGGTCATCGGCGCCGTGGAAGCAGCTCCGATCGTTATTGGCGATGCCGCGGCGCTTTTTGGCGGGCGTGTAGCAGGCGACTTCGCCCGGCAATTCGATGCGCGCGTAGCCGACGCGATTCTGATGAAAGCGGGCATCGCGGACGCGGTCGACCGGCACATTCATGTCGCGGTGCTGCGCCGTGCGATCGTTGAGGCTTCCACGTGACCATGATCGCGCTCACTGTGAACGCGCGCGCCGTCAAGGCCTCCGTTGAGCCGCGCACCCATCTTGCTGATTTTCTGCGCGACGGTCTCGATCTTACCGGCACCCATCTCGGCTGCGAGCACGGCGTATGCGGGGCATGCACATTGCTGCTCGACGACATGCCGGCGCGCTCCTGCATCACCTACGCCGTCGCCTGCGACGGAGCGCGTGTGACCACGATCGAAGGGTTGGATGATGATGAAATCACCATTGAGCTTCGCGCCGCCTTTACCCGCGAGCATGCCCTGCAATGCGGGTATTGCACGCCGGGGATGCTGATCTCGGCGCGCGACCTCGTGGTTCGCTTAGCCGTGCCGGACGAGCGCCGGATACGGGTCGGGCTGAGCGGCAATCTCTGCCGCTGCACCGGATATGTCGGCATCGTGCGAGCGGTACGCGCCGTGATCGACCAAAGGCGCCAGCGCGGAATCCTGCCGGTGCCCGGCGGAGGCCGCACGTCTTTCGGCCCTGTGGGATCGGGCAACGGCGCAACGGCCTCCGTCTCAAATGTCGCAAAAGCGCCGGCAGCAAAAGCCGAACCGCGAGCCGAGGACAGTGGCGCGATGGCTGTCCCGGACTTCACGCCCGAGAAGTTCTTTGAGGATCATTTCACGGTCGTTTATCCGCCCGAGAGGGTCTTTGAGATGTTCGGCGATGTCGCGAAAGTTGCCGCCTGCCTTCCAGGCGCATCGCTGACCGGCGTACCGACCCCGGCGCGGGTGGAAGGCATGATCCGCGTAACACTCGGTCCGATCTCGGCGAATTTCCGCGGCGCCGCTCGCATCGAGCGTGACCTCGAGAGTTTGTCTGGCCGGATCTTGGGCATCGGCAGCGATCAGCGCAGCCGATCTTCCACGCAAGGCGAGATCCGCTACCGCCTCGTACCGACAGATCAAGGCGCCGCAACGCGCGTCGAGCTTTCGATCGGCTACAGCTTGAGGGGAATGCTGGCGCAGATCGCACGAGAGGGATTGGTCCGCGACCTCGCAGCCCGGCTGACCGCGGACTTTGCGCGCAACCTCGAACGGCAACTTTCGGGCATCCAGCCGGATGGACCGGCGGCGGAAGCGCGAAACCTGCATGGTGTGTCCTTGCTGATTGGCCTGTTGCGCACGCGTGCGCACAGGGTCCTTCAGCGCGTGTTGGGCCGATAACGACTTGGGCCGGAAACGGCTGCACCGCTGGTACGATTCTTGCTCCGTCCGCGCCGGGAACAGTCTTTTGTACGGAGGGCGTCATGACGAATTCCGAGCTGCGTGCCGACATTCACAGCATCGAACCCATCCCCGATGCCGACCGGGACTCGACCGGGCTGCAGCAGATGTGGATTTGGGCCGGGGCGAACATCGCGCCGGTCAACTGGGCGCTCGGCGCGCTCGGCATTATTCTCAAGCTTGGCCTGTGGGAGACCATCGCGGTCATCGTCATCGGCAACCTGTTCGGGTGCGCCATCTTCGCCGCCTTCACGGTGATGGGCCACAAGACCGGCGTCAATCAGATGGTGCTCAGCCGCTCGGCGTTTGGGCGTCGCGGCGCCTATCTGCCGAGCGCGCTGATGTTCCTGATGACGCTGGGCTGGATCGGGGTGAACACCTATTTCCCGGTGAAGATCTCAATGGCCATTCTCGGCCAGTTCGGAATCGCCGACACGTTGGTGGCGACCTTCCTCGTCATCACCGTCGTGATGGTGCTGCAGGTCGTTATCGGCATCTACGGCTTCTATGCGATCCGAACCTTCGAGAAGTATACCGTGCCGCCAACCGTCGCCATCATGGTGCTGATGAGCGTTCTGGCCTGGAGCCAGCCGGGGGTTGTCAATTGGCACCTCGCCAGCACGCTTCCTCCTGGCGCCCATTTGGCGATGTTGACACTGTTGATGTCGGCCATCGGGGTGGGCTGGGGAATTTCCTGGGTCACGTGGGCCTCGGACTATTCGCGCTTCGTGCCCCGTAATGTCTCCTCAACGTCTGTCTTCTGGTACAGCTATGTTGGAATGTTCGTGCCGTCGGTGTGGCTCGCCGTCCTCGGCGCGACCATCGCCAGCGTTACGCTGGACACCGATCCTGCCAAGATGGTCAGCGCCGTGTTCGGAGGCGTGGCGAGCCTGCTGGTGCTGCTGATGGTGCTGCACGGCCCGATCGCCACCAATATCTTGAATGTGTATTCGGCGGCGCTGGCGGCGCTCAGCATGGGCATCCGCCTGTCACGGACGGCACTGGCCCTGATCGTTGGTATCGCCGGTTATCTGGTCACGGTTTACTTCATCTTCGCGCCGTCGTTCGCCAAGGCATTCGACAACTGGATGATCAGCCTGCTGCTATGGATGAGCCCCTGGGCAGGCGTCGTGATGGCCGATTTCTTTCTCAAGCGGAAAGGCCAGATCGATGTCGCCGAACTCTACCGTTCCCCGGAAACAAGCGCCTATGGCGACATCAACTGGAGCGGCACGATCGCGTTCTTCGCCGGACTGATCGCCGGCTGGTCGGTGCAGGACGGCCTGGTTCCGGCGCTGCAGGGACCGATCTCCACCGGGCTGCTGGGTGGCGCGGATCTCAGCTGGCTGTTCGGTATCGTTGTCTCCGGAGCCGTGTATCTGGTGCTCAGTCGACGGACAGTGACCGCGCCCACCGCCGTGGCAACCGGAACTGCCACCCAGTGAGGCGCTGGGAAACAACCCGCGAATAAGAGCCAACCCAGCAAAGGGACCCGATGTTTTATGCATCCTTGAAGACCTCGGTCACGGCTGTGACCGCAATCTGGCTGTCCGTGGCGGTCGCTGCCGACGCGAAGGCAGACGCAGCGAGTTGTCCGTCGTCAATCCCGTTCGGTCTGACCACCGCGCTTACCGGCAATCTGGCGCTGCTCGGTACCCAGGCCCGCAACGGCGCCGAATTCGCGGTCGACGAAATCAATGCCGGCGGTGGCATCGCCGGCAAGAAGATCGCTCTCACGACCGAAGACACCGGCGCATCCAGCACCGATGCGGTGAACGCGATGAACCGCATCCTCGAAGGCAAGCCACTTGTTATCCTTGGATCGATGATCAGCCCGCATGTATTCGCGCAAACGGAGGTCGTCACCAAATCGGAAACACCGTTTCTGGTCGGCGCGACCAACGCAAAAGTGATAATGCAGGGCAGCAAATGGCTGTTCCGCACCCACGTTCATGACGGTCAGCTCGCTGAGCTCATTCCAGAATATCTGGTAAAAACACTCGGCAAGACCAAGCCCGGCATCATGGCGGTGGCCGACGATTATGGTCTGGGCGCATCCAAGGGCATTCAGGCCGCGCTCGCCAAGCTTAAGGTATCGCCGGCGGCGGTAGCCTCCTATGCGCCGTCCGACAAGGACATGAGCGCGCAACTGCTTGAGATCAAGGACAAGGGCGCCGACAGTCTGATCCTGTTCGGCCGCCCCGCCGACGTGACCCTCGTCATCAAGCAAATGAACGATCTTGGCATCAAGCTGACGACGATCGGCAATTCCAGCATCGTGGCGCAGACCACGCTGAACAATCTGTCGGCCGCGGAGGCCGACGGCGGCTACGCCATCGGTGGCATGATTCCGCAGACCTCGGCGGACGCCAAGATCATGGATTGGTCGAAGCGCGTCCAGGACAAATACAAAGTGCCGGCCGACAACTTTACGGTTTCGTATTACGACACCGTCTACCTGCTGAAGTCGATCATCGAGAAGGTCGGCTGCGACAAACCGGCGATCCGCGAGGCGCTGGCCGCCACCAGGGACTGGAACGGCATGCTGATCAGCTACCAGGCCGATGGACAGGGCGATCTTGCACATACGCTTGGCATCTATCGCAACAAGGGCAAGACGCCGGAACTGACCGGCCCGATCAAAGAGAGCGGGTACTGATCCCTTCATGGGCCAGCTGGTCGTCAATGGCCTGGCGTTGGGGAGCATTTATGCTCTCGTCGCGCTTGGCCTGTTGCTGATTTTCAACACGGTGCAGATCGTCAACTTCGCGCAAGGCCAATTGCTGATGCTCGGCGCCTTCATCGGCATTAGCTGCGCGGTAACCCATGAGTTGCCCGTAGCGATGGCATGGGCCATCACCATGGTGGCGATGGCATTGGTCGGCATCGTTTTCATGGTGCTGGTCTATTTTCCATTGCGCGGGCGACCGGCATTTCTGGTTATCCTGACGACGATCGCGATGGGCATCGTACTGGAAAATCTCGCGCTGATCGTATGGGGTCCGTTGCCGGTCTCGCTGCCCTCCCCGGTCCGCGGCCCACCCCTGCGCTTCGCCGGCGTCGTCGTCTCGATGCATCAGATCTTCATCTTTGCGACACTCGCCGTGATCCTGTTGCTGCAGTTTCTCTTCCTCACCAAAACCCGGTTCGGAATCCTGATGCAGGCGACCGCGCAGGACCTGCATACCGCGCGGCTGGTCGGCATTCCCGTCAACCGCACCATTGCGGTCGCGTTCGCCTTCGGGGCTGTCCTGTCGGGGATCGCCGGGCTGTTGGTGGCGCCGATCTTCCTGGCTGAGCCGACCATGGGCGGCAGTCTCGGTCTCAAGGGATTCGTTGTCAGCGTGATCGGCGGCTTTGGCAATCTGCCGGGCGCGGTGATCGGTGGACTGTTTCTTGGGTTAATCGAAACCTTCGGCGCGCGATACATCTCCTCCAACTTTCGCGATGCTTACGCCTTCATTGTCATGATCGCTGTTCTCGTCGCCTGGCCACACGGCCTGTTCGGCGAGAAGAGCAGCGAGAAGGTGTGAGATGAAGAGCTGGCCCATTCTCGCGCTCGGCGCCGCCGCCGCCCTGGCGGTGCCGATCATCGCCCGTGACGGCTACATCATCCAGTTGCTGAACATTGCCATTCTCAACGCCATTGTCGTGCTCGGCTTGAATTTCGTGACCGGCTGGGGCGGCCAGATCAATTTCGGACAGGCCGCGTTCTATGGCCTTGGCGCATATACCACGGCCATCGCAACCAAGGCCGGCCTGCCCTGGATCGCGGCACCCTTCCTGTCTGTCATCGTCGTGGTTGTCGCCAGCCTCATGCTCGGTCTGCCGACCATGCGTCTGCGCACCTACTATCTGGCAATGACCACCATCGGCTTCGGCGAAATTGTCCGGCTGATGATCGTGCACTGGGAGCCGGTGACCGGCGGCACCTCCGGTCTGCGTGCGATTCCCGGCGTCAGCGTATTCGGGTTTGGACCGCAGGGACAGATGCAGCATTATTATCTATTGATCGCAACGCTGGGGCTCGCCATTTTGATTGCGTCGCGGATTCGCCATTCGGTTCTCGGCCGCGCGATGATCGCAACCAGGGACAGCGAGATCGCGGCAGAGCAAAGCGGCGTCGATACCACCCGCACCAAGCTGCTCGCCTTCATGATCGGCGCGGTCTATGCGGGGCTTGCCGGATGCCTTTACGCATCTTCGATCCGTTTCATCAGTCCCGACAGTTTTTCCGGCACCCAGGCGGTCCTGCTGATGACCATGCTGATCGTCGGTGGCATGGGCTCGATCGCCGGCTGCATGGTCGGCGCGGTGGCGCTGACAATTCTGCCCGAGGCATTACGGTTCCTCGGTCAATGGTATCTCGTGCTCTATGGCCTCGGCGTGATCGCCGTGATTGTGGTGGCGCCGGGAGGTCTGGCCTCGCTCGTATCGCTCTCACAGCTACGCCGGGCGAACGCAGGTTGACCTCGGAACCGATCATTGCCGCGCGAGGCGTGAAGCGGCGGTTTGGCGGCCTTGTCGCGCTCGATCACATCGACCTCGACGTGCCGCGCGGCATTGTGCAAGCCATCATCGGTCCCAATGGCTCAGGGAAAACCACGCTGCTCAACGCGCTGAGCGGCGCCTCACACGCCGATGCCGGTTCAATTCGCATCGGCGGCAATGAGATCTTTCGCCTCAAGCCACACCGCATCGCGCGACTCGGCCTGGCCCGAACATTCCAGACCATCAGGATTTTTGAGAATCTGAACGTCATCGAAAACGTCAAGGTCGCCGCGGCCTGCCATACGCCGACGTCGCTTTTCAATATTGTCACATCGAACGCACGGCAACAGCAAAGCGAAGCCGAGATCGACACTAACGCGCGCGAGGCGCTGGAGATTGTCGGCCTCGCCGGCCGGGCGAACGATCACGCCAAACAATTACCCTACGCGCAGCAACGCTTGCTGGAGATTGCACGCGCGCTGGCGTCGAAGCCGAATGTGCTGCTGCTCGACGAGCCGGCCGCCGGCATGAACATGACCGAAAGCATGACGCTGCTGGATACGATCGCCAGGCTCAGGAGCAGCGGCATCACGATCCTGCTGGTCGAGCATAATGTCCGGCTGGTGATGGGCATCAGCGACCGCGTCACGGTGCTCGACTTCGGCAAGAAGATCGCGGAAGGCGCGCCTTCGGAAGTCCAGCGCAATCCGCTGGTGATCGAAGCCTATCTCGGCAGGCGGCACCGGCATGCTTAAGATCGACAATTTAAGGGTATCCTATGGTCACATCGAGGTATTGAAGGGCATTTCGTTCGGTGTCGAAATGGGCGAGATCGTCGCGCTGATCGGCGGCAACGGCGCCGGCAAGACCACCACGCTCAGCACGATCTCCGGGCTGGTGCGTCCAACCTCGGGCACCATCACCTGGAAGGGCGAGAACATCCAAGCCGCCGCGGTCGAAGCCATCGTCGGTTCAGGCGTCGCGCACTGCCCCGAAGGCCGGCATATTTTCCCAGGGTTGACCGTGCTGGAAAATCTCATCACGGGCACGGCCTCGCGTTCTTACAGGAAGCGCGAAGTCGATGAAGATCTCGCGCTGGTGTTCGATCTGTTCCCGCGTCTCAAGGAGCGGCTCAAGCAGGGCGGCTGGTCGCTATCCGGCGGCGAGCAGCAGATGCTGGCCATCGGCCGCGCCTTGATGAGCCATCCGAGCCTGTTGATGCTGGACGAACCCTCACTTGGTCTCGCACCGATCGTCATCGAGCAGGTATTCGACAGGATCCTCGAACTCAACAAGCGTACCGGTCTCGGGGTGCTGCTGGTCGAGCAGAATTCAGCCATGGCCCTGGAAATCTCAAGCCGCGCATTCGTGCTGGAAACCGGGATGATTACCTTGTCCGGCCCCTCGGCGATCCTGGCCGACGATCCGCGTA
>DATHHQ010000634.1:0-10051 GCA_035490095.1 Bradyrhizobium sp.
GCGCACAAGAGCGGCTTTGATCCGATCTTCGTCAATATCTCCTTCGTTGGCGCCAACGCGCTGGCGAGAGAGCTTGGCCCCGAGGGCCAGGGAGTCATTGTCTCCCAGGTAGTCCCCTTCCCCTGGGATACGTCAGTGAAAGTGGTCGCGGATTACCAGGCCGCCGCAAAGGCACTCGATCCGAACATGAAGCCGGAATTTGTATCTCTGGAGGGCTATCTTTCCGGACGCCTTGTTGCCGCCGCGCTGGAGAACACCGGACCGAATCCGACACGCGCCGATATGCTCCGGGTTATCAACGACGTCGGAAGTTTCGACATCAGCGGAACGATCATGACCTTCGGGTCGAAGATGCGCGACGCTCCCAGCAAGGTCTTTCTCACGGTGATTCAGCGCGACGGAACTTTCAAGGCAGTCGAAAAACTTTGAGTTACGGCTGGCCGCCGGCTTCGACACGCCGCAGGCACCAATAATACGAATTCGGTCCATCAAGGATCGAGGGGCCGCTCGAGCCTCCAGCACAGAGAGCATGAACCCCGGCACCAAGGCCGAGGTTCATGATTTTTGAAAAGCCCGATGCACTTTGCAAGCCGGGCTTTACTCAACCAAGCCGGACCAGGCGACCACAATATCGGCCGCCCGATCAGCCGGCGGTCATTCCGCTACCGATTCGCCGGAGCCGCCCAATTCGGCTGGAAAGTCTTTCAGCTTGGGAAGCCCGTCTTTCATCGGCAGCACCGTCTCCGCGTAATTGACGTGGACGCCGGGGACGAAGTTCAGTGTCGGAATTGTCGCGGCGAAAACGTCGACGAGTCCCAGAGGCTGATGACCGGTCATCAGGTGCCCACCACATTTTTTGCAATACTTCCGCTGGCTGAGCGACGACTTCTCGAACGTTGCGATATGCTCAGCCCCGGCTTTCACCTGCACAGCGTCCGCTTTCCAGAGACTGAAAGCGTTTACCGGACCTCCCGACCAGGAACGGCAGGAACTGCAATGACAATAGCCCATCGCCTCCGGTGAACCGGTGACCTCAAGCTTAACAGCGCCGCAAAAGCAGCTTCCAACGTGACCCATGATTTCCACCTTTCGTGATGATCAAGTCGGGTCGGTTATCAGGTATCGGCGATTATGGTCCAGTTCACGAACTGTACTGCTCGTTGAAGTCGCCCGGTTTCTGGTCGAGGAGGCCGTACATTGCTAACTCGCGAGCTTCCGTTCCTTCGCAAAAGGACTGAGGCCCAGCCAGGTCTGCATGGCGGCTGCGAGCTGCCGGCTTCCCGTCAGTGTCATCCGCCGGTTCGCAACGGCAACGCGCACGGTATCGAGCCCCATCCAAATTGCGGTCATGGTCCGCAGGTCCACGGATACATAGAGGTCAACATCGAACCCGGGATCGATTGAACACAGATCAACGCCGGTCTCGGGATCGACGATCAACCACCAGCAACGCTGTGTGCTCGGCAACTCCGGATAGATGAACTGCACCACGCTGCGGCGCGCCGGCATCGGCGTCGTGTTCAGATTTCGCCGCATATCCCACATCAGAAGCTGCACATCGAGATGCGCAAGCGACAGGTCCGCTTCGATCCGGCGCTGACCCCAGACCCCGAAGGCCTCCACGATCGGCCCAAGTTCGCGCCCGGATACTGTCAACTGATACTCGAAGACGTTGGGATCAGAGGCCGACGCCGTGCGGGCGACGATGCCAGCCAGTTCGAGGTCCTTCAGACGCTGCGAGAGCAGCGCCGGCGACATCCGTGGAACACCTCGACGCAATTCGTTGAAGCGCGTCGAACCGGCAATCAGTTCGCGGAGCAGAACCACGGTCCAGCGGGTGCATAATATCTCCGCCGCCATCGCGACCGGACAGAACTGTCTGTAGCTGCCTATCGTCATGGTGTCCTCCGCAGGAAGTATGGCGACAAGCCTAGGCCGCAACGGCGGAGCTTTCTAGTTCAGTTTCTGTATCGGCCCGGATTCAGTCCCTGAACTGGCGGCGCGTGGCGGCGACCCTGTAGTTGGCAGGATGACGGGCACGGGTTGGTCTCAATGCTCCACGCCAATCTGCCCGCCCCCAGGCCTGCTCCGCATTTCAGCACCAGCAAAAGGATACCCAATGAAAAGCGATATCACCAAGCCGAATATCACTGCGTTGACCCGGATTGCAGCGCTTGGCGCGCTTGCCTTTCTCAGTGTCTCGCCAGCACACGCCGCAACGCTGTCGCGTAGCGTTGACGTCAGCGGCACACCCACAGCGGTGTGGTCGATGATCGGTCCGTTCTGCGCCATCAAGGACTGGCTGCCGCCTGTTGGTACCTGCACGGAGAACGAAGGCTCTCCGCCGGAGAGAACGCTCGTGACCAAGGATGGCAAGGCGACCTTCGTGGAGACGCTGACCGCGCGCAGCGACGTCGAGCACAGCTATTCCTACGCCTTCAAATCGAGTCCGTTGCCGGTCACCGGCTACACATCAACCATCAAGGTGCAGGCCAAAACTCCCGGCGTTTCCACCGTCACATGGAGCGGCAGCTACGTTCCCGACCCTGGCAAGGAACAGGATGCGCAGGAAGCACTGACCGGAATTTACGACGCCGGCCTCGCCACAATCAAAGCGAAGTTTGCGAAATAGCCGCCTCGACGGCCGCACTTGCGCCGGCCGCCGGGTACGATCCCGCGGCCGGCCGGCGGCAATTCGGTCCTGAAGCAGCCGGCGTCGCGTTACGCGCGCGCCCGTCCGGTATTACCCCGGATTAGCCACATTCTCGAAAATGAGGCATAATTACGCGTTAGGTGATTCGGACAGCCGCGATCCTCCAAGGGTCGGGCCGGCACGTCCTGAGCGAGAATTGCTCGGCATCGTAAACGCGATGCAACTCAGTACGGCGTAACCGCAGCCCTCTCAAAAATCTATCCGAAGGAACTTACAATGCTTACGCTGGTATTGGCCACCCAAAAGGGTGGCAGCGGCAAGAGTACGCTTGCCATCGGCCTCGCCCTTGTGGCGATGCAAGCCGGCCATACGGTTCGCCTGATCGAGACCGATTCTCAAGGCACGCTTTCGAACTGGCAGGCGCGCCGGAGCGCGGCCGAGCCCATCGTCGAGCCGATTTACAATGGCCGCGAGATCGAGCAGCGGCTGCAGTCGCTGGAACGCAGTGGCGTAACGCTGACGATCATCGACACCGCGGGCGGCATCAACGCCGCCACCACTGAAGCGATTCGCTATGCCGATTTGTGCCTGATCCCGGCGCGCCCGAGCATCGCCGATATCGAAGCCACCGCAGTGACACTTCATGTCATCCGCGCCTGGCGGAAACCGTTCGCGTTTGTTCTCAACCAGACGCCGCTTCGCGGCCACCGCATCAACGAAGCAGCGAACGCGCTTGGCAACGAGATGTTCGACATCGCCGACGTTGTCGCGCAGCCGTTCATCGTCATGCGCAACGACCACCAGGATGCGCTGAGCGCCGGACTGGCGGTGACCGAACTCGCCCCGGAGGGTAAATCGGCCGAGGAGATTCGCGGCCTCTGGCAATGGATCGAGACCAAGCTGAATATCGGCAAACAATACGCTTTGCCGGCCGTCGATGAACAGTCGATCGTCATCGAATTCCCGATAGCGTCCGAAATCGATTCCGCGATGTTTTTGCGCGCGCGCGCGAGAACGGCGGCGCTGGCTTCCTGAAGCCGGTTTGAATTCAACGATGTGACGACAAGGCGCCGCTCCCTTCCTTCGGAAGCGGGGCGCCGATTGCGTTCGTCATTGCAATGACGTGGGAGTATTCCGCAGTGACTGCCTGCCTCACTTCTGGCATTTCGGGCACCAGAACGTCGAGCGGCCGTTCTGCGTGAAACGCCGCACGATGCCGCTACAGCCGGCGGTCTGGCATTTTTCGCCTTCGCGGTCGTAGACCTGAAAGGAATGCTGGAAATAGCCGAGTTCGCCGGAGGTCTGGCGATGATCGCGCAGCGACGAACCGCCGGCCTTGATCGCCTGATTCAGCACGGCGTGAATTGCATCGACCAGGCGTTTGGCGTGATCGGTCGGTTCGCCCCCGGCAACGCGGTTGCGTGGTCCGGCGGCAACGCCCTTGCGCGGTCCGGCTTTGGTCGCCAGCGTCGCGGCCAATCGCCGTGGCGACAGCTGCGAACGAAACAGCGCCTCGCAGACATAGATGTTGCCGAGCCCCGCGACCACGCGCTGATCGAGCAGCGCCGCCTTCAGGCTGGTCTTCTTGTTGGCACAGGAGCGCGCCAGCATCGCCGCGTCGAATTCGTTGCCGAGCGGCTCGGGACCGAGGCCGCTCAGGAGCGGTTCCCCCTCCAGCGCATGGCGCGCAATGATCTTCATGTAGCCGAAGCGGCGCGGGTCGTTGAAGACAACGGCCGCGCCCGACGACATGTGAAAAACCACATGATCGTGCGCGCGATCCTCGTTTCGCGGATGGTGAAATTTGCCCGGCGTTTTCTGGTCCTCGCCCTCGATGACGCGGAACGAGCCCGACATGCCCAGATGCATCAGCAGAACGTCGCCCGAGGCAAGATCGGCCAGCAGGTATTTGGCGCGGCGGCCGAGCCCGGTCACGGTCTGGCCCTCCAGGCGCGCGACAAAATCCTTCTGGAACGGAAACCGCAGGTCTTTTCGCCTGGCTTCCGCTCGCACGATCGTCGATCCCTCCATCACCGGTTGCAGGCCGCGGCGAACGGTTTCGACTTCGGGTAATTCGGGCATCGGTCGATCCTGCGGCTAAGCCGACAATGTCTCGCTGCGACGTTCGCTGAATTCGATGCGGTTGTAGAACGGATCGGCGATTGTCATGGTGGTCGTACCCCAGGGCTGGTCGACAAGCCCCGGACGGGCATATCCGTATTTCTTCGCGATCAAATCAGCGTGGTACGCGGCAAGGCCTGTGGTTTCGATAACTATCTTGGCACCAGGCGAGCAGTCGCCGTGGTGCTCGCTCAAATACAGAACAACGTCCCCCAGCGATATCTGCATGAACAGTGGCAGGTCCGGCTCGAAGCGGTGCTCAAAGTCGACCTTGAAGCCGAGAAACCCGATGTAGAATTCCCTGGCTTTGCCGCTATCGAAGATTCTCAGCGTGGGGATGGTCCGCGTAAACCGTGGTGTCATGGCGTGCCTTGCAGATTAACCAAAGCTCTCGTCGTGCGGCGCTTTTAACGATGGCGCGGCCACGCTTGTAGCGCGCTCCAACCAGCCGCGCTATGGTCTGCGCGATGGAGAAAAATTGATGGATCGGCCGGACCAAACCACGCATTTTGGCTTCAGGGATGTCCCCTTCGGCGACAAGCAGACGCTGGTGAACGACGTGTTCCACAGCGTGGCACAGCGCTACGACCTGATGAACGATCTGATGTCGGCGGGTCTGCACCGGGTCTGGAAAGACCTGATGATCAACGCGCTCAACCCGCCGCGCCGCGATACCCCGTTTGCGCTGCTCGATGTGGCCGGCGGCACCGGCGATATCGCATTTCGCGCCGCCGGGGCGGCAGGCTCGGGCTTTCGGGCCACCGTATGCGACATCAATTCCGATATGCTGGATGTTGGCCGCGCCCGCGCGGCGGCCCGGCATCTCGACGACCGGGTGTCATTTGTCGAAGGCAATGCCGAAGCGCTGGCTTTCCCTGACCGCAGTTTCGACGCCTATACGATTGCGTTCGGCATTCGCAACGTGCCGCGGATCGATCTTGCACTGAGCGAGGCGTTTCGCGTGCTGAAGCCTGGCGGTCGGTTTCTTTGTCTGGAATTCTCGACCGTCGATGTTCCCGGCCTCGATCGCATTTACGATCTGTTTTCCTTCAGGCTCATTCCGCCGCTCGGCCGCGCGGTGACCGGCGACGCCGAATCGTATCAATACCTCGTCGAGTCGATCCGGAAATTTCCGAAACCGAATGCATTTGCCGAGATGATGCGCGCGGCAGGTTTCGCGCGCGCGTCCTGGCAAAGCCTTTCCGGCGGCATTGTCGCGTTGCATTCGGGCTGGCGTTTGTGATTTCTGCACTGACCCACATCGCGCGGCTGGCCCGCGCCGGTTTCGTGTTCGCGCGCGAGGGCGTATTCGGCGTGGTCGATCCGAGCCTGGTGCCGCCGCCCGGACAGCTCGCGCTTCGCATCGCGCGATTGGTCGAGCGCCCCGGCGCCAAATCCGGTCCACAGCTGTCGCGCGCGCTGACGCGGCTCGGGCCCGCCTATCTCAAGCTTGGGCAGTTTCTCGCCACGCGGCCCGACGTGGTCGGCGTCATCATGGCGCGCGATCTGGAAAGTCTGCAGGACCGGCTGCCGCCGTTTTCGCAAAGCGAAGCCGAGGCCGCCATTGCGCTGTCGCTGGAGCGTCCCGTAGCGCAGGCGTTTGCGAGCTTCGGTCCCGCGGTCGCCGCGGCGTCGATCGCGCAGGTGCATCGCGGCGAAACCGAGCGGGACGGCGTACGCACTGCCGTGGCGGTGAAGGTGCTCAGGCCCAATGTCGCCGCGCGCTTTCGCCGCGACCTCGCCGATTTCTTCTTTGTCGCGCACAACGCCGAAGCCTATTCGGCGCAGGCGCGACGGCTGCGGCTGATCGAGGTCATCAATACGATGTCGCGCTCGGTGGCGATGGAGATGGACCTGCGGCTGGAAGCTGCCGCGCTCTCCGAAATGGCGGAGAACACCCGCGACGATCCGGATTTTCGCGTACCCACTGTCGACTGGGATCGCACTACGCACAATGTCCTGACGATGGAATGGATCGACGGCATCGCGCTGAGCGATCACGCGCGTCTCGAGGCGTCACAGGTCGATCTGCCCGAGCTCGGACGCAAGGTGATCCAGAGCTTTCTGCGCCACGCGCTGCGCGACGGCTTCTTTCATGCCGACATGCACCCCGGCAATCTGTTCCTCGACGATGCCGGCCGCCTGGTCGCGGTCGATTTCGGCATCATGGGGCGGCTCGGCATGAAGGAACGCCGCTTCCTGGCCGAAATTCTATTGGGCTTCATCACGCGCGATTATCGCCGCGTCGCCGAAGTGCATTTCGAGGCCGGCTATGTGCCCGGACACCACTCGGTCGAGAATTTCGCGCAAGCCATCCGCGCCATCGGCGAGCCGATCCACAACCGCACCGCCGAAGAAATCTCGATGGCGAAGCTGCTGACGTTGCTGCTCGAAGTCACCGGCCTGTTCGACATGCGGACCCGCCCTGAGCTGATCCTGCTGCAGAAGACCATGGTGGTGGTCGAGGGCGTCGCGCGCGGCTTCGATCCGAAACTCGACATCTGGAAGGTCGCCGATCCCGTGGTGCGCGAATGGATCGAGCGCAATCTCGGACCGGTGGGACGCATTCAGGGCGCGATGTCGGGCGCCGGTGAGCTCGGAAGGGTGCTGGCTGGCCTTCCGGCGATCGCCTCGCGGTCGGTCGCCGTGCTGGAGCAGCTGGAGACCATGACCCGGGAAGGACTGACGCTGTCGCCGGAGACGATCGCGGCGATGGGCCGGACCGAGGGCCGCAAGAGCCGGTGGCGCACGCTGGCGCTCTGGATCATCGCCGCGACATTCATCGGCATTCTCTGGGCCATCCGGCAATTGTGATTGCAATGTAAGCACAATTTGCTAGCATTGCTGTCATTACAAGTCGGAGACGCCCATGGCCAGCCTCACCATCCGAAAGCTCGACGATGCCATCCGCGACGAGCTACGGCTGCGGGCCGCCCGCAACGGCCGCTCGGTGGAAGAGGAGGTCCGGGTGATCCTGGGGGAGCTTCTGCAGGGTCGCTCCGAATCCTCCGCGACGCCATCGCAGGCCGCTTTGCCGCCCGCTGAGGTTCAGGCCCGCGCTGCGGGGCACGCCAATGCGACCGATCAGACCCGCGTTACCCTGATCATCGGCGGCGGTATCGCCGCCTACAAGGCGCTGGACCTGATCCGGCGGCTGAAGGAGCGGCACATTCACGTCCGCTGCGTGCTGACGCGCGCCGCGCAGCAGTTCGTCACCCTGCTCGCCGCCAGCGCACTGTCGAACGAGCGCTGTTATACTGATCTGTTCGATCCCGAGAGCGAATTCGATGCCGGCCATATCCGTCTCGCCCGCGACTGCGACCTGATCGTGGTGGCGCCTGCGACCGCGGACCTGATGGCGAAGATGGCGCAGGGCCATGCCGACGATCTGGCCAGCGCCATCCTGCTCGCGGCCAACCGGCCGATCCTGCTCGCGCCAGCGATGAACCCGCTGATGTGGAACAATGCCGCGACCCGCCGCAACGTCGCGCAGCTCGAACGCGACGGCATAACCTTGATCGGCCCCAATGCCGGCGAAATGGCCGAAGCCGGAGAGGCCGGCGTCGGCCGGATGGCGGAGCCTCTGGAAATCGCATCTGCTGCCGAGCGCTTCCTGCGCCCGCCCCAACCTCGGTCGCTTGCCGGCAAGCGCGTACTCATCACCGCAGGGCCGACGCATGAGCCGATCGATCCGGTGCGCTACATCGCCAACCGCTCGTCCGGCAAACAGGGGTTTGCCATTGCCGTGGCCGCACAAAGAGCCGGAGCGGATGTCACTTTGATCTCAGGCCCGGTCGATCTCGACGATCCCGCCGGCGTGACGGTAAGGCATGTGGAATCCGCGCGCGACATGCTGCAGCGGGTGGAAGCCGCACTTCCGGTGGATATCGCGATCTTCGCCGCCGCGGTCGCCGACTGGCGCGTTGCCAATGAGGGCGAGCAGAAACTGAAAAAGAGCTCGGCGGGGATGCCGCCGCTGCAGCTCGTCGAAAATCCTGACATTCTCGCGACGATCTCAAAGCTGCAGGACCGGCGTCCGGGACTGGTGATCGGATTCGCCGCCGAGACTGAAAATCTGATCGACAACGCCAAGGCAAAACTCGCGCGCAAGGGCTGCGACTGGATCGTCGCCAATGACGTGTCGCCGGCGTCAGGCGTAATGGGCGGCGACCGCAACACGGTCCATCTGCTCGCGCGGGATGACGCCAGGATCACTGTCGACTCCTGGCCGGTGATGAGCAAAGAGCAAGTCGCAGCCGCATTGGTGGCGCGAATCGCCAGCACCGTGCTCGCGAAAACCCCGGAGAATCCATCGTGAGCACGGTTGTGAGAGTCGATATCCTGCAGTTGCCGCATGGTGAAGGTCTGGCGCTGCCGGCATATCAAAGCGCGCATGCCGCGGGGCTAGATTTGCTGGCCGCGGTTCCCGAAGATTCGCCGCTTGTGCTTTCGCCCGGGCAGCGCGCACTGGTGCCCACTGGCCTTACGATCGCGCTGCCACCAGGCTATGAGGCGCAGGTCCGTCCGCGCTCGGGCCTCGCGTCGAAGCACGGTGTCACGGTGTTGAATGCGCCGGGCACGGTTGATGCGGACTATCGCGGCGAGATCGGCGTGCTGCTCATTAACCACGGCGACGCGCCGTTCCCGATCCGCCGTGGCGAGCGTATCGCGCAAATGGTGATTGCGTCGGTGGTCAGGGCGGAACTGGTTCCCGCAGCATCGCTTTCCGCGACCGACCGCGGCAGTAGCGGCTTCGGTTCGACCGGGCGCTAATTCGCGGGAGGCCGCTGCTCCAAAAAAATTGATAGCTCGGTCCAAGCCTCGAAAACGCGACCCGTTGAAGTTCAGGCTTCCGGCACCGGCGAGCAAGGTGGCCCGCCTCGTTTTCGGAGCTCTGCAGGGCGCGCTGCTGGTGAAGCGCACCACTGGCGACACATCCCAATTGCGAGATGTTGTAGCGGTCATGAAATTGCAGCTCGCGGCCCAATGATGAAAAGTGTGGACGATTCGGCGGACGATAGGGCTGTTGCCTCCGAAGCGTTGCCAATTTTACCAAATCCGCTTCCAAAAACGTTACCTCAGCGCATTTTTTTGCGATGCGGTCGGCGTTCACGGTTCGGACTCTTACCCACCGAGACCCATTAGGGGATATTGTCGCTCGATTCGCGAACGAACGGCGGGTAATGCGCCGGGCGTGAAATTGTGCGGTTTGGGGCAAACCATGTCGGGCGTGATCGTGGCGATGCGTCGGACCTTGCTGTCGTGCACATCACTGGC
>DATHHQ010000635.1:0-4580 GCA_035490095.1 Bradyrhizobium sp.
CGGCGGCATCGCCTATAACCGCGAGGAATTCGAAGAGATCGTGGCGCGCGGACTCGACGCCTCCCCCACCAACGAGGTGCTGCTCGAGGAATCGGTGCTGGGGTGGAAAGAGTTCGAGATGGAAGTGGTGCGCGATCACGACGACAACTGCATCATCGTCTGCTCCATCGAGAACATCGACCCGATGGGCGTACACACCGGCGATTCGATCACCGTGGCGCCGGCGCAATCTTTGACCGACCGCGAATACCAGCGGCTGCGGGATGCCTCGATCGCCGTGCTGCGCAAGATCGGCGTCGACACGGGCGGCTCCAATGTGCAGTTCGCCATCAATCCGGAAGACGGCCGGGTGCTGGTCATCGAAATGAATCCGCGGGTGTCGCGCTCCTCTGCGCTCGCTTCCAAGGCCACAGGATTTCCGATCGCCAAGATCGCCGCGAAGCTCGCCGTGGGCTATACCTTGAGCGAGTTGAAGAACGAGATCACCGGCGGCGCGACGCCCGCATCGTTCGAGCCGACCATCGATTACGTGGTCACGAAAATTCCGCGCTTTACCTTCGAGAAATTTCCCGGCGCCAATACACGTCTCACGACCCAGATGAAATCGGTGGGCGAGGCGATGGCGATCGGGCGCACCTTCCAGGAATCGATGCAAAAGGCGCTGCGCAGCCTGGAGACCGGCTACGACGGGTTCAATGAGCAGCTGACGCTGCCGTTGACCGAAGCGGGGGCCGAGAAGCTGTCGTATGAGCTGCGTTGGCCGGGTCCCGATCGGATTTTATACGTCGCCGATGCGTTTCGCGCCGGCTGGACCTTGAGCCAGGTGTTCGACGCCACCAAGATCGATCCTTGGTTTCTGTCGCAGATCGAGGATCTGCTGCGCGAGGAAGCCACGACAGCCAAGGACGGATTCGAATCCTTAAATCTTGCGCGCCTGCGCGCCTTGAAGCGCAAGGGCTTTTCCGATTCGCGCATCGCCAAACTGGTGGGGCGCGACGAGACGGACATCCGCCGGGAACGGCGCAAACTGGGGCTGCATCCGGTCTATAAGCGCGTGGATACCTGCGGGGCCGAATTCAGCACCTCGACAGCCTACTTGTATTCGACCTACGAGGAAGAGTGCGAAGCGGCGCCGACGGAACGGCGCAAGATCATGATCCTGGGAGGCGGTCCGAATCGCATCGGTCAGGGCATCGAATTCGATTATTGCTGTGTACACGCCGCCATGGCGCTGCGCGAAGACGGCTTCGAGACCATCATGGTGAACTGCAATCCGGAGACCGTGTCCACCGATTACGACACCTCGGACCGGCTGTACTTCGAGCCGCTGACCTTTGAAGACGTGATGGAAATCATCGAGAAGGAAAAGCCCGAGGGCGTCATCGTGCAGTACGGCGGACAGACTCCGCTGAAGTTGTCGCGCGCGCTCGCGGCCGCGGGTGCACCCATCATCGGCACGACGCCCGATAGCATCGATGTGGCCGAGGATCGCGAGCGCTTCCAGAAGCTGGTCACCAGCCTAAAGCTCAAGCAGCCGGCCAATGCCTCGGCGCGCACGGAGGAACAGGCCATCTTAATGGCGCGCGACGTAGGCTTCCCGCTGGTCGTGCGTCCGAGTTATGTGCTCGGCGGACGCGCCATGGAAGTGGTGTTCAACGAGGATGATCTGCGCCAATACATGATCGATGCCGTGAAGGTGTCGAACGACAGCCCGGTACTGCTGGACCGGTTTCTGGATTTGGCCATCGAGGTGGACGTGGATGCGGTAAGCGACGGCACCGACGTGCTGATCGGGGGCATCATGGAGCACATCGAACAGGCCGGCGTGCATTCCGGCGACTCGGGTTGCTCGCTGCCGCCCAATGGCCTCTCGCTGGAGGTTCAAGATGAACTACGGGCGCAGACGCGAAAATTGGCCAAGGCGCTCAATGTCATCGGGCTGATGAATATTCAGTTCGCGATTCAAAGCGGCGTGATTTACATCCTCGAGGTCAATCCGCGCGCCTCGCGCACCGTGCCGTTCGTGTCCAAGGCGACCGGAATTCCCCTGGCGAAGGTCGCAGCCCGTGTGATGACCGGCAAGACCTTGGCCCAGCAGGAACGCACCGTGGAACGCATACCGCCCTATTTTTCGGTCAAGGAGGCGGTGTTCCCCTTCATCAAGTTCCCGGAAGCCGATCCCATCCTGGGCCCGGAGATGAAATCGACCGGCGAGGTCATGGGGACGGGCAATACCTTTGGCGAGGCCTACGCAAAAGCGCAGGCGGCTTCCGGGGTGATTCTGCCGACCCGCGGACTGTGTTTCATCAGCGTGCGCGACCGCGATAAGCCGGGCGCGGTGATCCTGGCGCAAATGCTCATCGCCCGCGGCTTTGAGATCGCGGCCACCGGGGGTACTGCGAAAGTGCTCGAAGAAGCCGGCATAACCTGCCGGCGAGTCAACAAGGTCCGTGAGGGTCGCCCGCACGTGGTCGATATGATAAAAAACGACGAGGTGGCGTTGATCGTCAATACCACCGAGGGCAAGCAAGCGGTGCGCGAGTCGCGCTCCATCCGTCGCGAGGCGGTCGCGAGGCGAGTAACCTATTACACCACCGTGGCAGGAGCGCGCGCGACGTGCGACGCGCTGGATCACCTAGGCGACATCGAAGTGAATCGATTACAGGATTTGCACAAGGAAATGGCGTGACGCGAACTCCCATGACGCTGCGCGGCGCCGAACGGCTGCGCGCGGAACTGAAACAGTTGAAGAGCGAGGCGCGGCCGAATGTCATCAAGGCCATCGCCGAGGCGCGCGCGCACGGCGACTTGAGTGAGAACGCCGAATACCATGCCGCTCGAGAGCAGCAAAGCTTCATTGAAGGCCGCATCAACCAAATCGAGAGCCGCCTGAGCAACGCCGAGGTGATCGACGTCACCCGGCTCACCGCCAACGGCCGCGTCGTTTTCGGCTCAACACTCGAGCTGGAAGATCAGGACGGCGGCAATAAAGTCATTTATCAGCTGGTCGGCGATGATGAGGCCAATATCAAGCAAGGGCTGCTGTCGGTGTCCTCGCCGATCGCGCGCGCACTCATCGGAAAGTCCGAGGGCGACGTGGTCGATGTCACGACGCCGGGCGGAACGCGTTCATACGAAATTGTTTCCGTCCGCTACGTGTAAAGGATCGTGAAGATATTGGCGCGCCCCTTTCGGGTGCTGATGTCACTCTGGGCGGGCGGCCTCTGCTCGCTGCTGTGGGTCGCCGCGGTCCTGTTCCGGTTCATCAGCGATCGGCATACCGCCGGCCTCATCGCCGCACGACTCTTTAGCGTCGAGACTTACCTGGGACTCGCCGTGGCGGCGCTGGCGTTGATGCTGCCTGGGCGGCGACGATTTCTGCTGGGATATGTCGCGGTCGCCTTGCTTGCGTTCAACGAGTGGATCTTAAAGGCTGTCATGGCGCGGGCGTTGACGCACGGGGGCACCGCAGGATTGACCTTCGGTGCCTGGCACGGTATTTCGGCGGGACTTTACGTGCTTGCCTGTGTGTGCGTCGTTGTCATGATTTATAAGGACGAGTATCGCCATGCTTAACCGGTTCTATTTCGCGGCACTCTGCTGCTTGTTGGCCCCCAGCGCGTGGTGCGGAGCGCCATTTTCATTCGAGTCGGCGCCGGGCCGACTGCCAAAGAATGTCGTCCCCGTCAGTTACGACGTCGCCGTTGTGCCCGATGCCGACGCCTTGCGATTCACCGGAACCGAGTCGGTGCGGCTGCAATTCCGAACTGCGACCGCAACCGTGCAATTCAATTCGCTCAACGAGACCTTGAGCCACGTGCTGTTGGACGGCAAGCCGGTCAAGAGTGTGATTTCCAGCAATGAGCAGCAGCTCACCACCGTGACATTGTCGAAGCCGGCCGCCGGCGTGCACACATTGAGTTTTTCCTACACTGGCAAAATCGAAACGCAGCCGCAGGGTTTGTTCGCACAGAAGTACGCGAAATCGGGCGGTGGTCAGGCCGTTATGCTCTCGACGCAAATGGAAGCCACGGATGCGCGCCGCATGTTCCCCTGCTGGGACGAACCGGCATTTCGTGCCACTTTTCACCTGACCGTCACGGTACCCAAGTCTTGGGCCACGGTGGGAAACATGCCGATTGCCCACCGCGTTGAGCACGGCCGATCAGCCACGGTGAGCTTTCAGCGATCCCCGAAAATGCCGTCCTATCTCGTGGAATTCACGGCCGGCGACTTGCGCGAAGTCTCCGCGCAGCGCGGCGGCACGCGATTCGGTGTCTGGGCGGTCGCGGGCCACGAACAGGACGGCACGGTGGCGCTAGCCAGTGCCCAGGACATTCTGGCCGACTACAACGATTACTTTGCCTATCCGTATCCCTTACCTAAGCTCGATTCCATTGCCGTACCCGGCGGCTTTTCCGGAGCCATGGAGAACTGGGGGGCGATTACCTACAACGATCAAGCGCTGCTGGTCAGCCCCTCGAGCGCGATGCAGGACCGGCAGACGGTTTTTAGTATTCAAGCGCACGAGATGGCGCATCAATGGTTCGGCGATCTGGTCACCATGGGATGGTGGGACG
>DATHHQ010000636.1:0-4388 GCA_035490095.1 Bradyrhizobium sp.
CACCTTTCGGAGCGAAAAAGGGCAGCTTGCTTTCCCAATAGAGACGAGCGGAAGAAACCGCCGTATTCGTCAACCAGTAGAGCGTCACATTGTCGAGGATGTCGTCGCGCGTGAGGCCTTCGCGCTGGCCGTCGAAGACGCGTGCGATGAGCGCATAACTGCTGGCGTCGTGGTCGAGCATCCAGGCAGCGAGGCCGACAGGGGAATCCTCGATCCCGTACAGCGTCTGCGGACGGTTCGCCATCTCCTGGGCGTAACCAACGCCGTGCTTGTAGAAAAAGTCGAGCTGATCCCACGCATGCTTCTCGTCGGCCGAGAGGCCGGAAGGGGGCGGTTCGCCGAACTGGAGAGCCTTCGCAATCTCGGCTGGGACGGTGGCCGGCATGTTGGTGTGGATACCGATCAATTCGGGCGGCGCCTGCAGAGCCATCTGCTCCGTCACCGCATTCCCCCAATCGCCGCCTTGCGCCGCAAATCGCGTGTATCCGAGACGCTTCATCAGCACGGTCCAGGCGCGTGCGATGCGGATGGGGTCCCAGCCGGTCGTGGTCGGCTTGCCCGAAAAGCCGTGTCCGGGCAGCGACGGAATTACCAGATGGAACGCGTCCGATGCGCTCGCGCCATGTGCCGTGGGATTGGTCAGTGGATCGACAATCTTCAGCTGCTCGATGATCGACCCGGGCCATCCATGGGTGACGATGAGCGGCAACGCGTTTTCATGTTTCGAACGAACGTGAATGAAATGAATGTCGACCCCGTCGATCTCGGTGACGAAGTGCGGCAGGGCTTTCAGCTTCGCCTCGCACCTGCGCCAATCGTACTCAGTCGACCAATAGTGCGCGAGTTTCTGAATCGTCGCCAGCTGCACACCCTGGGATGGATCGGTGACAGTCTCTTTGGTGGGCCAGCTTGTCGCCTTCACGCGCCGGCGAAGGTCGACGAGATCCGCCTCCGGAATGTTGATGTGGAAGGGGCGGATGGCGTTGCTATCGACCGCTGCGGCCAGATGCGCGGGAAGCAGGCTGAGGGCACCTGCGGCGGCTGACGTGGCAAGCAGGCTGCGTCGGGTGGGCGATAACGATGTTCCAGACATAAACGTTCTCCCTCTCGCAATGAGCCGCACGCCGGCTCTGCGTTGGTGAAATGGTATGAATCCATACGCATGTCCGTCTTCCACGAATGACCGATCCGTTTTGACTTTTCGCCCGATGCCTGGGGGCGGTGAATACGACAGCGGCTCGGTCCCACGGTCCTGATCAGCTTGACGGCCAGTTACGCAAGGGTTTGGGAATGGGCCTCGGGGAGGCGTCGTCTCGCTTCGCGAGCGTTCTCATCGAGGCTGCGAGGGGCAAGCGATAAGGAGCGGGTGATCCTGCCCGCCCTTCCACATAAACAATAGCCTGACAGGCGTCGCTCAGGCCGACTTGTCGGTATTGATCCCGGTGCGTTTGTCGCTGCTGTTCGCGGCCTGCTGTCTGATCATGTCCCGAATCTTGTTGATCATGCGCCGACCAAGCAGACCGTGCCGACAGCGATGTTCCACCGCAGCTCGCTGACGTGAGGCAGGCCTGCCCCTCACGAATACTGCATCACGCCATCGTTGACGGTGCCGTAACGCAGCGTGACGATGTCGAGCGCGTAATTCTGATAGAGCCGCCACGGCCGCTTCGAGCCTTGTTTCGGCATTTTCGCGATCGAACGCTGCACGTAACCGGACGAAAAATCCAGCGACGGCAATTCGGTGATGGTGGGATCGACATTGTGCGGCATGCATTGCCTGTAGCCATGCCGGTCCATGTAATTGATCAGGCGGCAGACATATTCGCAGGTCAGGTCGCATTTCAGCGTCCACGACGCATTGGTGTAGCCGAACGAGGCCGCCAGATTGGGGATGTCGGAATACATCATGCCCTTGTAATTCAGCATCCGCGCAAAATCGATTCCGCGGCCGTCGACACTGACTTCCGTGCCGCCCATCACCTGCAGATTGAGGCCGGTGGCGGTGACGATGATGTCGGCCTCGAGCTCGCTGCCGTCCTTCAGCCGGATGCCGTTCTTCGTGAAGCTGTCGATCTCCTTGGTCACGACCGAGGCGCGCTTTTCCTTGATCGCCTTGAACAGATCGCCGTCGGGCACCAGGCACAGCCGTTGATCCCAGGGATTGTAGCGCGGCGTGAAATGGGTCGCGATGTCGTAGTCGGGACCGAGCGCCATCCTGACGCCGCCGAGGATCAGTTGCTTGACCCGCGCGGGCCGGCGCCGGCTGAGCTGGAAGAAAAACATGCCCCAGAGCACGTTGCGCCAGCGGATCAGGTGATAGGCCAGCTTCGCCGGCAGCCGCGCGCGCAGCTTGTTCGCGACCGGGTCCTGCGCCGGGCGCGACACCACATAGGTCGGCGAGCGCTGCAGCATGGTGACATGACCGGCCGTCCTGGCCAGCTCCGGAACCAGCGTCACCGCGGTGGCGCCCGATCCGATCACCACCACGCGCTTGCCGGCGTAGTCGATGTCGTCAGGCCATTTCTGCGGATGCACGATGCGGCCGGCGAAATCCTCTGAGCCGGAAAACTGGGGCGTATAGCCTTCCTCGTATTTGTAATAGCCGGAGCACATGAACAGGAAACTGCAGGTGAAGCGCACGATCTCCGCAGCCCCCTCGCCCACCGGTCCGCGCTCGGCCTCCACGGTCCAGCGCGCATCCTGCGTCGACCACGACGCCCGCTTGACCCGATGGTTGAAGCGGATCTTCTTGTCGATGCCGTTGTCGATGGCCGTTTCGCGGACGTAATTCAGAATCCGCGGCCCATCCGCGATTGCCTTCGGCTCGGTCCATGGCTTGAACGAATAGCCCAGCGTGAACATGTCGCTGTCGGAGCGGACGCCTGGATAGCGGAACAGATCCCAGGTGCCGCCGATACAGTCGCGGCCCTCGAGGATCGCATAGCTCTTGCCGGGGCATTTCTGCTGCAGGTGATAGCCCGCGCCGATGCCGGATAGCCCGGCGCCGACGATCAGCACGTCGACATGTTCGCTTGGCATGGCACCTCCCCGGCGGGCTGGTCCGGCAATTCGGCTTGCCGTTATTGCCACCAGTTATTCCGCTGTAGGGGTAAAATGCAACCGGCAATCGAAAGCCCCGGATCGCTCCGGGGCGCTAATATGTCTCAACGTCATTCCGGGGGCGCGTCGAAGACGCGAACCCGGAATCCAGAGGTTGCTGCACGAGATTCCGGGTTCGCGCTGACGCGCGCCCTCAGATGTGCAATTGCACATCGGGGAATGACGCCCTCAAATTCTCAATACCGGTAATGATCCGCCTTGAACGGGCCTTCCGGCTTGACGCCGATATATTCGGCCTGGTCTGGCCGCAGTTTTGTCAATTTCACCCCGATCTTGGCGAGATGCAGCCGCGCCACCTTCTCATCCAGCGACTTCGGCAGCACGTAGACCTTCTTCTGGTACTTGCCGTCCTTGTTGTTGGCGTAGAGCTCGATCTGCGCCAGCGTCTGGTTGGTGAAGGATGCCGACATCACGAACGACGGATGCCCCATGGCGTTGCCGAGATTCACCAGGCGGCCTTCCGACAGCAGGACGATGCGGTGATTGTCCGGGAAGGTGATCTCGTCGACCTGCGGCTTGATGTTGGTCCATTTCAGGTTGCGCAAGCCAGCGATCTGGATCTCGTTGTCGAAGTGACCGATGTTGCAGACGATGGCGCGATCCTTCATCGCGCGCATGTGCTCGATGGTGATGATGTCCTTGTTGCCGGTGGCGGTGACAAAGATGTCGGCGCGCGGTGCCGCGTCTTCCATGGTGACGACTTCATAGCCTTCCATCGCCGCCTGCAGCGCACAGATCGGATCGACCTCGGACACCATCACGCGACAGCCGGCCTGGCGCAGCGAGGCCGCCGAGCCCTTGCCGACGTCGCCAAAACCCGCGACCATCGCCACCTTGCCCGACATCATCACGTCGGTGCCGCGGCGGATTCCGTCGACCAGCGATTCGCGGCAGCCATAGAGATTGTCGAACTTCGACTTGGTGACGCTGTCGTTGACGTTGATCGCCGGGAACAAGAGCTTGCCTTCCTTCTCCATGTTGTAGAGCCGGTGCACGCCCGTCGTCGTCTCCTCCGACACGCCCTTGATGTTCTTGGCGATCTCGGCGAACCAGCCCTTGGGCTTCTCTTTCAGGAGCTTCTTGATCAGCGCGAAGAACACTTCCTCTTCTTCCGATTCCGGCTTGTCGAGAAACTTGACGTCGCCGTTCTCGGCGCGCAGGCCGTGATGGACCAGCATGGTGGCGTCGCCGCCGTCGTCGAGGATCATGTTGGGCGTGCCGCCGCCGTGCCAGTCGAACAGTTTTGCGGTGTAGTCCCAATATTCGGT